>RFYI01000100.1 GCA_009921165.1 Actinomycetota bacterium | reverse complement strand
CTCCTACTCGTTCTGGTTATACCTTCCAGGGTTGGTCTGCTTCTGATGGTGGAAGTGCTGTTGAGTTCCCTTATAGCCCTGGTGTTACGTCGGATATGACTTTGTATGCGTTGTGGTCTGCCGATGGTCACACAGTAACTTTCAATTCGAAGGGTGGTTCTTCAGTTGAGAATGGACTCTTTTATACAGGCGAATCGCTGGGGATTCCTTATGACCCAACTCGTGCTGGGTATTCTTTCTTGGGTTGGTCTGCAACTGATGGTGGTGAGGCAGTCTCATTCCCTTACGCTCCTGGTGTATTAACAGATGTTACTTTGTATGCGAAGTGGTCTGCTGATAGTCACACTGTGAGCTTCAATTCGAAGGGTGGAACAGCTGTTTCTGCTGGTTCATTCGTTACTGATGGATCATTTACTGCTCCTTCTGCTCCTACTCGTGCTGGTTATACCTTCCAGGGTTGGTCTGCTTCTGATGGCGGCAGTGCTGTCGACTTCCCGTATTCACCTAGTGCGACAACGGATGTTACTTTGTATGCGAAGTGGTCTGCGAATTCTCATGTTGTGACTTTCAATTCGAAGGGCGGGTCAGCTGTTTCTACTGGTTCGTTTGTGACTGCTGGTTCGCTGGCTGCTCCTTCTGCTCCTACTCGTGCCGGTTACTCTTTCTTGGGTTGGTCTGCAACTGATGGTGGTAGTGCTGTTTCCTTCCCTTATTCACCAGGTGTCTTAACGGATGTTACTTTGTATGCGAAGTGGTCTGTTGATAGCCACACAATAACTTTCAATTCGAAAGGTGGAACAGCTGTTTCCCCTGGTTCGTTTAAAACTGGAGAATCGTTTGGCTCCATCACAAACCTTTTAGTGGATTACACGCCAGAGCCAGTGCGTTATCAAGATCCTTGGTGGTATGGTCAGTCCGTCAATAATGGTGTGCAAGTCTCGACAAATCAAGGTGGGTTTGTGAGACAGGTTTCCTTCTTTAAGTATGTGGATGACAACGGAGGACATTCAGCACAGGTTTGGTCAGCTGATGGAACATTGTTGGCGTCACAAGCGTTCGCGGGAGAGACTTCCAGTGGTTGGCAGACCGTAATACTTAAGCGACCAGTATTTATAGCTGCGAACCAGAGCTTCACTGTTTCTGTTTTTGGTGCGACCTATGCCTGGAACTATAACTATTTTGCAGAAACGCGTAGAGGACCTCTTACAGTTCTAGAGTCGTATTACCAAGAGGCCGACTCACCTCAATATCCTGAGATATTCGGTGGAACTAATTATGGTATCGATTTTCAATTTGAAGCCTCTTCCAGTTCTGCACCTACACGCCCTCGCTATAAATTCGAGGGTTGGTCTGCAACTGACGGTGGAAATGCTATTTCGTTTCCTTATTCCCCTGGTGTGACAACGGACATTACTTTGTATGCTGTCTGGTCTGTCGATTCTCATGCTGTGACATTCAATTCAAAGGGCGGGTCATCAGTTGATGCTGGACTCTTCTATACAGGCGAATCGCTGGAAATTCCATATGACCCTACTCGTCCTGGATACACGTTCTTGGGTTGGTCTGCAACTGATGGTGGTGAGGCAGTCTCATTCCCTTACGCACCTGGTGTGACTGAAGACATTACTTTGTATGCGAAGTGGTC
>RFYI01000099.1 GCA_009921165.1 Actinomycetota bacterium | reverse complement strand
ACGCCAAGGCGGGTTTTCTTTTTATCAAGGAAGTCACAAATAGAACAGCAGCTAGAGCAAGTTGAGTTAGGTAACCACGCCCATATGGGTATGGAGCAATGTCGTTGCTGCTTAGGTAAAGACCAACCGTGCAGATCACAAATAGAAAGCGCTGAACCTGAATGAACTTCTCTTTACTTTTATAGAAATCAATGGCGATAGAAATCAGAGTTACTAAGGCTATGGCTCCGCCAACGAAGTAAACAGATTTACCTAAGAAGAAGTCAAGGTTGTGCATGCGAGCCCAGTCACCGGCATTGTCAAACATCAAGCAGCAGTAACAGGTGATTAGAACTACGACTCCTACAAACAGTTTGTATATCTTGAAAGTTCTGAAAGAAAAAGTTCCCTCAGAAACACTTTGAGTTGTGAAGAGCGAAACCAGCAGGAGGCAAGATGCCCAGAGCCAGTGGAATTTGAGGGTCAGAATAAGCCCAACAGCACCAATGAAAAAGACCAGGGGAGAACTGAGGTTGCTCACCCAGAAATAGCTTTTGAGAATCCTGAAAATTGCTGTGCTCTTTGCATTTGGATCTAGTTCGGTATCGCTTTGGAATTCTTCAAGAATTCTTTGGGTCCTCGATTTTTTCAGACCCAAGCTCAGAAACTTTAGTTGAGATTCGTTGGTGTTCATCCTTATGCCTGTACTTTCTTGAGATTACGGATTGGACTTGAAACAGGAGCATGATCTGCGACAAGTTCTTTCAGGGAACCTTTTCCTAATGTGGTCACTTTGTATAGCCTTCTTCTAGCTCCTCGGCGGCTATTGTCTTCTTCCCAGTAGGACTCGACCCACCCGTACCCTTCGAGCCGGTCGAGTACTGAATAGACCGATCCTGAGCCAAGACCTGTCTCAGCACATATCTGGAGACCCCAGGTGGATGCACCTTTGAGGTCACTCAAATAGGCGGCAACTTTGAGGGTTGGTTTGGTCACTCTTACCGGTTCGTTTTTATTCATAGGCAAATACTATCCAAAAACTTGCATTATTTGTTATATATCAAATAAGATTTTTACAGAAGGGAGAAGCATGAAAATACAAAGAGGAAAGATCGCAATTCTATTAGTTGTTCTAGTGATGATAGTTCCAGCTGTGTTAATGTCAGCAACTAGTCTTCACGAGAGAGCAACGAACATTTGCGGTTCAACGCCAACCTCAGAGCCAGACTCGCTATCCCACGTCGAATTCACTTCGTCTCCGTTGGGCTGGGTTTGCTACAAGACCTTTGTCGACAAATTAGGTCATCCACTAGGAAAGACACTCAAGACACAACTTCCTCTAGTGCCTTAGGACCACATCTCTGGGAACCCGTCTTGGCTTTACGCCAAGGCGGGTTTTCTTTTACTCGGTATTCTTGAGGTATGAAGTATTACAACAATGTAGTGGAACTTATCGGCAATACCCCTTTAGTGAAGTTGAACAAAGTTACTGATGGTATTGCCTGCACAGTGCTGGCTAAAGTTGAATACTTCAACCCTGGTGGGTCTATTAAAGATCGCATTGCAGAGAAACTCATTGATGCTGCTGAAGCAGCTGGTCAGCTTAAGCCTGGTGGAACTATTGTTGAGCCAACTTCAGGTAATACCGGTATTGGTTTGGCACTGGT
>RFYI01000098.1 GCA_009921165.1 Actinomycetota bacterium | reverse complement strand
TTCCAATTCCTGTTTGGTATGCATTAGATGGCAACGGTGAACCTGATTTCGATAAGGTGCTGGTTCCATCAAGCGCTCAGCTGCCAATCGACCCATCAACCGATGTTCCTGATGGATACACCGAATCACAACGTGGTGTTGCTAATGGTTTCATTGGTGAAGTAGACATCATGGACACTTGGGCTACTTCTTCTCTAACACCACAACTAGGTGGTGGCTGGTTGGATGACCCCGAGAAGTTTGCCAAGGTATTCCCATACGACCTTCGCCCTCAAGGTCAAGACATCATTAGAACTTGGTTGTTCTCAACAGTTCTTCGAGCACAACAGGAACACGGTGTTCTTCCTTGGAGTGATGCAGCAATCTCCGGTTGGATTCTTGATCCAGATCGTAAGAAAATGTCTAAATCTAAGGGCAACGTTGTTACCCCTAACGATCTTCTAGTGGAACACTCATCCGATGCAGTTCGTTACTGGGCAGCCAGTGCTCGTCTAGGCACAGATGCAGCCTTTGATACCGGTCAGATGAAGATCGGTCGAAGGCTAGCTATCAAGGTTCTCAACGCAGCTAAGTTCGTACTTTCATTTGATGCACCAAGTGAATCAGCAAAGGCAACAGAACCTATCGACCAGAGTTTGCTACTAAACCTTGCTCAAGTAGTTACCGATGCAACAGCCGCCTTTGATGCTTACGATCACACCAAGGCACTGGAACTTACTGAAAAGTTCTTCTGGAACTTTACTGACGACTATCTAGAGCTAGTTAAAGAACGTGCTTACGGTCAAGGTGGCTTCAACGCTGATGAGCAAGCTTCTGCTTTGGTAGCACTTAGAACATCTTTACTCACCCTGCTCAGACTCTTTGCTCCATTCCTACCTTTTGCAACCGATGAGGTCTGGTCCTGGTGGCAAACCAACTCAGGTTCAATTCATCGCAGTTCCTGGCCAACCGCCAAAGAACTAGAAACAGGCTTAGCTGCCACCAATGCTGATCTCTTGCCGCTAGCTTCCCAGGCTCTATTCGGTACCCGCAAGGCTAAGAGCGATGCTAAAGCTTCGATGAAGGCTGATGTGACAAGTGCGGTTATGACTGCTCCTGCTGGAGTTTTAGAGCGCCTAGAAGTACTTTCTAGGGACCTAAAGGCTGCAGGAAGAATAGGTGCTTTGACCTTTGCCGCAGCTGATGAGATAGCTGTTACCGAGGTAGTTTTAGCCCCTGCTGCTGAATAACTTTTCGCTATTAAGCCGAAAAGTTGTCGTAGATAAGGTCTAGGCTTTTGCTCATGACCTTTGACAACGAAAACCCATTTGCCCTGCGTTCAACCCTTGAATATGAGATGCCTGACTTCTCACGTATTAATGATGAGAGTTACCTCCCTGCTTTCTATGCCGGCTGTGAACAACAACTAGGTGAAGTTCACGACATCATCAAACAGACTGACGTCACCTTTGAGAACACCGTCGTTGCGATGGAACGAAGTGGCCAGCTCTTGATGCGTGTGCTCACAGTGTTCTATAACAAGTCTTCAAGCGACACTAGCGATCGACTAGATGAGATCGAAGAAGAGGTGGCTCCTAAGCTAGCTGCTCACATGGACGCTATTCGTTTGAACCAAGATCTCTTTGGACGTATCAAACACCTACATGAAAACAGAGACTCACTTGAACTAAACAATGAAGATGCCTGGTTGCTTGAGCGCTACTACATGGAC
>RFYI01000097.1 GCA_009921165.1 Actinomycetota bacterium | reverse complement strand
CGTGACCCTAACAAGCCAAACCAGGTTCAGGTCAATGAACTGGTCGGTGAAGTTGAAGGCCGTGTCTGTGTTCTTGTTGACGACATGATCGATACCGCAGGAACTATCGTGGCTGCTGCTAAAGCACTCAGAGATAACGGAGCCGGCCGAATCATCGTTGCTTCGACTCATGCGGTTTTTAGTCACCCTGCTGTTGAAAGACTCTCAGGTCCTGATGTTGACAACGTGATAGTAACTAACACTTTGCCAATCGATGCTTCTAAACAGTTCGAGAAGCTAACTGTGCTATCTATTGCACCGCTGATTGCTAGAGCTATCTCATCTGTATTCAACGACGATAGCGTCACCAGCCTGTTCGATGGCCACGTCTAAACCAAAACAACAGCTCTCACTTGCTGGAGCAGTTGCCATTGGTTTGGCTTCCATGCTTGGCGCAGGCGTCTTCTTTGTTTGGTCAACCGCTTGGGAAAAAGTAAATGACCAAATCTTTTTCGCTCTGGCAATAGCAGCGCTTGTTGCAAGCCTTAACGCTGCCTCGGTTTATCAACTAGCTAGCAATGTCTCTCGAGCAGGCGGGGTATATAGCTACGCCAGAGTTTACTTATCCAAAGAATTAAGTTTCATCGCAGGCTTCTCTTTTGTCTTTGGCAAGTTATTACCTGGCATTCAGGGTTGGCCAGCAGCTGTCGCAGCAATTCTCTTAATGACCGCACTCAATCTCTTTGGGATCAATCGAACTGCTCAGATGGCAACAGTGCTTGCAATCACAACGATTAGCTTCATCGTCTTTAGCATCGTTACCGGCTTTGCTCATGGCCTAAGTGCGCAAAGCTTTAGCACTGGCATGCTGATGCCTGAAGCTAATCTTTCAACTCTTTCGGCTGCCTCTATTATCTTCTTCGCATTTGCAGGCTATGCAAGGGTTGCCACCCTAGGCGATGAGGTAAAAGATCCGAAGAAGAACATCCCTAAAGCAATCGCGATCTCTCTTGCTGCTGTCTTAATTATTTATCTTCTAATCACAATCGTCTTTATCGGAATACTTCAGCCAAGTAATGAAGCAGTGCCTGCTGCTGTCTTTGAATCAATGGTGAATATCACAGCTCCATGGTTTCCAGCTTGGCTTATTGATTTAGTTGTCGTAGGAGCAAGCCTTGGTTCAATCCTTGCCCTCTTGGCAGGGGTATCAAGAACTGCTGCCACAATGGCTGAAGATAATGAGCTGCCTCAAGTTTTTGCCAAAAGAAACAGGTTTGGTGCTCCCTGGCTAGCCGAAGTTCTTATTGCCTTAGGTGCAATTACTTTGATTGAGACCTCTCAATACACCCAGTGGGTTATTGCCTTCTCCAGCTTCTCCGTGCTTCTTTACTATGCGATCGGGCACATTTCAGCCTTTATGCAACCTAAGACTGAGCGTAGGCAGCCCAGATTCTTGGCTATATTAGGCTTCCTGCTTTGTGTGTTACTCCTAACAAACGTTCCAGGCCCTGCCTTGCAGGTCAGCACAGCCATACTTCTTATTGCGCTCTTAGTTCGTTTGGTAATTCGACGGGTTGCCTCAAAGGGCAAGCACAACTAGGCTTATCTAGAAACAACGGCGAGGGTTACAAATCGTAACCGTAATCGACGGGGTCAAGATCTCTGGATCAAGGTTCCTCGCGTAAAACGCTTGAGTTGAACACCAAAGATAAAGGAAAAACTCATGTCAGAAAACAA
>RFYI01000096.1 GCA_009921165.1 Actinomycetota bacterium | reverse complement strand
TTTGTGAGACAGGTTTCCTTCTTTAAGTATGTGGATGACAACGGAGGACATTCAGCACATGTTTGGTCAGCTGATGGAACCTTGTTGACCTCACAAGCGTTCGTGGGGGAGACTTCCAGTGGTTGGCAGACTGTGAGGCTGAATAAACCAGTGTTCATAGCTGCGAATGAAAGTTTCACTGTTTCTGTTTACGGTGCGACCTATGCCTGGAACCCTAACAATGGTTTTGAAGTTCATAGAGGACCTCTTACAGTTCTAAGTGCATCTAACACAGAGGCCGAAGCTCCTCAATATCCTGAGGGATATGGCATGCAAAATATGGGTGTTGATTTTCTATTCGAAACATCATCAAGTTCTGCCCCCATACGTAATGGCTATACTTTGCAAGGCTGGTCTGCAACTGATGGGGGTAGTGCTGTTTCCCTCCCTTACACTCCTGGTGTTTTAGCGGATATTACTTTGTATGCCGTTTGGACTGCAGATAGCCACATAGTGAGCTTCAATTCAAAGGGTGGTTCAAGTGTTACTGCTGGTTCGTTTGTTACTGACGGTTCCTTATCTGCGCCTTCTGCCCCTACCCGCGCCGGATACACGTTCTTGGGCTGGTCTGCAACTGATGGTGGTAGTGCTCTTGTTTTCCCTTATTCACCTGGTGTGACTGAAGACATTACTTTGTATGCGAAGTGGTCTGCAGATAGCCATGTAGTCGATTTCAATTCGAAGGGTGGCAGCAATGTTTCTGCGAATTCGTTCGTGACTGGAGGTTCGTTATCCGCTCCTACCAGCCCTACTCGCTCCGGCTACACCTTTATTGGTTGGGCTGCAACTGATGGTGGTAGTGCTCTTGTTTTCCCTTATTCACCTCAAGACACAACAGACATCACTTTATATGCTTTGTGGTCGGGTGTGAGTGCTATGGCTGGTGGTGCGCGGCATACTTGTGCCGTGGTTTCTGGTGGTGTGAAGTGTTGGGGTTACAACTCCTCCGGCCAGCTTGGCGATGGAACCGTAGTGTCTAAAGCCACCCCAACTGATGTCATTCCAGTTGGCTCAGGTGCCACAGCTATCGCTGCTGGGTCTCAGCATACTTGTGCTGTGGTTTCTGGTGGTGTCAAGTGTTGGGGTAACAACTCCAGACGTCAACTTGGTGATGGAACCCAATCGCAAAGCAATTCTCCGACTCAGATCATAGCTTCGGGTTCTGGTGTAACAGCTATCGCCGCCGGCGAATTGTTTACCTGTGCCGTGGTTTCTGGTGGTGTGAAGTGTTGGGGTGCCAACGGCAGTGGCCAGCTTGGTTATGGTTTCGGCGGGTACAGAACTCTGGTTCAAACTATCGCGTCTGGTTCGGGTGTCACGGCTATTGCAGCTGGCTTCCAACACGCTTGTGCTGTGGTTTCTGGTGGTGTGAAGTGCTGGGGCAGCAATGATTACGGTCAACTCGGTGATGCCACGGAAATAACAAAAGCATTCCCGACTCAAACAATTGCATCTGGGTCCGGAGTGACCGCAATTGCAGCCGGAAGCTACCATAGTTGTGCTGTGGTTTCTGGTGGTGTGAAGTGTTGGGGTTACAATGCTGACGGTGAACTTGGTGATGGAACCAAAGTTCGAAAATCATCCGCGACTCAAACCATTACATCTGGTTCTGGTGTGACAGCTATCGCAGCTGGCTACAACCACACTTGTGCTGTGGTTTCTGGTGGTGTGAAGTGTTGGGGTTACAATGCTGACGGT
>RFYI01000095.1 GCA_009921165.1 Actinomycetota bacterium | reverse complement strand
AGTCTCACCATCAGCAGCAGTAACAGTAACAGTCAAAGTATTCTCACCAGAAACAAGATTCGTGTTACCAGTGATCTCAAAAGTGGCAATTGTATAGGTTGGTATGGCAACGACATCAACCGAAGTCGTACCATAAGCAAGATCAACAGAAGAACCATCAACAACGTCTTCACCATTTACAGTGAATGTAGATAAGGTAGCATCCGTAACATCTGGGTAGAAGACGGTTACCTTGTAGGTCTTTGATGAGCCGTCTTCAGCTGTGACCAAAATCTGAATTTCGTTCTCTCCGAATGTGAAACCGGAGATTCCACTCACTCGAACTTCGGCATTAGCATTTGCCGGTCTCGCAACAACTTCAACAAAGTTCTTTGTTCCATCGAGGGAGATTGTTGCTCCGTCTTCAGTGTCAGCACCGTCAACCGTAAAGGTTGCTAGTGATACGTCTGAAGAAAGACTTCTTACAAATACATTGAATGTGTATTGCTGAGACGCTCCTGAAGGTGCTGAAATGGTAACCGTGACTGTGTTTGAACCTTCCGACAGGTCCGTTTCTCCAGTTACTTCAACAGTCGACTCGACATCAACAGCCTTGGCCAAAACAGACACGCTTGTGGTGCCTGGATCAACTTCAAAAGTTCCATCAACCTCAATTGAATTTCCGTTCACAGTAATGCTGTCTAAATCAGTGTTTGCTGAGAGCGGAGTACGGAAAACATGGATCGTGTAGTCGCGTTTTGCCACATTGTTAGCGGCAGTAACAGATACCACGATCTCGTTGTCTTCAAATTCAAGTGAATCTGCGCCTGAGACAGTGTAGCGAGCATCAGCATCTTCGAGAGTAGCTGTAACATTCACTGAAGATTCCGTTGCGGATACTGTGAAGTTCAAGTCATCAAGTGACAGAGCAGTTCCATTGACGCTTATCGAACTAGCATTTGCGTTATCGGACAGCGCCACACGTACTGTGAATAAGTATGATGTCTTCTCGCTATTGGCAGCTGTTACAACAACAGTTACCGTGTTATCACCAGTCTTTAGACCCGTGTTTCCGAAGACCTCTACTGAAGCGCCTAGGTCTTCAGCGGTAGCTAGTACATCAACAGAAGTAGTCCCTGAGACTACGTCGAAGATGCAGGATTCCGCACAGTCCTCACCGTTAACTTTGATGGATCCAAGGTTTGAATTACCTGAAAGTGGTTCTGCTCGAACAACAGTCACTTCGTATGATTTTTCAGTACCGTCTTCAGCTTTGACGAGGATGCTAATTGTGTTCTCTCCAACATTCAAACTGGTAGAAGAAGTCACTCTATATGAAGCTGCAGCGCTATCGGTAACTGCCACTACAACAGCATCAGTCACATTATTGGTCACATAGATTGTTGAATTGGCTAGGGCATCCTGACCGTTTATTTCCAAAAGCGCAAGATCCGCGTTGTTAGCTGGCTCTAATACATTCGCTGTGAAGCTGTAATCAGAGTGGGTGCTGTTGGCAGCGGTAACCCTAATTGATACTAGGTTCTGGCCAGGACGAAGTGAGGTATCTCCACTTACCTCAACAAAAGCATCGACATCATTAGCCAGAGCAACGACAGTAATAGAAGTGGTTCCCGGCTCTAAGTTAATTGAGCCGTCTGCTTCTACCGAGGCCCCGTTTACAGTAATGCTAGAAAGCGAGCTATCTGAAGACTTAGCAACCTCAACAGTGAAGGTATAAGTCTCAGGAGCACCAGACTCAGCAGTAACCACAACAGAAACAA
>RFYI01000094.1 GCA_009921165.1 Actinomycetota bacterium | reverse complement strand
AGAGGTTCAAACAATACCCTCAGCTTCCACTGGGGGTATTGTTCTATCTCTGGCTAAACCAACCATGCGTTTCAGTCGAGCAGGTGTGTTTTTGCAGTTCCAGCAAATACATGCTCAAGTTATATACAGGCTTGATTATTCTGCAGTTATTACATCTCGTTTAGTAATCGAGAGGTAAACAACTAACGCAACTATTAGACCTAGGAAGACTAGAGTCACGTTTTGTGCTCCGAGATCAAGAGCATCGGGTGCTTCATCTTTGCTAAGCGAAAGGTAATCTCCAAAGCTTGCACCTAATGGTCTGGTGAGAATGTATATGGTCCAAAAACCAAATACTTGACCCAATACTTTGATGCGCCAGAGTCCAGCAATAACAGCTATGACGGCTAGGAAAATGAAAGTTGATTCAAGTAGAGGGAATCCAAGATCGTCGAGGAAGATATCTCCCGCAGCAGTTCCCATAGCAAATGTTGCTAGAACCGCTACCCAGTAATAACCTTCGCGTTTGCGAGTGTTAATAGTTTTGATGGAAAGAGTTTTTTCTTGAGCCCACCAAATTGCAAATACTGCAATTAAGACGACGCCGAACAGAATTGTTAGTTGCCAGTTTTGCCAACCAAAGTTGGTATGCATGTTGTCGGTAATCAAGGTTCCAACAGTGCTAACTGCAACGATTGTTGCCCAGTAGACACTAGGCACGTACTTAGTTAGCAGAAGCTGTGCGGCTAGCAGAATAGCAAGCACGGCTGTCATAACGATGATTGTGCCGTTATCTCCTAAGCCTAAAGTTGAGTTTAGGTAGTCAGCTAGTGTCTCACCAACTGTTGTGCTCAGGACCTTAATGATCCAAAAGAAAAGGGTAATTGCAGGTACTTTTACCAAAAGAGTCTTTATGTTTGTCATGGTCAAAGACAACTATTGAATGCTGTGAGAAGGCTGACCGTGTCGCAGGTAACCTATTTACATGGCCAGAAGACGTATCTCTCATATAGAGGGTATAAATGCAGTGAATGCAGTTATAGCTGCTGATAGGACTTTGGCTGAATCCGATGCTGTTTTTATTACAGCAGTGCGTTACCTCTTAGAAGAACTAGCTGAAGTAGCTCCTGGTAATTCAGTTGAGGTTAGAGTTCCACCGCTAGGGGCCACTCAATGTATTGAGGGTCCTAGGCACACCAGAGGCACCCCTCCTAATGTTGTTGAGATTAGCCCACTGGTTTGGTTTGATCTCGCTGTTCTAGCTGAAGTCTTACCGCTAGCGTTAAAGCATGTCCAGAGATAAGTCAGAGACGGTAGCTATCCGTCGAGCACCTAAATTCATCCCTTTTATGCTTACCGGTATTGCTACTGGCGCAGTAGTTGCCATCATCCTGTCTTTGACTATCTCAGGTTCAGATGGCAAGACAGCTGGGTTTATTACTCAGCTTTTGGTTTATTGCTTAGGGCTAGGTGCTGGTGCTGGGATAGCCTTGGCAGCCATCCTCGATGGCATCACAGCAAGAAGAACTAAGACTGCACAGGCTAATAAAGTAAGCAGCAAATAGAGCACTAAACTTGTGATGTAGCGCCGAAGATTTGGCGACATAGATGTCCAAACCTGAGGTTTTACAGCCCACCGCAACCGCCCACTAATAGAGACGGACCCTGCCCTTGCTTCGTGGCGATGGACTACTGAATCATGATTTGCTCCCTGATGAAAAGGGACCGCAAGATCAGTGTGGTGTATTTGGTGTATGGGCACCTGGGGAGGAAGTAGCAAAGCTCACTTA
>RFYI01000093.1 GCA_009921165.1 Actinomycetota bacterium | reverse complement strand
GAATCAAGAATCCACCAGTAGCAATGTGACGAATTCTCATCTCGAAGTCATCGTTGTCGAATGAACCTTCGCGAGCAGGAACTGCACCGCCACCTAGGTATAGACCACCATTAGCCTTAACACGAAGCTCAGGAGTCTCGTATCCACGAAGGAATCCAAGAACCAAACCTGGGTTTAGCGTGTCAGAAGGTACAGGAAGTAGGAACCAGTAGTTGTCTGAGCTAGAGTTAATCTTCTTCAACCATGGGTTTACAACAATTTCGATTGAAGCTGCAAGCGGGTTGCCTGTAATAGTAGACTTAACAACTGAACCAGATGTAGTCTCTGTACGAACCTGCTGGATAGCAAGAATCTTCTTAGCTGTTAGCTCTAGACCAGCATTTACAACAAGCACGAAACGGCTCAAAGGCTGAGCGTTACGAGCGTTGTAAGTCTGTAGGTTAGCCTGTGTAATCGCAGCCTCAAGAGATTCAAGGCTTAGAGGTGCGTTAACGGCAGTACCAAGAGAAGAGTTAGCTGTTAGAAGGTTCTGGTTAGCAGTCTTGAAGTTAGTGGTGTTTAGACCACCAGAAGCAACAAGCTGCTTAGTAACTTCCTCATCTTCCTTACCGGCAGCCTTACGAGCAAGCTCGATAGGTAGACGCTCTAGAATAGAGATGTTTCCATCGTTGATGATAGATTCCCATGAGAAGCGGATACGAGAACCGGCCTTCTTTACCTTGAATTCAGCTTCGCTGAAAGAGAACCAACCAGCAGTTGGGTACTCATCGTACTCGCCAACAGTTGGAAGTGAACCAGGACGGAATGTGTCACCAGCATTGTCTAGACCTTCGTCTTCATAAGCCATGTTCATATACTGAACTGGACGGAAGTCGTCTACAACAAGCTTTTGTGCAAGCATGTCCCAAATCTTAGGCTGTGCAGCATAGTTCTGGAGCATGATTTTGTTAATAACAGGAGCGAGCTGTGTAGGTAGGTCGCTTGTGGCAATACCTTCCTGAAGTCTTAGCTTGGCAGTGCGGTCACCTTGGATAGCACCTTCAAGAATCTTCGCAGCTTCGACCTGACGTGGAGTAATGTTTTCAGTCATTTTTTACCTTACCTTACGCAGCCGACTGCACTAGAATAACTGGGACAAGACCAGCAGTGCTGGTTGACTTAGCTTTTAGTGCGTGACCAATGAATTTGTTGGATGTTGCAACAGTGGTAACAACACCTGCAGATGTAACATACATGTTAGCGCCTACAGTTGTAGTAACTAGAGTTGAGAGTTCGAACACGCCTGAACGTTTAAGAGTAGTGTAGTAGCTACCATTCTCTCCAACTTTTGCGTCGCGCTCGGCAACACCAATAACCTGACCAACCTGAACCAAGTCGCCTGACTTAACAGTGCTTGCTACAGGAAAGACTAGGGAATCGGCTACGGCATAAATTTCGTTATTAGCCATGATTTACCTTTCTTACTTTCCGCTAATGCGAGCTGCAATTGCAGAAAACTCGTCTAGCAGGTTAGATGATTTAGCAACAGACTCGTGGATTACTCCAACTTCCTCTGCAGCAGGGGCGAATGCCTCACGAAGAGAGGTAGCATAAGCCTTCTCATCTGCGATTAGCTCGTCAAGAGACTTGACGTTGTTATCTGACTTAAGGCTTTCAGCAACACGCTGAAGAGCAATCTTAGGTAGACCTGATTCGTTGAACTTTTCCGCAATGTCTACAGCATCAAGAGCAGGAGCCACATCGGCCTCGTCCCCTTCAACCTCAACAGGCTTAGCGGATTCTACCAGCACAGAGACTGACTCTACGACTGGCGACAGTGCCTCAACGAAGGCATTTTTGAGGTCAGCAATTGCTGCATCA
>RFYI01000092.1 GCA_009921165.1 Actinomycetota bacterium | reverse complement strand
GAATGGTTGAGTTGGCAGGGTTTAAGGATAGTGCTGAGTTTTATAAAGCAATTACACCAGAACAAGATCAAGCCTTGTCTAATCCTCCTCCACAGCAACAGCAGATGCCTCCAGAAGTTCAGGCATTGATGGCCAGAACTCAGGCTGAGATTCAGGCTAACCAAGCTAAAGCACAGGCTGATATGCAATTGCAGCAGCAACAGCAGCAGATTGACTTGCAGATGGCTCAACAAAAGGCTGGTCTTGAGATGCAGTTAATGCGTGAGAAAGAGGCTGCTAAGTTGATGCTTGAGCGTGAAAAGCAACAGGCTTATTTTGCTATGAAGCAGCAAGAATTTGAAGCAGAGGCTCAATTGAAGGCTATGAAGATCGGTGCAGGGATTACTTCTAACGTAGAAATAAGGGGCTAATATGTCTTGGGATGCACCATATCCAGAGTGGCCTCTGCCAAAACCTAAACTTACGATTGATGAAGTGATTAATCAGGTCATTGCTCAACAACAACCAGAAGTTCAGCAAGAGGTGCAAGGTGCGCCAATTCCTATTGAATATTTAATCGGTCAGATTGCTTCTCAAGCACCGCAAGAAGTGTCTCAGCCAGCACCACAAGAGATAGAGCAAGTGGTAGAGCAAATAGCTAAACAGCTTCAGCAACCTCAACAAGAGGCTACGCAAGCTGATATGCCTGTTCCTGTTGAAACTCCAAAAGCACCTAATTCAGTCATTGACAAGTTGGCTAATCAGATTCTTGGACAAGGAACTACAAGTCAATGGACTGGTCAGGGCATGGGTTCTGCGGAGGCTAATGCTCGTGATATGGCTCGTATCATGGCTGGTATTGGAATCACAGACATTAACCAATTTGGTTTGATTGATAAGCCTTATGACGCACAAGTAAACCCTGATGGTCGTGGTGGCTTTGTTGATATGCAGGGAAATCCTGTTGACCCTGCGACAGTTACGGCAGAGCAAATTAGTGGTGAATCTGGTACAGATACCATCTACACAACAAGAACAACGACTAAAGCATACGGCAATAAAGAGACTGGTCAAGAAGTACCAATAACCTACAGCGAACGTCAACAAGGAAATGCTTGGGGCGGTACATTTGAAGGTAGTGGTAATACTGGCTATCGAGTGAATTTCACTCCTGAAGGTAAGCCGATTTTCTATACGACAGGTGCTTCTAGTTCTGATGTAGGTTTTTATGCGCCTATCATCGCTGCGGCATTGACTCCTATCCTTGGCCCTGCGGCTAGTGCTTTGCTTGGCCCTGCGGCTTCTACATTAGCTACATCTGCATTAACTGGCGCATTGGTGGGCGGTGGTACTGCGGCATTGACTGAAGGCGATATTCTAAAAGGTGCTTTATTGGGTGGTGCAGGTGGTGCGCTAACTGGCTATTTAGGTGGTGGCGACTTGGCTAATGTAAGCCCTGCTGAAATTAATGCGGCATCTGATGCGGCATCAAAGATGGCTGATGCAGGTTTAAGTATCCCTGAAATTAATAATCAACTTGAGATTGCAGGTTACAAGCCAGCGGCTATTGCTTCTGCTTTAGAAGATGCGGCTAATATCATTAGTGCGCCTCCAGTAACTATTCCTCCTGTTGAAACTGCTGTTCAGCCTAGTATCACACAACCAGTTGCTACGATTGAAACTGTTGCTGCTCCTACAGTTACGCCAACTATAAATGAAGTGGTTAACGCTATTGTTGCTCAACAACCAATACAACAACCAGTTGAAAATGTGCAAGTTATTGCTCCTGCACAGCCTGTAACTCCAACAATTAATGAAATCATTGCGGCTATTGCAACTCCAGTAGCACCACAGACTCCATCTAACGCTGTAATTACAACTCCAGAAACTGTTGAAGTGGCAGCACCAAA
>RFYI01000091.1 GCA_009921165.1 Actinomycetota bacterium | reverse complement strand
ATTGTAGTCTCTGGACCTCCTCCATATGCTTGCATTAGCGCACTTAGGAGTTTGGCTGCGGATTGTCCAATCCTTTTCGTTATTACTATGCCTTAGGTCATTACCCCAGGTATTTATTATACTTTCATATAACAAAGTAGTAGAAAAGGCTCTTAGGAGGTTCCCGCAATTTAGAAATGTTGCCTCATTATGACTATATAGTCACAAAGAGACTAGCTGGTTATATAATGTGAAAACTCTATTTTCACATATTTGCTTTACACTGTTTATCCATATTAGTAAGCAAATATCTAATATGGCAGCCAACTGTTGGGCACAGGTAGGTAACGTGTATTTGGTTGCATACACGTTTTTTATGCCGCTCATAATTCTTAATACGTTATAGTTGGTAGCATAAACTCTGATCTTTGATCCAAGTGCTGCCTTAGGAGTTAATTGAAGTTGCAATGTAGCATTGTCAATTCTGGACATGTTGCACGTGCCTGAAGGTTGGTGCTCTTCAGGTTTTAGGGCAAATGAGTAAACATTGATACCTGTAACTGGAATATTGGTGTGGTGTTGGTATGGTTGGACCAAGTTGAAGTAAGATCCAAGTCTTTCTTGGAATCTATCGTGTCCGTTCAATTGAAGCTTGGCACGAACAACTGGGTTTCTACCAGCATTGATTGGGCCAAAACCAGCGTGATCAGAGTAATCACCTGCAGTGGTAATAGCACCGAAATCGGTTGGTGCCAAGTTGTTGGCGTTAGGACCAGGACCAGCTGGTAGGTTAACACCTCTAACTTGGGCATTTGTAGTACCATTACTAATACCAGATGCACCAACGTTAAGACCAGCTTGTTGTAGGTAGGTTAGGTATTCAGCATCAAGAGATTGGGTTCCAACAAATGGGAAGACGTTGGTGGCATCTTCAACATTACTGAAAACAAGTTGAGATGGATCTGGAAGACCAGCACTGTTAACGTTGTAGTAACCAGAATCTGCATCAAAGTCATCAGTGTAGTTGTTCCATTGGTTGTAACCTAGCTTGACAACATCATCTCTTTGAACGACCCAGATAAGCTCTTTTACTGGGTGATTTAAGTTCAACTTAACCTTCACATTGGTGTTTACTGTGGACTCGTCGCCGGTGAATTGTAATTGTTCAATTAAATATTCATGGGAAGTTTGAGCAAATCTTCTTCTTTCATCAGTATCTAGGTAGATATAGTCGATGAACAAGGTGGCGTATTCAAGAGATGGGACACAGAATGCATCAAGAGTACCGTTAACAGATACACCACAACTGTTCAATGAACCAGCAGTTGATACGTAACATTCAGCCTTTGGTCTGAATTCAAGTTCGATCTTGACTTCGTGGTATTGAAGGGCAATAAGAGGAAGGGCAAGACCTGGATTTCTGCAGAACCAGAATTGGAATGGAACGTAAAGAGTGGTTGCTTCAGTTCTTTGTAGACCAGTACCAGTTAAGGCAACAGTGTTACCAACCATGTTATCATAACCAGCCTTTAATCCAGGAGGAATGGTTAATTCATTCCAGATAGTAAGCCAGTCACCATATTGCTTATCAATTCTTTGACCACCGATTTGGACTTCAACAGACTTGATCAAGAAGTGACCAATGAAGTTGACCCATCTGAAGAATGCAGATGAAACAGTTGCTTCAACTCTTGGAAGAGTAACTTGTAAGTAGATTCTGTGAATCAAATCACCGTTTCTTGAAACAGTGCAAGTGACCTTCTTGCCGAAATCAGCAGTACCGTTGAAGGTTTGTTCGATAGCTTCCATAGAGAAGTTAGTATGTCTTCTATAGACGACCTTGAAAAAGGTGATTTGTGGATTTCCAGTAAGATACACATCTTGTGCACCATAAGCTACTAATTGCATGAG
>RFYI01000010.1 GCA_009921165.1 Actinomycetota bacterium | reverse complement strand
TCAGGTTCGGGTGGCTGCTGTTAATGGGGTTGGTCGTAGTGGTTATTTGACTGGTTCTGTTACTACTTCAGCTTTGGTAGCTCCAAGCGACCTTAAAGTGTCTTCAATCAAAGCAACAGCAGCTACTCTGACTTGGAAGGCACCTCCTCTGCTAGGAGGAACGAAGGTCTTGGATTATGTAATTGATCTTTCCTCAGGTGGAGTCAATTGGATAACTATCACAAAGAAGGCGTCCACAGCAGAGAGTTTCTCACTTGCGAATTTGAGACCCGGTACCTTGTATCAAGTCAGGCTTTTCGCTATTGAAACTAAAGGTAAGAGCGAATACCTCCTCGGATCATTCACAACGGTGACAACATTGCCAAGCGTCCCCACGAAGTTAACTGCTTCAAATCGATCCCCCTACTCATTCACATTGAATTGGATCCAGGATTCTGACGGAGGGTCTCCGATTACCGATTACGTTGTCGAGGTAAATGGAGGTGGTTTTAACTGGGCCAAGGTTCAAAAAAAGTCTTCAGCCCAAACAAGTTGCATGATTTCGAATCTATTGCCTGGCGTCAAGTACACGATGAGAGTTAAAGCTATAACTGCTCTTGGGGCTTCAAAAGTCAGCCCAACTATCACTGTTTCAACTTTCACGACAGTCCCTGCTCCACCAACTTCGCTAACCTTGAAGTCCACGAACGCCGATATCGCAGTTATTGCTTGGATCGCTCCAATCGATAATGGGGGCTCTAAGATAATTGACTATCAAATAAGTTTCTCGACTGATTTGGGTCAGACCTGGGCTCCGTATGCCAGGGCAGTCTCTACCGCAGCATTTACAAATTTCAAGGGTTTGAAGCCAAAGACAACCTATTGGCTGACTGTTTCGGCTAAAAACATCAATGGAATTTCAGTCGTCAGTCAAGTGCTCAGTTTCACAACTGCTTGAGTTTTGGCTAATTTCTCTCAACTGCATTCGCAGGACGATGACACTAGGTAGTATTTACGAGGAATAAATGTTTTTATTCCGAGCCGACCTGGCGCAATTGGTAGCGCATCGCACTTGTAATGCGAGGGTTAGGGGTTCGAGTCCCCTGGTCGGCCCCAGTTAACTCTCAGCGGGTAGATTTCTATTTTTGTCTAAGCGCTAAGACCGTTCAATGCGGCGTAAACCAAGAAGGCTGGCCACACTGTCGCCTTGAGAAGACCTAAAACACCCATCCAGAAGTCTGTTGCAGTTGAGACGTAGTAAATCGCCGCACCGATGGCACCCAAGAAGTAAAGTGAGCCGCTGGTCTTGACGGTGATGTTCTTGTTGTTTGCCAAGTTCTTCTTGATTTTCTTCTTGATTTTCTTTCTTAACTTTGAGCTATCGAAATCATTCATGACTCAAATCTACCAATCGATTAGGAATCAGATGCTATTTTGGTGAGCGCTTCTTGAGTTGAGAGTACTTCAGCAAATTCACCTGCTAAGTTCACTGCTGTGGTTTGTGCGAGAACTTCAGCTGAAATGGTAACACCGTTTGCAGTTCTAGCGAAGGTGTGTGTGGCATCAAGCACGAACCAGGTATCTAGTCCTAGGTTGCCAGCCATTCTCGCTGTTGTCTCACAACACATGTTTGTCTGAATCCCACAAATGGCTACTGAATCTATCTCGTTGGCTTTGAGCCAACTCAGCAGGTCGGGCTCTCCGTAGAATGCAGAGTTCACACTTTTAGTTACAAGAAGATCTGGTGTTCCAGTGATTACATCCTTGAAATCATTGCCAACTTGACCAGGTCTCAACACTGATGTGGGTGAGTTCGAATTATGTTTCACAAAAACTATAGGTTGGTTAGCAGACCTGAAGGCAGAGATTAGAGTTCCAACATTTTCTTCGCAAGCAGGATTGTTTCTCTTACCCTCTAAATCGTGTTGAGAGAATCCCTTTTGAACATCTATGACAATGAGAGCTCTCTTGTGCACTGGCTACTCAGCTTCGAAAGTAATGCTTACTGAGTTGATGCAGAAACGATCTCCGGTTGGAGTCTGCGGTGCATCTTCAAAAACGTGACCTAGGTGCGACCCACATGCCCTACATAACACTTCTACTCTCTTCATGCCGTGACTGTTATCTTCTCTTAGCTCAACAGCATGGTCTTCCTTAGGTTCGTAGAAACTCGGCCAACCACAGTGAGAATCAAACTTGGTGGTTGAGGTAAAGAGCTCTGCATTACAGCCGCGGCAGTGGAAGGTGCCCTTGCGCTCTTCGTTCAATAGTTCTCCCGTGAAAGCTCGCTCTGTTCCGGCCTCCCGGAGTACATGGAATTCAAACTCAGTAAGCTCAGAGCGCCACTGTTCTTCAGTCTTTTCGACTTTACGTTCGGTCATTTAGTTCCTTCTCCAGATTTCTCACAGGTTAGGAACCTAATATAGAACAGTTATCCAATTCTTAGGAGTCATTACATGGCTAAGGCGAAAAGCCCTGACGCCCTCGATCTGCTCAAAGCAGACTTTGAGCACGTTGGTCGACACCGCGCCAGAAAGACGGCCAGGGAGCGTTGGGTGGAAGTGGCCTGGCTTGCGCTGGCCTCAGTAGTTTTGAGCTCTAGCGGCTACTTTGGATTGCAGTATGCGGTGAACGCGATGGCTACTCCAGCGCCAACTAAGAACATCGTCAACGGTGTTGATTTATCAACTCCGATCATAGTTATCGATGGCAGTGGCACCAGATCCTTCGCAGCAAGAATCGGGCAAGAGCTCCTTGATGCCAATTATGTTGTGCCTTATTCGCGGACGATAGACAATCTCATCCCAAAATCCAGCATCAGGATCAAGGAAGAAAGCTTGCGTTTGCTGGCTAAACGAATGCAAGCAGTGCTGGGAAAGCTCCCGATTGAACTAGATCCGACCAATAAATACCCGGTTGAGGTTTGAGGCTGCAGTGAAGGAAGTACCGGATCTGATTCAAAAGCATTAGGAGCAATAAATGGCACAAGGAACCGTAAAGTGGTTCAACTCTGAAAAGGGTTTTGGTTTCATCACACAGGACGGTGGAGCAGACGTATTCGTACACTTCTCGGCTATTCAGTCTGAGGGATACAAGGAACTTAAAGAGAACCAGCGCGTTGAGTTTGAAGTAAAGAACGGCGACAAAGGCCCACAGGCTGACAACGTCCACGTTATCTAATAACAATTTTCAACTACTAGAGCCATCCTTTCGAGGGTGGCTCTAGTCTTTTAAGCCGAACTTGCACTCTTAGCATTAGAGTGCCAAAATGGATTAGCACTCTCAATACGAGAGTGCTAACTAATCACTTTGATCGTCCAGGAGGGCGTAACCCAACATGGCAAAAATTATTAGCTTTAACGAAGAGGCACGTCGCGGTCTTGAGCGCGGCTTGAACATCCTTGCTGACACTGTGAAGGTCACCCTTGGCCCACGTGGTCGCAACGTAGTTCTAGAAAAGAAATATGGTGCTCCAACAATCACCAACGATGGTGTTTCCATTGCTAAGGAAATCGAACTAGACGACCCGTTTGAGCGCATCGGTGCCGAACTGGTTAAAGAAGTTGCGAAGAAGACTGACGATGTCGCAGGAGACGGAACCACCACTGCAACTGTTCTAGCTCAAGCACTTGTCAAAGAAGGCTTGCGTAACGTAGCTGCTGGAGCCGACCCGATCAGCCTAAAGCGCGGAATTGAAAAAGCTGTTGAAGCAGTCATCGCTGAATTGTTCAAGCAGGCAAAACCAGTTTCATCTAAAGAGCAGATTGCAGCAACTGCATCCATCTCGGCAGGAGATACCGTCATCGGTGACATTATTGCTGACGCTATCGACAAGGTGGGTAACGAAGGTGTCGTAACTGTTGAAGAAGGTAACACCTTCGGTATCAACCTAGAGCTAACTGACGGTATGCGTTTTGACAAGGGATTCATTTCGGGTCTCTTCGTAACTGACCCGGAGCGTCAGGAAGCAGTTCTTGAAGATACGTTAGTACTTATTGCTAATAGCAAAATTTCTCAGGTTTCTGAGATTGTCCCTATTGTTGAAAAAGTCATGCAGTCTGGTAAGCCGCTTTTGATTATCGCTGAAGATGTTGAGGGCCAGGCTCTTGCAACTTTGGTTCTAAACAAGATGCGCGGAATCTTTAAGGCTGTTGCTGTAAAGGCACCAGGCTTTGGCGACCGTAGAAAGGCTATGTTGCAAGACATCGCAATTCTTACCGGTGGAACTGTAATCACCGAGGAATTAGGTCTAAAGCTAGAGAACACTACTTTGGATATGCTTGGAACTGCTCGCAAGGTAGTTATTACCAAGGATGAGACCACCATTGTTGATGGCGCTGGTAACAAAGAGCAGATCGCTGGTCGCGTTGAGCAGATCCGTCGTGAAATCACCAACACCGACAGCGACTACGACCGCGAGAAGCTTCAAGAGCGTCTAGCGAAGCTTGCCGGTGGAGTTGCAGTTATCCGTGCCGGCGCTGCCACCGAGGTTGAATTGAAAGAGCGTAAGCACCGCATCGAAGATGCAGTTCGTAACGCTAAGGCAGCTGTTGAAGAGGGTATCGTTGCCGGCGGTGGCGTTGCTCTAATCCAGGCTGGCATCGCCGCCTTCAAGACCCTAAAGCTAACTGGCGATGAGGCTACTGGTGCAAACATTGTTCGTGTTGCTATCTCAGCGCCACTAAAGCAGATCGCTATCAACGCAGGCCTTGAGCCTGGCGTAGTTGCCGAGAAGGTTGCCAACTTACCTGCAGGTCACGGTCTAAACGCCGCTACCGGTGAGTATGTCGACATGTTAGCTACCGGTATCAATGATCCAGTGAAGGTGACTCGTTCTGCTCTGCAGAACGCTGCATCTATCGCAGGTCTATTCCTAACCACTGAAGCAGTTGTCGCTGATAAGCCAGAACCTCAATCAGCTCAGATGCCTCAGGGCGGCGGAATGGATTTCTAAAACTTAGCCAGAATCGCTCCGGCTAAAAGGGGTGGAACTTTCAGTAGTTCCACCCCTTTATCTTCACCTTGAGCAAATTTAACTAGCCGAGAAATAGTCTCTGGTTAGCTAACTCAATCTCGCTGTATTGCTGTGCTGCCAAGCGAAGAGCCTGGCCTAATTCGCCTAGCTGAGTATCAACTGTTGTCGCGGTTATTTTCCAGCGAGTTACTAACTCTTGAAAACTACTCGCAGCTGATCCACGCCAAACATCCTGCAATCCAACTAATTGAATATGCAGTCCATCGACTTCAGCCTGAAGCTTTGCGATGGTTGCTTGAATTGTGCTATTTGCAGCAAGGACATGCTCGCTGTCTACTTGTATTTGTGCCATTGTTTACCTCCTTAGGTAAACAAGTTCACAACAAGCCAATCCAGAACTTTCTCTGAATAATCAATCTGTGAGTAACTTTTGAGATTAGTAAATGTTGAGAACTAGTGGGGCAAAGTGATCTTGAAGGTAGCTCCACCGCCAGGAGTCTCCTCTGCCAGAATCTTGCCACCGTGACCTTCAACTATTCCCTTTACGATTGCTAACCCTAAACCAGAACCACCGGTATCACGGTTACGTGAGTTGTCACTTCTATAGAAGCGTTGAAAGACTTTAGTCCTGAGTTGCTTAGGTATTCCCTCACCATGATCAATTACCTGGATCAGGGTATGAGTATCTTGCTTACCGATGGCTAACTCGATTGGTTTATCTCCTGCAAAAGTGTTGGCGTTAGATAGCAGATTGGTAAGTACTTGTCTAATTCCCGCTTCATCAAATTTCGCCAGCACAATCTCTTCTAGTGCTTCGCCTTTTAGGTTCAGCAGTTCAATCTTCATTTTTTGGTGTCCGGTTTTCACATTTACCACAACTGATCTGGCAACTTCGGCAATGTTGCCCTCAGTGACATTAAGTTTTGCATCGCCTTCAATTCTCGCTAGGGCAAGTAAAGATTCGACTAGCGTTGACATCCGCACAGCTTCGCTTTCGATGCGTTGCATGGCATCATCAACCTGAGCTTTGGTTTTGAAGGCACCTTTACGATATAGCTCGGCATAGCCTCTGAGTGTTACCAGCGGTGTTCTGAGCTCGTGACTGGCATCGGCTACGAACTGACGCATCCGGTCCAATGTTTGATTGCGAGAGATTATGGACCCTTCGATAGATCCAAGCATCTCATTTAGCGAGTTATTCAATTGAGCAATCTCAGTTTTTCCATCGCTCAGTGGCAATCTTCTATCAAAACGCCCACTGCGGACAGCATCAGCAGTGGCGGAGACTTCTCTCAGCGGTCTCAGCGCTGATGAGATGGTTAGCCAGAGTGCTAGACCGCTAATGAACAGCAGTACGCCGCTGAAACCTAGGCCGATTGCGCGGTATTGAGTGATGATGGCTTGGTTTTGAGACATCGGGATACCCACCACAACAGATCCGGCAAGATCTACCGATGGCAGTGCAACTAAACGCCATTGGAAAGTATCTGTTGCCTGCGGGTTTGAGCCTTGAGTGATATCTGCTGTGAAGGGCATGGCTTGAGTGGCTTGAACCGAAACGATGTCAAACTGGGCCAGATTAGGGATGTCAACATTATCACGAGCAGCTGAAACTAAGCCAAGGAACAATCTTCCTTGTGGATCTAGAAAAGCAATGTAGTAATCACTCGGTAATGCGGGAAGTGTCACTGTGTGTGAAGCCAACCTTGCTTCGACTGTCTCAGGATCTTCGAGGGCAAGAACTGAGGCAGTTTGGATTAGCAGGCTGTCGGTGTTTTGCTGCAAATAAGTCCTAAGTAGCGCAATAGTTCCAACCAAGCTGATCCCCAAAAGCAGAGCTATCAGACCAACTGAAATAGAAGTCAGTCTTGTCCTTAGCGAAATACGAGCCCAAACTCTACTCACTGGCCCAACACGTTCTGGGAGATGAACTTTAGTCATGTACTAGTCGTTCTTGAAAGTGCGGAACATGTATCCAACTCCGCGTTTCGTTTGAATTAGTTGATTCTTACTCAGTGGGTCAATCTTTTTGCGCAAGTATGAGATGTAACTCTCAACAATTCCCTGCTCTCCATTAAAGTCATATTCCCAGACATGATCTAGAATCTGATCTTTACTCATCACTCGATTGGCATTACCCATCAGAAATCTCAGTAACTTGTATTCGGTGGGGGACAGTTCAATCTCTTTTCCATTCACGAATACTTCGTGGGCATCTTGGTTGATTTTGATTTCGCCAACTTCAATGATGCTTTCTTCGACTTCCTGTTTCCTAGTTCTACGCAAAATTGCATTGATTCGGGCAATAACCTCATCGATGCTAAACGGCTTTGTCATGTAATCGTCTCCGCCGACAGTCAAACCGGCAACTTTATCCCCACGGTCATCTCTGGCGCTGAGGAATAAGACCGGAAGATCTATTTCCATCGATCGAAGTTTCTTGGTAACGCTAAAGCCACTTTGATCAGGCAACATAACATCTAGCACCATGATGTCCGGTTTCGCTTTTTCAGCAACTGCAACCGCTTCGGTTCCTGTGCCTACGGAATAGACACTGAAGCCAGCAAATTTCAAGCCAGCTTCTAGGAGGTCTCTGATGTTCTTTTCGTCGTCGACGATTAGTACTTTAGGGTTCTTCATGGTTCTAATCTGTCAGCAAGTGTTAGTTAAACACTGAAGATAGCCTGAGTGTTTCCTGAGAGTAAATTACTTATAGGTCAACTGCATCAAGGATTTCATAGGAGTACCCTTGTTCAGCTAAGAACCTTTGCCGGTTCTGGGCAAAATCTTGATCCACCGTGTCTCTAGCAATCAAGGTGTAAAAACTTGCTGTTCTCCCATCAGCTTTAGGGCGAAGTAGTCGACCGAGCCTTTGCGCCTCCTCTTGCCTTGAGCCATAAGAGCCAGATATTTGAATGGCTACCGATGCTTCTGGCAAGTCGATCGAGAAGTTGGCCACCTTGGAAACGACTAGCACTGAAATTCTGCCTTCCCTAAATTCAGCGAACAACCGTTCACGTTCACTTATAGGAGTATCGCCGGTTATCAGTTCAGCCTGCAAAGCATCGGCGACAGCATGCAACTGGTCGATGTATTGCCCAATTACTAGAGTTGGTTCACCGATGTGCTTGGCTAATAGCTTTCTTATAACAGGGATCTTTACCGGGGAGCTTGCAGCTAGACGATACTTTTCATCCTGGTTTGCAATCGCATATTCAAGATGCTCCAATTCAGGTAAATCAATTCTTACTTCGTAACAAGCAGCTGGAGCAATGTAACCTTGAGCTTCAATCTCCTTCCAAGGAGCATCAAACCGCTTTGGTCCAATCAGAGAAAAGACATCGCCTTCTTTTCCATCTTCACGCACCAGAGTTGCGGTGAGTCCTAGTCTTCTTCTTGCTTGGAGATCAGCGGTCATCTTAAAAATAGGCGCAGGAAGCAAGTGCACTTCATCGTAAACAATAAGTCCCCAGTCATGATTATTTAGCAGAGCTAAGTGGGAATATTCGTTTTTGCGTTTAGTAGTCAAGATTTGATAGGTAGCGATAGTAACTGGGGCAATCTCTTTTAGTGAGCCTGAGTATTCACCAATCTCAGCTTCAGTTAGTGTTGTTCGCTTTAGCAATTCTGCTTTCCACTGTCTAGCTGAAACAGTGTTGGTAACCAAAATCAAAGTATTGGTTTTAGCCACAGCCATGGTAGCCGCTCCTACGATTGTCTTACCAGCACCACAGGGGAGGACGACAACACCTGAGCCGCCTTCCCAGAACTTTTCAACAGCTGCTTCTTGGTAGCTTCGCATGCTCCAACCCGATTGAACTAAGGCAATCTCATGCGGTTTGCCAGGGGTATAACCAGCTAAGTCTTCTGCTGGCCAACCAAGCTTTAGAAGTTCCTGCTTGATTTGGCCTCTGGCCCAATCAGCAATTCTCCAAGTGTTGGCATCTATTCGATCAAGTAGTAAGTCATTGACTCTTCGTTGCCTTGTAGTTTCAACTAATACCGCAGGTTCGTTGGAATGTAGTTGCAAGTCCCCGTCAGAACCTTTTTGAATCACTAGCCGACCATAACGAGCCATGGTTTGCTCAATGTCTACTCTTATGGACGCAGGAACTGGGAATTTGGAATAGCGGTCTAATACGGCTAAAACAAAATCACTGTCGTGACCGGCAGCTCTGGCGTTCCAAAGTCCAAGTTTTGTGATTCGGTAAGTATGGACGTGCTCGGGTGCACGTTCTAATTCAGCAAATACCGCGAGGTCATGCCTGGCATCAGCGGCCTGCAAGTGATCAACTTCAAGCAGGGCTGTTTTATCGCTTTGAACGATTAGAGGTCCGCCAGACATCCTTCTAGCCTATGCGAACGGAGGTGATGCTGGTAAGCGGAAGTACTCTCTCGCAGTCAGCCTTGCGGTCCCTAGCCCTTAGGCGACCGTTAGCCAGCCCAGATGGTTCTAGAGTGAACTGTCTAGTTTGACCATTAATGTTCACCGCTACCTCGATACTGCCTTTGTTCTTGATAGCCATTTCTAGCTGTCTAACAATATCCCCACCCTGAGGGTCTTCCCCTAAGCGCTTGTCATGCGCTCGCCAGCGAGCAATATCTGAAAGCACCGACTTAGTCTCGGTCTGGATCGAATAACTGCCACCGGCGGCACTCCAGTTGCTAATTACCTTGCCCTTGGCATCTTTGCGAATAGCCGCATACTTACTATCTCTGAGTTGGTAGTAAACGATATCCAGTTCAAAACGCGACACTAAAGTGGTTTCGTCCTGCTTCGAGATCGAGATTGTTTTCAAGTTTGAGTCGTTGAGGATTTGAGCCAGCAAAATCTGATCATTGGAAGAAATAAGTGTTGTATTAGCACTCTCAGTCAATACCAATCGCCCAAATCTTTGGGCAGCTTCACGAATGAGGTAATCAACTGGTTGCGGAAGGGGGGCATCGGAGAGATTCATTAGCAGGTCACGGATTGAAGTTTCAGTCAGACCGGTTTCTAAACCGTAAGTAACGCTCAGTGAATTAATGCGATAGGTTGAGGCAACTCCAATTCGCTCAGTCTCTACAAATCTTCTAAGTTCAAGTTCGATTTCTGTTGGCAGCGGTCCAACAGAAATTATTGTCAAATCCGCCTGGACGATTATCTTGTTTTGCGCTTTAGGAAGTTGGCCCGAAAGCAGTTCTCCAGATCTCTTGAGATCTCCCTGCATAAGAGGAGAAAACCAACTGGACATCTCATCGCCACTAGTAAGACCAATAAGTTCGGCTAGTGAAACCAGTCTGGTCATGTGTGAACTAATACCATCATTCGCCAATGGAAAAGTTTCTGCCATGGCAGTACTTAGGTTTACTGCTCCGGCAAGTTCAGAAGCTGAGTCTTCACCAAGCAATAGACGCCAAGTCTGGGCTAGGTGCAACCAGCGATCGGTGGGAGAGCTTTTTAGCCAAGTTAGGTAATGAGAACCAACGCGCCAACGCTTATCCGATAAAACAACGAGGGAAGACATTTGTGCCAAGGCATACAAAGATCTTGCATATTCGACAGTCCTACCCAAATGAGATGACAACCTTTTAAGTTCTGGTAAGCCAACAGCCCCTCTGCCAACTTCTCTGACATATCGCTGCTCTAGTTCGATTAATAACTCGGTCAGAGCTTGAACAGTTTCAAAAGCGCCCACGCCGGCTTGGGGATCAACTAGAGCAGAATCAAAACTACTACTTACAGATTTTGATTCAATCGCTTCGCCGATTATCTTTTTAGATACTAATGTTTTGAAAGTACTAATTGCTGATTCCAACGGAATATATGAAGCCTTATCGCTGGTGATTTTCTTTTCAACTAAAAATAGAGTGGCTAAAACTTCAAGACTTTCAGCATCATCTTTCGTACTCTTATTTTCTAGCAAATTACTAAAAGCGATAATCTGCTTTCGGGTAAGACCTGCAATTGCTCCAGAAACATTTTGAGGTTTTAGTAAAGCGGCGGCAAAGTCAAAGAAGTCATTGAAAGATCCAGAGGGCATTAACCTGATGCCGATCACTCTAACCAGCTCCGCGTCAGTTGATCTACTTAGTGCTTTAGCGACCTGGAGAACCTCACTCATTAGTTTTTGGAGGACTTTCTTTTTCTGAAACTTGAGACAATGAGTAGTCCAGCTAACGAGGCAAAGCCGAAAGGAAGTGCAAGCATCGGCACTAGGCCAAGCCCGTTAGGGATCCATGCCCCATTGCTAAAGGCGGCCAGCAGAATAACCAAGATGGCTAGAACTGAGATCCCAACGCTTGCGATAAACACAAAAGCTAGGGTTTTCTCCAATACTGGCACGGATGTTCCCACTTCGGGAAGGTTTTTAGCCTCGGTGGGTTTTGCTTTCTTGGTCATCCTTTTAGGATACTTGCTCGGCTGAAGTAAAATGAACCCTGCGGCAATGAAAGAGGTAGTTATGCCAACCGGACATGTAAAGTTCTTCGATAATGTAAAGGGCTTTGGCTTTGTGCAATCAGATGAAGGAACCGAAGCGTTTCTCCATGTGAGCAACTTGCCTGAAGGGGTAACCGACATCAAACCGGGCACTCGCATCGAATACAGCATTTTGGACTCCAAGCGTGGAGCTCAGGTCATGACCATGCGTATCCTCGAGGTCCCTGAGAGCCTTGAGAAGAAGCAGCGAGCCTCTACTCGCATGAAGAACGAAGACCTTGTCATCTTGGTTGAGGGGCTTATCTCGGCATTAGACAATATTCGTCCAGGCATTGAGCATGGTCGTCTTCCTGAAGGGGCTAGCGCCGAGAAGGTTGCTCGCTTACTTAGAACCCTTGCTGACCAGTTACACAACTAATGGCAAGAGTTAAGAAACTTCCTAAATTCGTCAAACTGCTCAAACCCGAGAAGGTTGTCAAGGCGAAATTTGATGTCAAAGCATTTGCTGAGGTAGCTGCCAAAGCCGCAGCTCAACCTAATGAAATTGGTCAGTATAAAAACCACATTGACGAAGGCGATGGCATCACAACATACTTCTGGCAGTCCAAAAAACTGGGCTATGGAGATTGGCGTTGGTCAGTAACTGTTTATCAACAGGATCCAGCCACCGAACCAAGTTTGTGTGAAGTCGTTATGGTGCCCGGTGAAGATTCACTGATTGCACCAAAGTGGATTCCATGGGCTGAACGTTTAGCTGACTATCAGGCATTGCAGATTGAATTAGAGAAGCAAGCCGCTTTGGATGCGGAAGAAGCCTCGGTTGAAACCGAGTCAGAGGAACTAGCGGTTGCCGACCTTGAAGAAGGCGAAGAAGCCAAGCACTAGTCCAACTACGCAGGTGTATGGATACCAGATCTTGTGTGGTGAAGTTATTTGGTTATAAAAAACCAAAATAAAAACTAGCGCTAAAGCAAAACCAATCATGCCAAAAATAACTGCAATTCGAGCTGTCCCTCTGATTGGTTCCGGGTCGGGCTTTCTTTCAGAATCTTTAGCTATCCAGCGCATGAGAAAAATCTAACTTAAGTTTGAAACTACATAGTCAATTGCTTTAGTCAACTTTTGAACATCGCTTAGTTCAGTTGCTGTGAAAGTTGCAACACGCAATTGGTTCCTACCTAGTTTGCGATAAGGCTCAGTATCAACAATTCCGTTAGCTCGAAGAATCTTGGCGACTAATGCGGCATCGACTGATTCTTCGAAGTCTATGGTGGTAACTACCTGAGACCTATGTTCTGGGTTAGTCACAAAAGGTGTTGCATAGGAGCTAGCATCGGCCCAATCATAGATGTGCTGTGATGCAGCCTTAGTTCTCTGGTCTGCCCACTTTAGACCGCCATTGGAGTTCATCCAATCAATCTGTTCAGCAAGTAAGAACAGTGTCGAAATTGCAGGAGTGTTTAGAGTCTGGTTCAGTCTCGAATTGTCGATAGCAGTCTTCAGGGACAAGAATTCTGGGATGTATCGCTCACTCGCTGCGATCTGCTCAGCTCTTTCAATAGCAGCCGGAGACATAAGAGCAAACCAGAGACCGCCATCTGAAGCAAAGTTTTTCTGTGGGGCAAAGTAATAGACATCGGTTTCATGTGCATCAAAGTTGATACCCCCGGCAGCGCTAGTTGCGTCTGTGAAAAATAGTGCATCTTTATCCGCGCCATGAACTCTCTTTACCGGGGCAACAACACCGGTCGAGGTTTCATTTTGTGGATAGGCATAACTAGAAATCCCAGCTTCTGCAATTAGTTCTGCGCGAGATCCTGGGTCCCCATGAATGACAGTTGGTTTATCTAACCAAGGAGCAGACAAAGCAGTGGCAAACTTTGCGCCGAATTCTCCATGAACTAGTGCCTGTGATTTTCCTTCAGCCAGGCTGAACGAAGCTACATCCCAGAATGCAGTGGAACCACCGTTGCCTAAAACTATTTCATAGCCGTGCGGTCTGTGAAAGAGATCTAGAAGACCTTCCTGCACACGCTTGACTAAGTTCTTTACTGGAGCTTGACGGTGTGAAGTTCCCATCAACTCTGCTCCAGCAACTGCAAAAGCTGCTATTTGGGCTGGTCTTACCTTTGAAGGCCCGCACCCGAACCGGCCATCTTCTGGGATTAGGTCTTTCGGAATAGTTATCTCTACCATTTTCAAAGTTTAGCCGAGCAAACACCGTGGAAGATTTAGGCTTAGATTGTGACCGACCTAATCGATACCACTGAGATGTATCTTCGAACCATATTGGAACTCGAAGAAGAAGGTCACATTCCCATGCGAGCTCGCATATCTGAACGACTAGATCACTCTGGGCCGACAGTTTCAGAGACTGTGGCAAGGATGGAGAAGAATGGTTTAGTGATAGTAAGTGGAGATCGACACTTAGAGTTCACCCCTGAAGGCAGAAAACTAGCCATCGAGGTCATGCGTAAGCATCGCCTTGCAGAATTACTGTTAGCTAACATCATCGGCCTTGACTGGCATCTTGTTCACGAGGAAGCCTGTCGTTGGGAGCACGTTATGAGCGAACAGGTAGAACGAAAGATTTTGGAGCTAGTCCCAAATGTTGAGAAATCTCCATTCGGTAACCCAATTCCAGGGCTAGAACATTTAGGGAGAGAAGAGTCAACTGCCCTTCATGAAAAAGTTTCTCCTCTTATTGAATTGCTAGAACAGAAAGTGATTGTTAAGCGTATTGCTGAGCCGCTTCAGGTGCATTCAGATGCTTTAGCCCACCTTCAGGCTGCTAATGTCATCCCAGGTGCTGAAGTTATTGCAACCCCGGCTGCCGATAGGGTGCTAGTTAGCTCTACGGATGGGCAACACTCGGTAAGCCTCACCGCCTTTGATGTTGCTCACATATTCGTAATTCCCGCATAAACACTGAGAATCAGGTCTACTTAGGCTCAAAAAGCCCACAGAACAGTAACCGTTCCCAGCCTTACGGGGTAAAATCATAGAACCTCGATAAGCCAACCCAAGTTGAGGTGCGAGCCCGCAAAAGATCTATTCGCACGAGGTGTATATAACAGATAAAAGTTTCGCAACAAGGTCGGATATATTTCCGATGATGTTCTAGGAGGACAAGTTTTGACAGACAAGCCTTCGGGTAGACGCCGCGCAGACGTCGAGATAAACATTCTCGAGTCTCGCCAGACGCGCCATGCCTTACGCGCCGAAAAAAGGGCCGCCAAGCTTGACCGAAAGCACTTTGCAGCTAACCCTCCAAGCAATCCGATAACCGCTCTTGGAATTGTTGCGGCTATCCCCAAAACTAGGTTCAGTAAGAAGGCGTCAGTTCGAACAACCCTTGTTATGTCAGTAATCGCAGGGGTTACAGCAACCGCAGCCTTACCGGCATACGCTTATGGACCTGCCATTACAGCCGTTTCGGGTTTTACGCAGAGCGGAATTACTGAAATTGGTGATGCGCAGAGCATGAGTTTGTTGCGAGAGACAGCCTTGAACTTTGAGCGTGGATCTTACGGATTGATGTCAGCCTCTGAGGTTGAGCGTATGACTAACCGAAATAACTATCTCGGCTACAAAGGTCTAACCGCTATTGATTTGGCTTCGAGCCCGAATTTTGTTGATCTAACTTCAGAGGACATCCTCAAAGTGGCAGCAAAGTATGTCGGTACTCCTTACGTTCTTGGCGGGGAGTTACCAACCGGTCTTGACTGTTCCGGCTATACCCGTTTGGTTTTCGCTGAGTTTGGAATCTTGTTGCCGCATTCGGTTATTGCACAATCCCACGACCCACATCTAAAACGGGTCAATCGGTCGGATGCACGACCAGGGGATATAGTAATCATGAATAATTTGAGTCACGAAGGTATCTATGCCGGTTCAGGAATGTTCTATCACGCTCCCCAACGAGGAGACCGGGTCAAATTAGCTCCAATATTTACCGATAACTACTACATAGTCAGAGTAATAAAGTAAAAAGCAGCACCAATTCTTAACCTTTGAATTCGGTGTGTTTATCCCATCCGATAGTCATAATCTCGTAATCTTTTGGCAGGTTACTTATTTGCCTTGAAAGGAGAGACGAATGGACGCTACACACGTGCCCTCCAAGCACGAGTTTCAGCACTTCCATATAGTTTGCTCCTGCCAAGCTCGGCAAGCCTAAACGCGTTACCAGTAATGGTGGCGCGTTTTTTGTTTGTGCTCTAAGCAACTAACACGAAAACCTGCAATCCGTGCAGGTGATTTCGAAAGGGAGAAACATGCGAACACTTGTTTTGAATGCTGGCTACGAGCCTTTAGCGGTGGTGTCTTTCAAGCGAGCTATTATTTTGGTGCTGAACAAAAAGGCAACTGTCTTGGAGGGTTCTCAAGATCGTAAAGTTCATAGCGCAACCGGAGAGTATGAATTGCCGTCGGTGATCCTGCTGAGTAGATATGTAAGGATTCCAGGCTCTAGGGCTATCCCACTGTCAAGAAGGGGAGTCTTAAGAAGAGACGGGCACCGTTGCGCTTATTGCAATAGGACAGCTAACACTGTAGATCACGTTCAGCCTAAATCCCGAGGTGGCCGAGACAGCTGGGAGAACCTAGTTGCGTGCTGTCTAAGGTGTAACAACATCAAAGGCGATAAGACTCTGCATGAGATTGGTTGGACTTTATCCTTCACCCCTCGAATGCCAACCGGTGGAGCTTGGATGATTAGGGGAGCCGAGCGAGTTGAGCCTGAGTGGAATGATTACTTGCAGTTACCTAACGCTGCCTAAGACGTGCCCCCGAGAAGAATCGAACTTCCGCACATGGTTTAGGAAACCACTGCTCTATCCACTGAGCTACGAGGGCATAAATGTTTCTTGCAAAACTCAAACTTACCTGAATACAGCCCTGCCTACGATGCTTGTTAATCCCCAAAAGTTAGGCTTGTTGCCTAATGACTGAGATAGCCCAAGCCCAATACAACCGATGGCTCGAAGAAGTTCGAGGTATCGGTGGTGCTAATCCGCTGGCCAATCTTGACCACGATGTTCTCGGACTGGTCAATCTAGAGAAAGCCCACCCGGTTGGCTTATCAATGTTCACGAAGAGCCACCGCGGGCTGTTGGCTAATTTGGTCCGCGACCCCATTGCTTATTCAAAGGCACTTGCTGAAGCACGTCGAATAAAAATAAAAAGCGAACGCATTTCGAGTAATTTCGGTTTGGAAAGCCTTCACCTTTTAGCCGGATCGATTGATTTCAGAACTGTGAACCTTGATCTTCGAGTTCCTGCGATGATGTGGCAAGCAGAGCTTATTCGGAAAGGTTCTGATTTCGAATTAGTCCTCTTAGGAAAACCTTTCGTAAACCCAGAACTAATCCTCACTCTACGCAACTACTTCAACTTAGAGATAGATGTCCAGCGCTTAGCCAAACTCTATGCTGAGGCTAACGACTTAGTTCCTATTACTCTGCTCAGTTTCTTAGCCGATTCGACAAAGACAATTCCAGAGCTTGAGATTCAGAGAACTCTTGTGCTCACCAACGCCATCGTTGCGCCAACTCTCATGCTTCATGAATTGCCAAAAAAACCTAATCGTTTGGCTGCTGCTCTAGCTGGCGGAGATTCTTTAGAAGTCGAGGATCTTGGTATTGCGAAACCTCTATTAGCCGCTGATGCTGACTCTATTCAGTCCCGGATTGTAGCAAGGGCTTTGGCCGGATCTTCTTTTGCCGTTGAGACTTTGCCTGGAACTGGTTATACCCAAACTGTTTCTAACCTGCTCGGTGCTTTGAGCGCTCAAGGCAAAAGAGCATTGGTGCTTGCACCAAGAAGGCAGACCCTAAATGAACTAAGTGACCGGCTCGCTCAGGTTGGGCTTAGCGGTAGTTTGGTTCGCACATACACAACTTGGTTAGATATCGTGACCGCTATTTCAAGATTTGAAAAGGCACAGCCAGCGAATCTAGCTGATGCGAAGGCTGCTCGAGAGAATGCGGTTGCCCTACTTGACCAATATTCGGATTCCCTCCAGACTAGGCATCCGGTTTTAGGCATCAGCATTGCTGATTCGTTAGCCAAACTAGCTGAACTAAGCGCTTTACCCAAACCTCCAAAAACTAACGCTCGCATAGCTGGCCCAGCATTATTTGAAACCCGAAATAGGTCGGCAGCCATCTCGTTGCTGCAAGAAGCAGTAGAGCTAGGCGAGTTTGAAGATTCAGTGCAAGGCAGCCCGTGGGTTAATGCACAGTTTGACGACGCAGCTGAAGTGCCAAGAATCCTTTCGCTGGCGAACCGTTTGGCTGAGGATGTGCTGCCAAATTTTGGTGATCGTTTGGACGCCTTTGCTAAAGAAGTTCACTTCCCAGAAGCAATCAATGTGACTCAGTGGGGCGAGTATCTGAGACTTTTGATAAGCATTAGGAATAGCTTGGATAGATTCCAGCCAGAAGTTTTTGATAGACCACTTACAGATTTAATTACCGCGACCAGTCCTCGGCACGAGAAGAGTGCTATGTCGGGTAAGACTAGAAGAGCTCTAAGTAAACATGCCAAGGAATACATTCGTGCCGGCACTAGTGTCTCTGATTTGCATAACTCGCTGTTACTAATCGACGAGCAGGCTAAACAGTGGAAGCAGCTCTGCACAAAAGATATTAGACCGATTGTCCCGCTAGGCATAGATGATGCTCAGGTGATTTATCAATCGCTGGTTGCTGACCTAATCAAGCTGGACTCTCATCTAGATCCAGACCCGAAGCGAAAGAGCCTCTTAGAAATCCCAATTGCTGAGCTAAGTGCAACTCTCAGATTGCTTGAAACCGACACCGCTCCGCTAGATAATTTAGCTGCAAAGAACGAGCTGAGAAGAAAAATCCAGGAGGCAGGCTTAGGTTCCTTGGTGAAGTCTTTAGCGGTAAACCAGGTTCGCAACGAAGAGCTGGTTGCTGAGTTTGATCAGTGTTGGTGGATTTCGGCTCTTGAATATTTACTTGCCGGAGATAATGCCTTTGCCTCATATACTCCTGAATTCCTAGCTGAGTTGGAAACTGAATTTGTTAGAACGGACCAACGGCTGGTAGTTGAATCAAGGAAAGAGATCTCACACATAACTGCCAATCGGTGGCGGCAAGCAGTTGAACAAATGCCTAAGGAGGCAGATGTTCTAAAGAACTTGTTGAAGCAGCGTGTATCTTGGATGCCCACTCTTACCGCTCAAGCGAGAAACCTGTGGCCTAACCTTGTAAGCCATGTTGGGGCATCTCCTTATGAGTTGCCGGATGTGTTGCTTCAGGAAAAGAACTTTGATGTGCTGATTGTTATGGATGCCGCCGGCACCACGGTTGCTGAAAATCTATCCGGAGTGCTAAGAGCAAAGCAAATAGTTGCCTTTGGCGATCCGATGATTGCAGTTCCTAGTGGGTTTGAAGTCGAGTGGCAGTTGGCTCTGAAAGCAAAGGCTCCAGAAGCTCCAAGCATCTTCGATGTGGTTAGTGAAGTATTCGGCCGTGAGGTTCTGAAACGTTCATACCGTCTCAAAGGTCAGCTCTTTGGGCAACTCTTGAACCGTGAGTTCTACCAAGGTCGATTGGAGATTGAACCAACAGCCGCAGAATTTGATGGCCAGTCTGCATTGGAACTTGTAATTGTCGATGGTGACACTCGAGCTAATGGCAACAAGTCTGCCAGTACGGAATCTCCAGCTGCTGAGGTGAACAAAGTTATTGATTTGATTATTGATCACGTGCGCAAGACTCCGGAACAGTCATTATTTGTCGTTAGCGCAAGTTCGGTTCATGTTGAGAATCTGCACATCGCCTTGCAACAGGCTCTTGAACTGAATGCCGACTTGATGGAGTTCTTTGAAAAGCATGGCAAGGAAAAATTTGAGATAGCTAGTTTGGCTGATCTGAACCACCGACTGGCAGATCGGATAATCTTCACAATTGGTTTTGGTAGAACATCTCAAGGCAAACTGTTAAGCCACTTCGGTATGCTAAACGAACCCGAAGCCAAACGATGGCTGGCGAATATGCTTGTTAGCGCTCGCTACCGGATGACCATCGTAAGCTGTTTCAGCGCCTATGACTTACCAGAGTTAAGAGCTGACGGAGCTACTGCCTATCTAGAAACTTTGCTTAGACCGATATACAACGAGAGTGTTGAGAGTGACACCTTCGATAGCGATCCGATGCTGGCAGATCTATCAAGAAGGCTAAAACGCTTTGGCATTCGGGTGGTCGAGGGATTTGGTGAGCGGATTCCACTGATAGCATCCTTCGGCAATCAATCACTAATCGTGGAACCAGATTGGTCTAATCCAGGTCTCGATCTGACTGAGCGGATACGTTTACGTCCCGCTTTGCTTGGATCACTTGGCTGGGGATACCAGCGGGTCTACTCCTTTGAAATCTTTAGCGATCCCCAGCTAGTAGCAGAAAGAATTGGTATCAGGCTTGGTGTTGAGATAACTCCAACCATGCTGAACACTCAACCGGTTGCCAGAGTCTTTGAAGACAGTGATGCAGCTTGGGGCGATCGAAATGGCTCCAATGACGATCGGCTAAAAAACGATAAACCACCCCACTGGGGCTAGCTAGTCTTCTTTCTTTGGCTTGCTCTGGCTGTCTGTTATGTAGAAACCGGTTCCTTTGAAAGTAACTCCGACTTTCCCAAAAATCTTTTGTATGGCACCTTTGCACTCAGGGCAGGTAGTAAGCGCTTGTTCAGTGATTGATTGTTGGAAATCGAACTCATGAGAGCAGACTGTGCACTTATAAGAGTAGGTAGGCATCTATTTAGTTTAAATCCCTGATGCCAGCTTCAGTTACCACACCGCTTACTCTTCGGTCATGTGATTCGACTGGAACCTTAGTCAAGATCTCCGATTCAAAGACCACCGCATAGACCTTTTTAGTCAGCACCTTTTCGAGTTCTCGATCAAAATAACCTTTACCTCGACCTAAACGGTTACCACCTAGGTCAACTGCAAGCGCTGGGATTAATAATAAATCATCATTTTGCAGACTAACTTGAACATGGGATGACAATTCATGCCAACTCAATGACCCATCAGAATGCGTTTCAGGAACTAGCACAGGAATACTTTTTGTCACTAGTGCTTCGATAGCCATCGAAGTGTCAGGTTCAGATGGATAAGAACTATAGATGGCAACTCTGTTCGGCGTGAGCCTTTCGACCAACATCAATATATTTTGACTCAGCTCGAGTCTGGCATTCGCAGAGACCTGCTGCCGCTTGCGTTGGAAAAGTATTTCCTCTCGAAGCTGTGCCTTGGCCATCGCTATATCATTCATGCCACTAATCTTGCCAGCATGAGCAACTCTTTTGCACTTACTCACGGGGACATCTCGCTGCGGATCATCCGACACCGCGACGCGAAGATAATTGAACGGTTAGTTCTGTCAAATCGTGAATGGCTAAGACCATGGGAGGCAACCAACCCTCATGGCCCAACCTCTTTTGATTTCAAAGCGCAAATTAGATCATTACTTAGAGCGCTGGAATCCAATGATGGTATTCCCTTCGTCATCACATTTAGAGATGAAATTGTTGGCCAATTGAATGTGGCAAACATTTTGCATGGTTCCGTTTCCTCTTGTGTTATCGGTTACTGGATAATTCCAGAAGTTGCAGGTCTTGGCATCACCCCAACTGCGGTAGCGCTGGCGATGGACTACATGTTCAAAGTGGTTGGCTTACATCGAGTCGAAATAGACATTAGACCTGAGAACGAAGCGAGCATCAGAGTGGTGGAGAAACTAGGTCTTCGCTACGAAGGGCTCAAGCAAAATTACATTCACATCAATAATGATTGGCGCGATCATTATGTATTCGCGCTCACTTCAGATGAAGCTGGTTCAGGTGTATTAAATCGATGGCTAAGGAAAGAGATTCCCAAAATTAGCTACAGTTTTCGAAAATGACTCAATTTTTTCTAATTTAGACACGCCAAAAAATAGCGCAAGATAACAAAAGCAATAAATAGCCTAGAGATATGGAAATCACTGGATCAGGCGGCATTCTTCTTCTTATCGTCGCTGTCCTTTGGTTGGGCTTCATGACACCATCGGGTAAGCGAGGCTTAGCTGATCGTAAACCGAAGCGAAACAGACAACGAAATATACGCATTACGAATGACAGCACCGCACAAAACACCAGACCCGTAACACCTCGACAGGCCAGTTGGTATCAGGCATCTACGGCTACTGCAGACGAATCTTTAGCGCCAATTGCAAAGGCTCCAGCGAAGGTAGTAATCAATCGATTACCCGATCCGCTCTCTGCTCGATTAGGAAAAATTGAGACAGTGCAGTGGGCTCAGGTGCATGAACTCGAAGATGTTCGCAAAGAAAAAGAACAGTTGAGTTCCGAAAATCTAGATGAAATATTACGAAGAAGACGTTCAAATGGGTAAAAAATCGTAATAAAACTCGCCAACAACTTAATGCAATTTTGTATGCAACTGTTTTATAAGTTCCACTAATCTTTAATAGAACCCAAAAGTTAAGGAAGTTTACAAATGGGATTACTAGATGACCTTGTAAGAGGCGGACGTTCTCGTAGGAATGCCGTTAAGGAAATCAAGCAAGAAGTCAGCGAGGCTGTCGACAAGTTAGACGACAAACTTGATGATCTAAAACAAGATGCCAGAAAAGGTGTAGTTAAGGCAGCGAAGGCAATTGATAAGGCTGTACCTGTTGCAACTGCAAAAGCCTCGAAGGCTATCAACAAAGGTGTAGTGAAAGCAGCAAAGGTTGTCGTAAAGGCAACCCCTGCAATTACTGCTAAGGCCGAACAGGCCGCAAACAAAGGAGCGAAAAAAATGGCAACAACAGCAAAGAAGGCAGTGGCTAAGAAGAAGCCTGCTGCAAAGAAGCCTGCTGCAAAGAAGGCTGCACCAGCTAAGAAGGTAGCGGCTAAGAAGCCTGCTGCAAAGAAGGCTGTTGCAAAGAAGGCTGCACCAGCTAAGAAGGTAGCGGCTAAGAAGCCTGCTGCTAAGAAGGCTGCACCAGCTAAGAAGGTAGCGGCTAAGAAGCCTGCTGCTAAGAAGGCAGTTGCAAAGAAGACTGTAGCTAAGAAGGCAGCGCCTAAGAAGGCTGTTGCAAAGAAGGCTCCAGCTCGTAAGCCTGCTGCAAAAAGAACTGTAGCTAAGAAGAAGTAATTTCTTTTTAGAGGTTGGACCCCGATCGAAAGGTCGGGGTCTTTCTTTTTACTAGGCTAAGAAATGCAAAGGAGCGAGTTGTCAGCTAAATCATCAGAAAGTTTGGGCACAACTTTTAATAAGCTCTGGTCGGCAGCGATGTTTAGTAAATTTGCCGATGGTCTAGTCGGCGCAGCAATCCCGCTTTTAGCAACAACATTGACTAGAGATCCAATTCTTATTTCAGTCCAGTCAAACATGATGCTGTTACCGTGGCTCTTTTTTGCCATTCCGCTTGGCGCGCTCATGGATAGAGTCAACAGGCGATTCGCGATGTTGTTTGTCCAGGTAACGAGAGTAGTTATCGGTGCCACAATCGCGGCGCTAATAGTCACGGGTCAAATGAGTCTTTGGGTCCTGATGCTCCTAACCTTTATATTTGGAATCTCCGAGGTGCTCTATGACACAGCGACACAGTCAACTATTCCGTTCTTGCTAAAGGGGAGTCAGCTGGAAAGAGGAAATTCCAGGTTACAAATCGCAGACACCGTTATGCAAAGTTTCATCGGAGCACCTCTAGGCGCAATACTTTTCGTGGCTTTTGCCTTTAGTCCTTTTATGGGAATTTCGGGTTGCTATGTGGTGGCCATCATTTTAGTTAGTTCAATAGCCGCTAGGACTATGGAAAACACTAGATCAGAAGCTACTACCCATCGCCCCACTTTGCGGGTTGAAATGAAGGAAGGTTTGGTTTATCTGTGTCAGGACAAGGTCCTGCTCAGGCTGGTGGTCACCACCGGCGCTGTTGGATTCTGTTATGCCTTGGGGCAATCAACTTTGGTGCTCTTTATTCTCGACCATCTTCATGTTCCAGAGGCAAGCTACGGTATTTTGATGATTCCGCTAGCGGTTGGGGCTCTAGCCGGAGCATTCGCATCTCCTCGTCTATCTGCACGCTTCGGCAGAAGTCAAACTTTGGCCATCAGTCTGCCGCTTTCGGCACTGACTCTTCTATTGGCAGGATTAGCGCCAAACGCCACTTGGTATATGGCCGCTAGCTTGTTACACGGCTTCTTTATATCTCAATGGAACATCTTGTTGATGTCCACCTACCATGCGATGATTCCAAACGAAATATTTGGTCGGATTCATGGCACTCGAAGGACTTTAGTTTGGGGTCTGATGCCAGTTGGTGGTTTAATCGGCGGCTTGCTAGCAAAGATTGATATCACTTTGCCGCTGATAGTTGGGGGTGTTGCAGCAACCTTGATTGCCACTAGCGGCATAAATTTTATTAAATCTATTCAGACTGAGTAACCCAGGCGCAAGCGCTTTGCAGTGTCGGGTGTTCAAATACAAAACCAGTTGCAAGCAGTCTGGCTGCACTCATTTTTTGACTGCAAAGAAGTAGTTCCTTAGCGCCTTCCTTGAAAGCTAGCTTCAAAGCAAAAGCTGGAACTGGAATTAGTGTTGGACGCTTTAGCTCTTTACCCAAAGCTCTAACAAGTTCTTTGCAGGTGGCAGCCTCCGGTGCGGTTAGGTTGTATGGGCCGCTAGCGGTTGGTGTATTGATGAGATGAATGATTGCTCGCGCTTCATCAGGAAGAGAAATCCAAGCCCACCATTGCTTACCATTGCCGAGTTGTCCTCCGACTCCAGCTCTGATTAGAGGAAGCAGTCTGCCAAGCGCGCCAAGTTCTTTTGAGAGCACCATTGTTGTTCGGACTAGGACTACTCGAACCCCGCTAGGAGCCTTCATCGCTTCACGTTCCCACTGGTTAGCAAGATCCGCCAAGAAGCCCTCACCTTTGGGCGCACTTTCGACCAACAGTTCGTCACCACAATCACCATAGATTCCAGAGGCGGAACCGGAGATCAAAACTTTAGGTTTGTTCTGTGTCTTGACAAGAGCTTGAACAATTGTTTTAGTTGCATCAAGCCGCGACTGAATAAGTTCTGCTTTGTATTGCTTTGTCCAAGGCAGTTTTCCAGTGGTAGCTCCGGCTAAGTTCACGACAGCATCGATGTCTTCGAGTGCAGCAGAATCTAGCTGCCCTAGGCTTGGATTCCATTCAAGTTCGTTGACGTTGTTAGCGGTCCTTCTAACCAGGGCTATAGGTGTGTGGCCGAGAGCAAGTAGTTGTTTTTGTAATTCAGTTCCAATAAGTCCTGAAGCTCCAGATATGAGTACTCGCATGTTTTCCTTAGTTACTAAAAGGGCCGAAGACGGGATTCCATTCTTCGATAGTTCGCTCGCCAATCATGCCAGCCAATTCAAACGGATCCTGATCCAGCAATGTGTTAAGTTCTTCAATACTTGATGAACTCCAAATCAGAAGTCCTGCCTGACGGTCAACCATTGGACCGCTTGCTAAAAGACGTCCTGAATCAAATTGCTCTTGAAGCCAAATTCGATGAGTTGGTCTAACTTGGTTTAGCTCAATTGGGTCAGCGCTGTATGCGTAGGTCACAACAAAAACACTCACTTGGCGTCCTCTTTCTTTGATTCACTATTTAGAAAACTTGGGGTGATTGCCACAGCTGAAAGTGCGACTAGCAGAGCTAATAGGTCAAGACCGGAAGCAAGCGCAAAAGAAGTGGTGCTGGTCATCTTGTCAACTACTATGCCGGCAACTGCGGCACCTGCGCCATAACCAATACTTTGTCCGCTGTTTATCCAGCCGTAGACCTCAGTTGTATCATCTAATTTCACCGTCTTGCTAACAATCATTCCTATAGTCGCGAAAGCGATAGCAACCCCGATACCTGAAATAAATAAACAAAAACCAAGCCAGAAGGCATTGTTTGCGTTGAAGAAAATTAAGAGGTCTCCTGCTAAAACAATTCCGAGCTGTTTCGTCAATGCCATAGGTGAACGGGCACGATGCCCCCAGGCTAGACCGCCGACCACTGACCCGATAGAAAGCATGCAAATTACAAATCCGGCTTCAGCTTGGCCGACCGCTGCGATGGTTCCTATTTCAAGTGCAGAAAAGGAAGCCACGAATAGAAGGTTGACAACAATCATCACTTTCACCATCCTGGATCGCAACACCGAACCCATCCGTTTAGTTGATCTTGGAATAGGTGCACCATGGACTTGAGGCAAGAAAGCAAACCACAACCCACCAAATAACTGAATTGCAGCCATAGCCACGATTGGCACCAGGGTGGTCGTTGTTGCAATCAAAACAGTCGCTAGAACTGGACCTAGAATCCAGATAACTTCCTGCAGAATCGCATCTACAGAAAACAAGGTGCTTTGTTGCGACTCCGTTTTAACCAAAGTCGGATAGACAGCTCTAGCAGCAGGTTGAATTGGCGGCATGGCTAATCCAAGAACAAGCGATACTCCAATAGCAAAACCTTCACTTATTGGCGCAAAACCTATGAAGAGGAAGCACACAGGGGTTATTAGAGACCCAAGTACGACAACCGGTCTAATCCCATGCTTCGCCATCAAACGTCCCAGTATGGGGCCAGAGAGCGCTTGTCCTACTGTCGTCGCACCAATAGCGAGCCCAGCTACGGTGTAATTATGGAATATCTGCTGTAAATGGACAGCAAAGGTTATGGTGCTCATGCCGAACGCAAATCTTGCTAGCAATTGTGACCAAATAACGGCAGCAACGCCCTTGGTTCTAAAAAGCTCAAGATAGGTGCGCATTTGACTAGCCTAACCGAGGCTAAGGACAGACAGATTTAGGACTTAGATCCAAGATGGCAGCCACATGTGTAACCGCCAGAAGTCATAGCCAATCCATATTCCAGTCCAAATCGGATAAAAGAATGCCGTAACTAGGAGCGCTATAACCACAAAGCCAGCAATAAAATTAGCCGCTTGTATCGGCCGGTAACTGTTTTTGAACCAGGCTCTTAGTGCAGCGACTAACAGCAAAAGCACCCAGGGCTCAAATGCGATTGCATAGAACTCGAATACCGTTCTATTCATTAGGGCGATCCACGGGGCGTATCCTGCAACCAGACCGATCCCAATCAGAGTTGTGGTCCTATCCATAGTTCTAAACCAAGAAGAAACAAGAACACCAAAAGCCAATATTGCCGCCCACCAAATTATTGGATTTCCTAAAGCTGTGATCGCTGAAGAGCAATCCTGGCTCGCACTATCTAGAAAACAACCGCTTGCTTTACTTTCCCAAAAGAATGAGGTTGGCCTTAACATAAAAGGCCAGGTGAGTGGATTCGAAGCATAGGTGTGAGCGGTGTGGAGATTGACGTGGAAGTTATAAATTTCTGTGTGGTAATTCCAGAGTGATTGCACTGCTTTTGGCAGCCAAGAGAATATCCCAGTTACCTGATTATCTTCAGCCCAGTGTCTGCCCCACCCACCAGCTGTCACAAACCAGCCAGTCCAACTGATCAGATAGATTGCCAATGCAGGCACTGTGACAAGAACGGCACTTCTAATGCTTTGAGATATCGATGGAAGAATCCAAAACTTTTTAGGTAACTTTCCTTCTAATTTTATTTCAATATTTCTGTGGGTAAGAAAATTAAAGTTGGCATCGCTAAGCACCGCATAGGTTAGAAAAACAACGATGAAATAGAGTCCAGACCATTTGACTGCAGTAGCTGCTCCTAAAGCCAAACCCATAGCTAGGAGCCAGGGCCTATTCCAGCTTGAAAGGCGAACCGCTTTTCGATCTTTGAGTAAGCAGTAGAAACCAAGAATTGCAAAGAAACAAAGAATCTGATCCAGTAGCGCAGTTCTTGATAGAACAATGCCGACTCCATCGATGGCGAATAAAAAACCGGTAAGTACGACCCAAACTGTTGAGTCGAAAATTATCTTGGCTACTTTCATAGTTAGCCACACTGAAGCAACACCTAGCAGCACCACGACTATCCGCCAACCGAAAGGATTGCCCGCTCCAAAGACAAGCATGCCCAATCCAATCAACCATTTACCTAAAGGCGGGTGAACAACGAAGGATGGGCTAGTCAGTAAACCGGTGGGGTCGCCTTTGCTGAATGAATTATCTGCCACCGAAGACCAGCTGCCTTCGTAACCTAGGTGCCAAAGCGAGTAGGCATCCTTTACATAGTAGGTTTCGTCAAAAACTAACGATTGCGGGTAGTCCAGGTTATAAACCCTCAATACGGCTGCCAAAACGAGGACCGCAAGCGGTGCCCAGGTATTGAATAGGGCAATCTTTCTCGGGTTATCCGTCATTCTCGCAAAAAGTGTTAACACCTCTAAATGTTAGTTTGCGAGAATAGAACGTGCTCATCTTGGCTGCAACTCCTATCGGAAACCTCTCAGACTCATCTTCGAGGTTAATTGAGCATTTGGGAAGTTCTCGCTTCATTGCTGCTGAAGACACCAGAACCTTATTGAAACTAGCCAATGGGCTGGGAGTCAAGCTCAATGCCAAGCTATTTAGCCTCCACGAACACAATGAAGCCGATCGCGTTGAACAACTATTAGAGATTGCTAAATACGAAGACGTTCTGGTTGTTACCGATGCTGGAATGCCCACTGTCTCTGATCCAGGATTTGTATTAGTTAGAGCTGCCATTGAAGCCGGTATTGCTGTGACTGTTATTCCAGGTCCTTCAGCGGTTTTAGCCGCTCTTGCTGTTTCGGGCTTGCCCACCGACAGATTTAGCTTTGAAGGCTTTTTACCTCGCAAATCAGGCGAGCGAAAGAAATTCTTCACAGATTTAGTGACTGAAGCTAGGACGATGGTGTTTTTTGAATCCCCTCATCGAATCCAAGACTCTCTCAGAGATGCGTTAACTGTTTTTGGTCCAGACCGCAGGGCAACCGTATCGAGAGAGCTCACCAAGAAGTTCGAAGAAACAGCTAGAGGGTCGCTTGCTGAATTGTTGGAATGGGCAGCAATCGAGCCAAGGGGAGAACTGGTTCTGGTTATAGCTGGTCTTAGCCAAATGGAGAAACCTGAGGTCACTCAGGCGGATCTCTTAGAAGCCGTTGAGTTTGCTCGGAACTCCGGGTTGTCATTGAAACAATCGGTAGCAAAAGTCGCTGAGGCTAACGGGGTTAGCAAGAGTGATTTGTATCAGCAGGTCTTAGATTCAAGAGAGAGTTAAGATTGAACTGATGTCAACAAATAACAATGGTCAGTCCTTTTATGTGACTACTCCAATCTTCTACGTGAATGACGCACCTCACATCGGTCATGCCTATACCGAGGTAGCTGCAGATGTCTTAGCCCGTTGGCACAGACAAAGAGGAGAAGACAGCTTTCTGCTGACTGGAACAGATGAGCACGGTGAAAAAGTTCTCAGAACTGCTGCTGCCAATAAGACCTCAGCGCAAGAGTGGACGGATAAGTTAGTACACGATTCGTGGTTACCACTACTTGAAACCATCGATATAGATAATCAGGACTTCATTAGAACAACCGAACCAAGGCATGAAGCAAATGTTCAGAAATTCATGCAAAAACTCTATGACACCGGATTTATTTACCAAGGATCATTTAAAGGCGCTTATTGCGTTGGTTGCGAAGAGTACAAAAACATGGCCGACCTGGTCGAAGGTAGCGGTGAATACAATGGCCAGGATGTCTGTGCTATTCACTCTAAGCCGGTTGAGCAACTAGAGGAAAACAACTACTTTTTCAAACTAAGTGAGTTTGAACAACCACTGCTAGATTTCTTTGAACAGAACCCAAACTTCATTCAACCTGAATCTGCCAAGAACGAAGTTGTATCATTTGTTCGACGCGGTTTAGAAGATCTTTCTATTTCAAGATCTAAAGAAAAGTTTGACTGGGGAATTGATATTCCCTGGGATGATTCACACATCACATATGTCTGGTTTGATGCACTGCTGAATTACATCACCGCTATTGGTTACGGCCAAGATGATGCAGCATTCCAAAAGCGATGGCCAGCGACAGTTCAAATCGTTGGTAAAGACATCTTGCGTTTCCACGCTGTAATCTGGCCAGCGATGCTGATGGCTGCTGAGATTGTTCCACCAACACAGATCTTTGGCCATGGCTGGTTACTAGTCGGTGGCGAAAAGATGTCAAAGTCAAAACTTACCGGTATCGCACCTAATCAAATCACTGACATCTTTGGTTCAGATGCTTTCCGTTACTACTTCATGAAAGCTATTGCCTTTGGTCAAGATGGTTCATTTAGTTGGGAAGATCTTTCAGCTCGATACCAGTCAGAGCTTGCTAATGGTTTTGGAAACCTGGCTTCAAGGACTCTTGCCATGGTTAGAAAATACTTTGAAGGTGTTATTCCAAGCCCCGCTTCTTACACGGAAGCAGATAACCAGGTAATTAATGTTGCAGAGGCTGCCGTAAGAGATGCCGATGAAGCAATCGATGCCGTAGCGATCAATGAAGCCATCAACGCCACCTGGACACTGGTTGATGAACTCAATGGATACATCACCAGCCAAGAGCCTTGGGTGCTTGCTAAGGATGAAACTAACCGGGAGCGCCTTGCAACTGTGATGTATGTCTGCAGCGAAGGACTTCGAGTGCTCTCTGTGTTGCTCGCTCCAGTTATTCCAAAGGCGGCCAACAAACTGTGGGCGGCTCTTACCGAAGGTAAGTTGGGAGCGCTTTCTGACCAGCCGCTAAACGATGCCGGCACCTGGGGTCAACTAACCGCAGGTATTACTGTTTCTGAACTAGAGGTGCTCTTTCCTCGCATTGAAGCTGAGACTGCTAGCTAAATCATGGGCACCGAGCCAAAGCAAGACTTACCAAGTGAAAACTATATTCGTGTTCGTAATCGTAAATCAGAAGACGGTGGTTCAAGAGATCTAAGTTATCCAGAGCTTCCTGAACCTTTAGAAGTCGGCACTTACGATAACCACACTCACCTTGAAATAGCCGATGGTGAGAATCCGATGGATTATCGAGAGCATCTAGAGCTTTCAAATCAGGCAGGTATTCTTGGTGCCGTTCAGGTTGGTGGTTCTGTTGAAACATCTATTTGGTCGGCTAGAACTGCAGCTATAGAACCAAGACTCTTGGCAGCAGTTGCTCTTCATCCAAATGTTGCTGCAGAGTATTCCAACATTCAAGAACTTGATAACGGTATAGCTGAGATCGCAAAACTAGCTAAAGAACCAAGAGTTCGAGCTGTTGGTGAAACCGGACTTGATTATTTCAGGACAACGGAAGAACTGTTGTTTTTGCAACAGCATTCTTTTGAAGCTCACATTCAAATAGCAAAAGAGAACAACATCGCTTTACAGATTCATGATCGTGATGCACACGAAGATGTTGTGAACACCTTGCTTAGAGTTGGAGCACCGGAACGAACAGTGTTCCATTGTTTTAGTGGCGATAGAGCTCTCGCTGAGATTCTTATTGAACACGGTTGGTATGCATCTTTTTCAGGAACACTAACATTCAAAAAGAATCAAGAACTTAGGGATGCTTTAGCGATACTGCCGCCAGAACTTGTCCTAGTTGAAACTGATGCACCATTTCTAACCCCTGAGCCTTTTAGAGGAAGACCTAACTCTCCATATCTAATCGGACTAACAGTTAGACGCATGGCTGAGGTTAGAGGGATACCCGTAAATGCCATGGCGACACAAATAACTGCTAACACCGAAGCCGTCTATGGCTTATGGGCTGAAGGTCTCTAATGGTTGAGTTGCTAGGTGGAGCAGATATTCGATCATTAGCTGAAGCTCTGGGTGTCGTTCCAACTAAAAAACTTGGTCAGAACTTTGTGACTGACCCGAACACCATCAGAAAAATTGTTGCTCAAGCAAAGCTAACCGGTGCTGAAACGGTAGTTGAGATTGGTCCAGGTTTAGGTTCTTTGACACTTGGCTTATTAGAGGTAGCAAGGAACGTTATCGCTGTTGAGATTGATCACAAGATGGCAGCAGCCATTCAAGAAACAGTTAGCAAACGAGCTCCTGGTAAGAACTTCCATCTGGTTTCAGCGGATGCGCTAAAGGTCACAGAACTTCCACTTGAGCCACAGGCATTGGTAGCCAACCTGCCATACAACATATCTGTTCCAGTATTACTTCATTTCTTAGAACATTTTCCTTCGATTAGTTCAGGCTTAGTTTTGGTTCAGGCTGAGGTTGCTCATCGACTAGCGGCAAGTCCCGGGTCAAAAATCTATGGTGTTCCAAGTGCGAAGCTGGCCTGGTATGCCGAGAGTAATCTGGCTGGAAACATCGGTAGAAATATCTTTTGGCCTCAACCTAACGTTGACTCTGCGCTGGTTTATTTTGTCAAAAGAGCAACTCCTTTGGGTGACGAGGCTCTCCGTCTTGAAACCTTCGCTGTAATAGATGAAGCTTTTGCCCAGCGAAGAAAGACTTTGCGCCAAGCTTTAGCGAACTGGGCAGGATCTCCAGCTCTTGCTGAAATTGCGCTAACAGAAGCAGGCATTGACCCAATTCAACGTGGCGAGGCTCTTACAATTTTGGACTTTTTGAGGATTGCTAAGGCTAAGCAATGATCTTCAAAAAGAAAAAACCTGAATCTGGAATCTTTGATGACCTGCCAGTTATTCAAAGTCATCCTTCAACCCAACGGGTAGCAGAGAAAAAACATGGCCGTCGGGCAATGCTGGTTCCTGATACACCTGCCAACCCAAATGTTGGCTGGAACTCATTTTTGAATCCCGTCATCGTGAAAGTAAGCAAAAATCTATTGCAACTTTCTTGGAAGAGAACTATCGAGTTCAAAAGTGGTGGGCAGCTTCAATTGCACTTATGTATTTGGAATGGCGTGAAGCTCCTAAAACTAATTCTGGGGAGGATTCGGTGCTACGACTAAATGCCGCTCTAGCAACTTCACCGGTGCTGGCATACAATATTCTAATTTCCGAGAGCCTGTATGGTGAATCTTTTGCCCGGTTCCTAAAACTCGTCCAGTCAGAACGAATTGTGCTTACCTTTCAAGATGAGACCAGGGCAACTCTTGTTCTCAAACCTGTCGAAGGTGTTTGCGAAGTATTAATCGAACATGAGTTTATTGGTAACCCGGTAATGCTCAAGGCTAGAACCAAATACTGGAAGGATTTACTTGACCAGATAGCGGAGCAGGTGAAGCGATGACAACATTAATAAGGACGTCAGCTCCTGCGAAGGTAAACCTGGTTTTTGAAGTCGGAGCTATCCAAGCCGACGGTTACCATCCAGTTAATTCTCTTTTTTTAGCTCTGAACCTAAGAGAAGAATTAACTCTGGCAGCTGGTGACACTGGATCTGGAATAAGTATCTATGTTCATGGCGATACTTTGCCGGACAGGCATATCCAAGCTGTTCCAACAGATGACACCAATTTGGTATATAAAGTAGCTCATGCTCTCGCCGCACACCACGGTTTAGCAACTCCAGATCTTCAACTAGATATTCATAAACGAATCCCAGTTGCAGGAGGTATGGCTGGTGGTTCATCCGATGCAGCTGCGATGCTGGTAGCTCTCAACGAGTTTTTCTTTCAGGAGAATGGAATTTCAAAACTTTCAACTGATGAGCTAGCTCGGCTTGGAGCATCTCTCGGCTCTGACATTCCGTTCTGTCTTTACGGTGGTTTAGCTATTGGGACTAATCGCGGTGAACAAATACAAGAACTTCCAGATCTTCAATTTGAGAGCAACTGGTTACTTTGTATTAGTAGTCAAGGATTATCAACCCCGTTGGTATTCCACCGATTTGATGAGTTGGATTTGTTTCATGAATTCAGCGATCTATCTGCTCTGCAAATAAATTCTTCGGAAGAATTAGCCAACTTAATGACCAACGATTTAGAGCCGGCGACTTTTTCCCTAATGCCAGCACTTACTGGGCTAAAGTCCAAACTTGAAGAACTTGGAGCTTTGAAGGCAATGGTCTCAGGTTCTGGGCCAACAGTCGCCGCCCTGTTCGAATCGAGAGGCAGATGTGAGGACGTGGCTAGGCTTCTAAATTCAGAGGGCATCTTTGCTTTGACTAGCACCGGTCCTAGTGCCGGGGCCAGGCTCGAGGCCTAACTAACCTCTAAGACCCTAAACATCTGGCAGACTTAGAGGGTGTTCGCTACCTTAGGTGGCTCACAATGCTCCCTAGTGTAACGGCAGCACGGCACCCTTTGGAGGTGTTCGGTCCAGGTTCGAATCCTGGGGGAGCAGCGCTTTATTAAACGACGGAGGTTAGATGAGCGAGCAGCACTTAGCCGTTGTTGTCCTAGCTGCGGGCGAAGGCACCAGAATGCGCTCAGCGACTCCTAAGGTCATGCATGAGATAGCAGGGCTACCAATGCTAGGCCACGTATTGGCTACCGCTACCGCTCTTGGTGCTCAATATGTCATTCCTGTGATTCGTCACGAAAAAGAATTGCTAGAACCACATATCGAGGGTTTTTATCCAACTGTGCACATCTCACATCAGGATGACATTCCAGGTACCGGTCGAGCTGTTGAGTGTGCTCTGAATGTCTTACCCGAAGATTTTTCAGGAGCTGTCGTTGTTACTAGCGGCGATGTTCCATTGCTCGACGTCCAGACCATCGAATCCATGATCGATGTTCATCTGAGCAGTGGAGCAGGAGCAACCTTACTTACTGCCGTTTTTGAAGATCCTTCAGGTTATGGTCGAATTGTCAGATCAGATAGCGGAATGTTTAGTTCCATCGTTGAACATAGAGATGCAACTGATGCGGAACTTGAAATAACTGAAGTAAATGCTGGAGTCTATGTTTTCGATCATGCGGAACTAAAGAAAGCACTCACAACCATTGGAACACACAACGCTGCCGGTGAGAAGTATCTAACCGATGTAGCAGTTGAGATCCTCAAATCTGGCAGAGAAGTTCAGGCGCTTCAAGTGTCAGATAACTGGTTAGTTGCAGGAGTAAACAACCGAGTGCAGTTGCAGCAGGTCAGCGCAGAATTGAATAAGAGAATCTGTGAAGCCTGGATGTTAGCCGGCGTAACCATTGTTGATCCACAAACCACCTTTATCGATATCACGGTAATGCTTGCAGAAGATGTCACCTTGCTTCCTGGAACTCATCTCAGAGGTTTGACAACTATAAGCAGGGGATCGGTTATTGGGCCTGAGGTTACCATCGCTGATTCTCGGGTTGGCGAGAATGTATCAATCGTAAAATCTCAAATTTCTGGTTCGGTAATTGAGGATGAGGCAACCGTCGGCCCTTTCAGCTACCTAAGACCTGGTACGCATCTTGGCGCTGGCGGCAAGATCGGTACTTTTGTTGAGACTAAGAATGCGGTGATCGGTGCAGGATCTAAAATTCCTCACCTGAGCTACGTTGGGGATGCCAGCATAGGGGTTGAAAGTAACATCGGTGCCGGGACAATATTTGCCAATTATGACGGAGTTTCTAAGCACCACACGGTGATTGGCTCACATGTGAGATCAGGTTCACATAACGTGTTTGTTGCACCTATTGTTATTGGTGATGGAGCTTATACGGCTGCTGGCACCGTGGTTAGGAAAGATGTTGAACCTGGTGCGTTAGGTATGAACGTTGCTCCGCAACGCAACCTAGCTGACTGGGTGTTAGATAAGAGAGCAACGACTAAATCAGCAGAAGCTGCTAAAAAAGCTAAAGAATAAGAAACGAGAGACTCTAAGTGCAGATCAAATCAACAGGTCAAAAACGTTTGGTACTAGCCACCGGCCGCGCTCATCCTGAACTAGCAGCCGAAATAGCAACCTTGCTTGATACCGAAATAGTCCCAACTACTTCCTATGACTTTGCTAATGGTGAAATTTTTGTTCGTTTTGATGAGAGTGTTCGAGGCGTTGACGCTTTCGTTCTTCAATCTCATTCAGCTCCGATCAATGATCAGTTGATGGAGCAACTAATTATGATTGATGCTCTAAAGCGAGCTAGCGCTAAAAGAATCACCGTTATTTCTCCATTCTTTCCCTATGCCAGACAAGACAAGAAACACAAAGGCCGCGAGCCAATCTCAGCGAGACTAGTTGCAGACCTTTACAAAGCAGCTGGCGCAAATCGTTTGATGTCTGTTGATTTACATTCACCACAGATTCAAGGCTTCTTTGATGGCCCAGTTGATCACCTTTGGGCTTTGCCATTGCTAGCAGATTATGTGCAACAAACATTCGGTGCAGAAAACCTAACTATTGTCTCTCCTGATTCAGGGCGAGTTCGTGTTGCAGACATCTGGGCAGATCGTCTAGGTGCACCTCTTGCCATCATTCACAAGAGACGTGACCCTAACAAGCCAAACCAGGTTCAGGTCAATGAACTGGTCGGTGAAGTTGAAGGCCGTGTCTGTGTTCTTGTTGACGACATGATCGATACCGCA
>RFYI01000090.1 GCA_009921165.1 Actinomycetota bacterium | reverse complement strand
GGTTGCAAATTCAACTGGCGCAATCGAATTTCATACTGTGCCTGGGGTGCTTGTGAAAATGGCTCAGAAAATCGAAGAGGACGGGCTCCCTAGGGTCCTGATAATTGATGAACTAAATAGAGCAAACGTCCCTAAGGTTTTCGGTGAGCTAATGTACTTGCTTGAATATCGAGACGACAAGATCTCGCTCCAGCTCTCGGACTCTTTCAGTCTTCCTAAGAATCTCTTTATTATCGGCACTCTCAACACTGCCGACAGAAGCGTTCAGGGATTGGACTTAGCTTTGAGAAGAAGGTTCGACTTCTTTGAAATTGCTCCAAGCGCCGATGTACTAAAAAAGTTCTACTCAACTGGCAAGGGATCCAATAAAATTGGAGACTCTCTATTTAAGGGGTTCGACAAACTTAATGAACTAGTTGCACAATCAGTAGGGGATAGGCATCTACAAGTAGGACACAGCTATTTCATGGTCAAGCTAATGGATAAATCACGTTTGAAGAAAATCTGGGTTCAGCAAATCTTGCCTCTACTCGAGGAATATTTCTTCAACGAAACCGATGAGTTAGATAAGTTCAAGTTCGATGACATCTGGTCTTAATAAAACGGAACTCGTCATAACCGAGTCAAAGTGGCATGAACTTGACTTGAATGATGAAGATTCGGTCGCACTTAGGACACTTCAGGACAAATGGAGGACGCCCAAGGTCTCATGGTTTAAGGGTAAAGACGATGATGAAGACGAGCTGGGTAGTAAAGTCCTGGATGTCAGACATCTTCGCAATGGTAAGACCGAAGTCAAAGTTTTTGATGCAATAGGTGCCATTGATCTTCCGGGCTCAGTAATTCTTGTTTATCCCAAAATCCCTATTCCGCACTTCAACTACATAGCATCCAAAGCGCTTTCACTTCCGCGCATGTACTCGGGTAATTTTGGCATGCAGCAAGGAACCCACTTCCTAGAGTTAATTTGTGCATGGGCCATCGAATCAATTGAAGCAATCCTAAGGGATGGTCTAGTTAGAGATTACAAAAAAACACGTGCACCACTCCAAACAGTGAGGGGAAGGGTTCATATGGCAAGCACATTCTTAAACCTCTCGCGAGGCAATTTAGCGATTGATAGTACTTTTGAAGAATATTCCGTTGACACCCCTCTCAACAGAGTTCTAAAGAATGCATTGGAGTTTATTGCAAGAAACCCTGCAATATCGGATGTCTTGAAGAAACGTGCGAAAACGAATCTCCAACAGTTCTTGAATGTGAGTGCCCTCAGGTCTGCTGATTTAAAGGCAGTCCCCCAACGAAACTCGAACCACTACGCAGATGCCCTTCACTTTGCTAACCAGGTAGTTATGAAAAAAGGTATTGAACTAGGAGTTGGAGGATCTAGGGCAAAGTCATTCCTATATAAGACGCCACTCCTGATTGAAGAGGGTATCAGGACAATCATCAGGACTGGCCTCGCTCCTGTTGAAGTTGTTAAGCCAAAGCGAGTTAACCTAACATCGTCAACAGGAAAAAACGTCAGCGCTAACCCAGATATTGGTATAAGCGAAAAGCCACTTCTTGTTGGTGACGTAAAGTACAAAATTCAAACTAAGGATTGGCGACGCGCTGATTTGGCTCAATCAGTTTTCTTCGCAGTAGCTTACGAAGCGCCTAAATCGCTGATTATTGATTTTGAAAACGAGGGAAGCAAGCCGAACGGAGACCTGCAGGTGTCAAATATCCTTGTTTCAGCCTTAGGATGGGACGCCAGTTCAGATGCAGATCCTGAGGTCTCAGCAGGAAAACTTATCGATGAAGTCAAGCTTTGGCTCGGGAAGTCCTCTATAAAGTTCGTATCCGAACTAACTTCTAACTAAGAGACTTAACTTCCTCCAAAGTAGGAGGCTCACAACCAGCTCTCTCACAGGT
>RFYI01000089.1 GCA_009921165.1 Actinomycetota bacterium | reverse complement strand
ACCCAGCTTGGTATTGCAGGAGCCATAGCTGGGCTCCTCGTGGCGATTAGTGCTCCTCTTTTCGGAAGAAGAAGCGACATCGCCGGTAGGAGAAAGTTTTGGTTACTTGTTAATTCAGGAGTCCTAATAGCTTTGATGGTTGCCTCTTACTTTGTGGAACCAAAGCCAGCTTTTTTCATCTTTGGGCTAGCTCTATACGCAATCGGTAGCGTTGTGCAGGAAACAGCTTTCATTAACTACTACGCAATGTTGAAGCAAGTAACAAACAAAAACAACTTAGCTAAAATCTCTGGGCTTGCTTGGGGCCTCGGTTATGTCGGTGGAATTGTCTTGTTGATGAGCGCCTTGGTGCTTTGTTTTCTTCCGGGGCACCCGATATTTCCGACTGAGGAAAACAGCCTTAACTTACGCGCGATGTTCCCTTTCGCAGCTGCATGGATGTTGATCTTCACGATTCCTTTAGCAATTTTTGTGCCAGAGACCCCAAAAAATTCAACAACAAGTAAAAGAGAGTCAATCTCTCAGAGTTACAAAGGGATTTTTTCTTCTATTTCCAAACTGCGAAAAGACAACCCAGACGCACTTCGTTTTCTTTTAGCTAGCGCTGTCTACCGAGATGGCTTAGCCGGTGTCTTCACCTACGGTGCCGTATTAGGAACGCTTGCGTTTGGATTCGATCAAAAAGGCGTTTTGTTCTTTGGTGTTGCAGCCAATATCGTTTCTGGTTTAGGAGCATTCTTGGGAGGTTATCTTGACAACAGGGTAGGCACGAAGAACGTTATCGTCGCATCTCTGATCGGAATGCTTATTGCGGGAACTGGAGTGTTTGCATTCGCAGGGCTTGGTTCAATCACCTACTGGGTGTTTGGTCTAGCGCTTTGTCTCTTTGTTGGACCAGCACAAGCATCTTCTAGAACTTTCGTTGCCCGATTCGCTCCAGATAAAAGAGAGGGCGAAATTTTTGGTCTATATCAAACGACCGGAAGAGCAGCTTCGTTCCTTTCCCCGTCATTGTGGGCAATCGCAATTGGTGCGGCCTCTATTCTTCATCTACCTAATCCGGCAATATTTGGAATCATCGGAATCATGGTTGTCCTAGCAGCCGGTTTGTTCTGGCTGTTACGCGTGCACCCGGAACCTAACGTAATTAGCTCGTAATTAAATAGAAATGGCCCGTCTTTTGACGGGCCATTTACTTTTAAGTTCTATTCGCTTTGCTCTAGCGGTTCGTTACCAACGTCTGTTTGGTAGAAGTTTAGGTATGAGCGTGAAGCTGTTGGCCCACGTTGACCTTGGTATCTGCTGTTGTATTTTGCTGAACCATATGGGGTTTCACTAGGGCTTGATAGCTGGAAGTAACAGAGTTGACCGATCTTCATGCCTGGCCATAGTTTGATTGGCAAGGTCGCAACGTTAGATAGCTCTAGGGTTACGTGGCCTTGGAAGCCAGGGTCAACAAAGCCTGCCGTTGAGTGGGTAAGGAGGCCTAGTCTGCCAAGAGAAGATTTACCCTCTAGCCTTGCTGCGATGTCATCAGGCAGGGTAACAAACTCATAGGTTGAACCTAGAACGAACTCACCTGGGTGAAGGATGAATGGCTCATCTGCTTTGACTTCAATAAGTCTGGTTAGATCCGGTTGGTTCTCAGCAGGATCGATAAACGCATACTTGTGGTTGTCGAAGAGTCTGAAGAACCTGTCTAATCTGACATCCATGCTGGATGGCTGTAATAGGGACATCTCTAGTGGGTCTAAGCCAATCCGGCCTTGTTCAATTTGTGCGCGAATATCGCGATCTGAAAGCAACATAAGGAAAAGGTTACCCTGAGATACAGGCTCAGTGCTGTTGCTTGTTGGTGTGTAAGGCAAAATAGAACCTATGCGCGATAAAGAGGGAAGAATTAGTCCGCCGGAGAAGATCAGAAGAGTCTTCGA
>RFYI01000088.1 GCA_009921165.1 Actinomycetota bacterium | reverse complement strand
TCACAATCACACGGTTAGAAAGCGTCCTACCGCTTATATCTAGACCCTGAAAATCACAGCCAATGAGAGTGGAGGAGTTGTCAATGTCACAACTCTGTTCAATAGCCTGAGCGGCTTGTGAGGCGAAGCCACCAAACCCAGTTAGAACTATTGTCAGGGCACTTATAGCCTTCAATAGGTAAGTGTTGGCGTTTAGCTTTGACATTTTTACCTTTCCTGTTACACGAGCAATGAGATCTCGTGCAACTTGTCTCCATTTGAATACAAATAATATGTTACTGGTTCTTCGAACCAATAGCGCTAGTGATCTATAAGCCTTCTATCGTTCAGTTGTCACCTCTAGTTAATTAACTTCGGTGCTGAGATCTTCACAACATCTGAGTAACCAGGTTTGCTTGCTGTGACCTTGAATGAGATGCTGTGACGCGAATCATCTTTGGTAACTATGTAAGTCGCTTCTGCAAGTCCTGGAATCTCAATGCCGTCGCGTAGCCACCTGAAAGTGAAGGCAGTACCGGATACCCATTTGCCAGGGTTTCCTCTGATAACAGCTCCAACTTTGGCGGCGGAGGTAGTGATGCTTGGATCTGCAGTGGCGACCAAAGTTCCCTTAGCAACTACTCCACCCTGCAGGCTAGTCTCACACTTAGTTTCAAAACCTGCCTTAGAGCCACAGACCCTAACATTCACACTGTTGCCAACCTGATTTACACCCAAGACGTAGTTTTGAGTCTTCTCGCCAGGGATGGCTACACCATTCAGTAGCCACTGATATGTGTACTTAGTTCCTGGAGACCAGGTGTTCTCCACTGTGGCCTTCAGTCTAGATCCCATCACCAAGGTTCCAGTAATCTTTGGTGAAGCTGAACTGTCAAAGGTATTTGCCTTTGCAACCAAAGGTGCACTGATTCGGTAACTAACTGAACCATCTGGAGCTACTCCAACTTCAACATATCTAATGGTTGCACCGACATCGGTAAGCGCAACAATGTAGCTCGACTTAGTTGAAATTGCTCCACCATCTGAAGAGAACCAGAACCCTGAAACTCTAACGTTAGAACTCCACTGCGTCTTGGTTGCGACCAACCTTGATCCAGGAGAGGTTAGAGTTCCAAGCGATGCGAATGAATTAGCAGAATCAAGTCTTCCAGCTGAATAACCAGGTAGCGATACTGAGCTCGCTACAGCAATTGAGCCAACAGTTGTTGTCTGCGTCTGGTAACCCTGTGCTCCCTGGATAACTCTGAATTACAAAGTTAAACCAAGGTCTTCGAAGGTCAACTGATACGTATTTCCAGTTACGTTGATCCAGGTTTGTCCACCATCTCTAGATGCTTGGTACTTCAAAGAAGAAATACCGGACTTACCTGAAGCGTTCAAAGTTATAACTGAACCAAGGGTGCCTGAGCCGGTTAGTTGAACTCGAGTCAAGGCATTGAATGTGGACGGAACAAGCAACGCAGTTGAATCTTGAGTTGTTGACCAGTATCCAGCCTTAGTTGCTGCCACTCGCACTGTTATTTGCGCACCAATGTCAGCAAGGGTTACAAGGTGCTGATTACTGGTTTCACCAGAAATCTCAACAGAATCTCTGAACCAGGTATATGTTAGAGCCGCTCCGTTAGGAGTTGTGGTTGGTGCAACAGTAAGGGTTTGACCAACCTCTGGTGTGCCAGTAATTCTGACCCCAAACAGCGATATAGTTCTTCCGAATGTTCCATTAGAAATAGACCAACCAGTAGGCAGACCCGCAGGAGCTCCTTGTAGTTCAGTTCCAATAAGTGTTTCAACGCTTGCCCCTGTGAAGATAGCTCCCCGAACATTTGCACTAGTAATGTCGACACCTTCCAAATTAGCGTTGGTTAGGTTGGTGTTGGTTAAGTTAGCTCCCCAAAGGTTCGCTCCAGCAAGATTCGTGTTTGTGAAATCAACACCAGAAAGATCTAA
>RFYI01000087.1 GCA_009921165.1 Actinomycetota bacterium | reverse complement strand
ACCTTGTCGGACCTAAGGCTAGTTTGATTGGAGCGGATTTAAATCGGTTGAATCTTCGTGGCTGGGATTTCTCTGGGGCCAATCTAAAGAACGCCTATTTCTGGGGCGCAGACCTTGCTGGCGCATCCTTTGTTGGATCCACGTTGACTAATGCAAACTTCGAATGGGTTTACATGGCTGGAGCTAACTTCACTGATACTGATCTGACAGGGGCAAGTTTAACTTGGGCCACAATATCCGACACAAATTTCACAAGAGCGAAGCTCATAAATGTTACTCGCGGTTGCGCTGACGGCTGGGCTTGCGATTGGGGAGGTGTCCCATTCTTCACTTTCGCCGGCGCTATTCTTACCGGGGTTAAGTCTTGGAACTTCTCTCCTAACTATCGCTTTAACGCGTTTCTTCCAGCTGGTTGGACTAACCGTTATGGCGTTTTGTTTGGCCCTACTGCTGATTTGAGTGGTTTGATTTTGCGTCAAATTGATTTGACTGGCTTGAATTTGTCTAACGCTAATTTGACTGGTGTTGATTTGAGTGGTTCTAATCTTTCTGGATCTGATTTGTCTAATGCTGTGTTGACTGGTGTTATTTCTGGTGCTGTTACAGGCACCCCTACTTTGCCTGCTGGCTGGTCTTTGGTGAATGGTTATTTGTTAGATCTTTCTGGTGTTGATTTCACAAACACGAATCTTGCTGGAGCGAACCTTTGGGGAGCTAACTTAACCAACACCAACCTAACCAACGCTAATTTGTCTAAAGTTAAGTTGGATCAGGTTATTTCTTCTGGTGTTATTGGTTCACCTATTTTGCCTTCTGGTTGGTCGGTTGTTGATGGTGTGTTGGTTGGCCCTGATGCACAGTTACCTGCTTTGAGTTCTTTGGTTGGCAGTAATTTATCTAACCGTGATTTCACAGGGTTTAACTTCAGTGGTTTGAACTTGTCTGGCGTTAATTTCTCTGGTTCTATTTTGACTAACACTAATTTGAGTAATGCGAATTTGTCTGGCGCGAATTTGTCTGGCGCGGTTTTGACTGCCACTAATTTATCTCGTGCGGTTTTGACTGGCGCTAATGTTTCTGGTGTTGATTTATCTAGTGCCGATATTTCGTTTACTAAATCGGGTGGTTTGGTTGGTGTTCCTGCAGCACTGCCTGCTGATTGGTTGTTGATTCGAGGCTATTTCTTTGGTTCTTCAGCTAATTTGTCTGACGCTAATTTGAGTGGTGTTGATTTCTCGAAGCTTGATTTGACTAAGGTGACTTTATCTGGCGCTAACTTAGCTGGCGCTGATCTTCGTGGGTTGCAGCTTGCTGGTGTGAGTATGTCTGGGTTGAATCTATCTGGTGCGAACCTTGCTGGAGCTAATCTAGCTGGAGCGAACCTTGCTGGAGCTAATTTGTCTGGCGCTGATTTGTCTGGTGTTGTGTTGACTGGCGCTAATGTGACGAACACTGATTTCACTGGTGCTGTGTTAGATGGTGTTGTTTCTGGTTCTCTTGGTGGTGCACCGTTGGTGTTACCTGAACGTTGGCATCTAATGCGCGGCTATCTTGTCGGACCCAAAGCCAGTTTGGTTGGTGCTCAACTAAATAATCTTGACATGTCGTTTTGGGATTTCTCTGGAGCTAATTTAACGAGCGTGAATTTTTATGGGTCAAGCCTCTATAACGCTTCTTTTGTCGGGTCGAAAGCGGTAAACGTAAATCTTGACCGATCAAATTTGACTGGAGCAAATTTTACGGATGCGGATTTAACAGGTGCGATTCTTAATTGGGCAAGGATTTCCGTTACTAATTTCACGAGAGCGAAGCTCATAAATGTTACTCGTGGTTGTTACGACGGTTGGGTTTGTGACTGGTCGGGTTATCCGGAGTTCGCATTCTCAGGCGCTATTCTCACTGGGGTTAAGTCTTGGAACTTCTCTCCTAACTATCGCTTTAACGCGTTTCTTCCAGCTGGTTGGACTAACCGTTATGGCG
>RFYI01000086.1 GCA_009921165.1 Actinomycetota bacterium | reverse complement strand
TTCAAGATCACAACAGATCAAGGAGATGAGCTAGCCTTGAGAATCAACCTGGCCTCCCATAAGTCAAATAATGAAGTATTAGCTGAGATGCAATGGCTAGAGCAACTAAGTGAAGAGGCGACAGTTCTAGCTCCTGTTCCACTTAGAACTACAAACAATGAATTACTTATAAGTACTAGGTTCGAGCCTCTAAATACAGACACAACAGCAGTGCTCTTCAAGTGGATTCCTGGTGTTGAAGTAGGAGATGAACCAACTAGTGAGCAGCTCTTTGCCTTAGGTCAAAACATGGCAAGGTTGCAGATATTCGCTAAGACACTAAAGTTCACAGAACCTGCATACCTGCCAACTATTAACCGAACTTTGATGAATACCGGAGACAACCTAAGGCCTTCGCAACCGAAACAAATCAACGACAAACTCTATGGCGACATTCTCAAAGGCCTGGAACTAAGCGATGAAGTTTATGCACGCCTCTCCAAAGACCAAGAGTTACTCCCAATCCACGCAGACTTACACAACGGAAACGTAATTCAGACTGACGGCAAGATAGCAATCATTGACTTTGATGATGCCGGTATGGGTTTACCAGTTCAAGACTTAGTAATAAGCAGCTATTACATTCGTGAAGATACTGAGAAGGAAAAGCACCTCAAAGCAGGCTATGCATCTTTACTTGAACTACCAAAAATCTCAGATGAAGACTATGAAATCCTAGTCATGGGAAGACTAATCGGACTAGTCAGTGCAGTCACATACATGACCTCAGCAGAAATCATAGAGTTCATACCAACATTCTTAGATCGCACTCAGAAACGTTTGGATCACTTCTTTGCTACAGGTCAGTTTCTCCTGAAGGTTTGGTAGCGGTCTTCTGTTTTTGACCAGATGAAGTTTTCAACAGTCTTCACAAATCATCACTCTCGTGTTATTCTTTTCTAAACGTTCCCCCTTGGTGATAAGAGACTCAGGGAGTCTCTCATTTGGTAGCTGAGGGGGTCACTTTTTTAACGGACTGATTCCATTCACGTTCAAGAAATTGTTGCTCAAAATTGCAGGCAATGCTCCTAAGGGTCGAATTTCGTTTCGCTCTAGAGCTACGAAGTGCGCCCAAGCTATGTAGTCTGCAATTTGTCCATTAAAGTCTTTGCTCACGTTATGAAAATAGATGTGGAAAGGTACATTCATTTTCGAGAATATTGCTTTACATGTAGATAGAAAAGCTTGCTCTTCACGATGTTTCAGTGCCTTGTCGAAGACTATAACCATGGATTCGGGGTGTCTGCTACTAACCTCAACCCCCGCAACATTTGCTATTCCAATTCCAAAGATTTCATAAAGCTGCACAGCGCTCAAGCTTTGAGAAAATCCCTCGTTTTTTTCGATCCAGCATGTGTGAGCTGAAACATCTTGCAGCATGGCGATTTCACGAAAGACTGCATCCCTAACCTGTTGCCTGTCGTCTGACGCATGGAAATTGGCTAAGTTTATGCCTTTCTCCAAAAGTTCATACTTGAGTCTGTTGAGCCTCCTCGCGCTTTCCAGGGGCCTGCTTGTAACAAATAGAGACATTACAAAGTGTTTTGTGCCAGAACTAGAAAAATCGAAATTTCCAGATTCATCAACATAAATAAACATCGTTTTGGAACTCAAGCTAGTCTCCTTAAACGCATTTCCACACTTCATAAGTCTCTAACCATAAGCAAAATTGACTCTTTTGTTTTTCTTTATACACATCCTTGACTGCCAGGGAAAAATATTGTAACTTGCTACTAAAGGTTCCTCCCTGATGATACGAGACCCAGGGGTCTCTCATTTGGTAGTTGGGGAGGTCACAGCTTCAAACAGAAACCACCTTCATTGATCACGTTGGTGGTTTCTGCGTTTAAGCCCCAGTTAAACAAATAACCCCAAGGTTTCCCTTGGGGTTATTTTGATAAAGACTATTAGCGATCTCTTGCTGGTCGACCTGATGACTTTCCAGCAAACTTA
>RFYI01000085.1 GCA_009921165.1 Actinomycetota bacterium | reverse complement strand
TACCAATGCTTGGTCATGCCTTAGCAACAGCTACTGCTCTTGGAGCTCAATATGTGATCCCAGTTATTCGCCACGAAAAAGAAAAACTAGAGTCATACATCCACGCTTTCTATCCAACTGTGCATATTGCCCACCAAGATGAAGTGCCTGGCACTGGCCGAGCTGTTGAATGTGCTCTAAACGTGTTACCTGATGATTTCTCGGGTGCTGTTGTTGTAACAAGTGGAGATGTTCCACTACTTGATGTTCAAACCATTGAGTCCATGATCGATGTTCATCTGAGTAGCGGTGCAGGAGCAACGTTGCTTACTGCTGTCTTTAGCGATCCGTCGGGTTATGGCCGAATAGTTCGAGCAGATAACGGTTCGTTTAATTCAATTGTTGAGCACAGAGACGCCACAGAAGAAGAACTTGAGATTACCGAAGTTAACGCTGGAGTTTATGTTTTTGATTATGCCGAGCTAAAGAAGGCGCTAACAACTATCGGAACTCACAACGCTGCCGGGGAGAAGTATCTAACCGATGCAGCTGTTGAAATTCTCAAATCAGGTAGCAAGGTTCAAGCATTACAAGTTTCAGATAACTGGTTAGTTGCTGGAGTAAATAACCGTGTTCAACTTCAGCAGGTAAGTGCAGAACTGAACAGAAGAATCTGTGAAGCTTGGATGCTGGCCGGAGTTACTATCGCGGATCCACAAACTACTTTTATAGATATCACTGCAATGCTCGGTGAAGATGTCACCTTGCTACCTGGCACTCAGCTAAAAGGAATTACCAAGATTGGTAGAGGCTCAACTGTTGGTCCAGAAGTAACACTTGCTGATACTCAGGTCGGTGAAAACGTTTCAATTATCAAATCTCACATCGTTGGTGCAGTGATTGATGATGATGCAACTGTTGGACCTTTCAGTTACCTAAGACCAGGAACACATCTAGGCGCTGGTGGCAAGATCGGTACCTTCGTTGAGACTAAGAATGCTGTCATCGGAGCAGGATCAAAGATCCCGCACCTGAGCTATGTCGGCGATGCCACCATAGGTGTTGAGAGCAATATTGGAGCAGGCACCATATTTGCTAACTATGACGGTGTCGATAAGCACCACACAGTTATTGGTTCGCACGTGAGATCTGGTTCACACAACGTGTTTGTTGCCCCTGTAACTATTGGGGATGGGGCATATACGGCTGCTGGAACAGTAGTTAGAAAAGATGTTGCACCCGGAGATTTAGGTATGAACGTTGCTCCGCAACGCAACCTAGCAGATTGGGTGTTAAATAAGAGAGCAACGACCAAAGCAGCGGAAGCTGCTAATAAAGCTAAAAACTAGGAAACGAGAAAAGCAAGTGCAGATCAAATCAACAGGTCAAAAGCGTTTGGTACTAGCCACCGGTCGTGCCCATCCTGAGTTGGCTAAAGAAATAGCAACTCTGCTAGATATCGAACTAGTCCCGACTACTTCCTATGACTTTGCCAACGGTGAGATCTTCGTTCGTTTCGATGAGAGCGTGCGTGGTGTTGATGCTTTCGTTCTCCAATCCCATTCTGCTCCAATCAACGACCAGCTAATGGAACAGTTAATTATGGTTGATGCTCTAAAGAGAGCTAGCGCTAAGCGAATCACCGTAGTCTCACCATTCTTCCCATATGCCAGACAAGATAAGAAACACAAGGGACGTGAACCTATCTCCGCTCGTTTGGTAGCTGATCTTTATAAAGCTGCTGGAGCAGACCGTTTGATGTCTGTTGATTTGCACTCACCTCAGATCCAGGGTTTCTTTGATGGACCGGTAGATCACCTGTGGGCTTTGCCACTTCTTGCAGATTATGTGAAGCAGACTTTTGGTGCAGATAACCTAACCGTTGTATCTCCAGATTCAGGTCGTGTTCGTGTTGCAGATATTTGGGCTGACCGTCTTGGTGCTCCTCTTGCCATCATTCACAAGCGTCGTGACCCTAACAAGCCAAACCAGGTTCAGGTCAATGAACTGGTCGGTGAAGTTGAAGGCCGTGTCTGTGTTCTTGTTGACGACATGATCGATACCGCA
>RFYI01000084.1 GCA_009921165.1 Actinomycetota bacterium | reverse complement strand
CTCAGGTCTCATCCGTCAGTTCAACATAGGAAAACTGCTAGTTGGCGACGACATCAACTTCAAAGGTGGTCAAGACTGGGTTCAAGAACATGGCTGTGAAGTCACAGTCATGAATGATCCAGGTCTTATCAAAGTAATGGGTGACTTCATTATTGCTAACCCAACTCTTTGGAATGAAGACATCGGCGAAGACTAATTTCCTTGAAAGTTAGCTTCACTGCAACAACATTTGAATGGCGAGGCCCTGCCCCATTCATGTTTGCAAAAGTTCCAGATAATGAAGCTCAACAAATCAAAGAATTAAGCAAGATGCTCACCTACGGTTGGGGCGTTATTCCTTGCACAGTGACTATAGGTAACACATCAACCACCACATCCCTCTTCCCCAAACATGGTTATAGCTCTTAGTCTGATAAAGTACGAATTGTTCCCGAAAGGGTCTTTACGGATACAGAGTGCTATCTAGTGTTAGGAATAGTCATGGGAATTGTCCACTCTGCCGTTGTTAGGCCTAGGCCTTGTGACAGCTGCAAACGCGGCCGATGTTTTAGAGACACGCATGGGACAGACGTTGACGTTTAAGGCATCTCAGGCTCTTTCTCAGACTGATTGGCAGGCACACTCAAAAGATTGTTCAGCTTCGGGATACTCGATGCAAGTGCTAACTTCAGGCACCGAAGAGGTTGTATTTGAAAGTTCAGAGACTTTTGAAACAGAGCATTGTCTAAATCAACCAACACAGTGGCTAGATGTTTTCAATTGGGATCAAGCGTCTTGCACAACCGACTCGTCGGTATGTATTTCCATGCCCAATGAGAGCCGGCTAGCTCCGGCGGGCGACTACAACATTAGGTTTATTCTTTTATTGGAAGGCGCTACCCCCACACAACTTGAAAATACTTTTTCAGTTGCTGTCTTACCTGCTTGTTTCTACATGATCTCGGACTACACCTCTGAAATCTTTCCCCACAAAGATGGATATCTAGACAACGTCACAGGCAGCCTTGAGTTTTGGAATGACTCGGGTGAATATTTACAGAATTACCCAACTGCAAAACTTGCCCTAAAACAAGGAACCAAAACTTTGGCTACTACGGAACTCTCAGATGATGGTTCTTTCAGTTTTCCTGAATTGGAGAAGTTAAACGGCAAATTCAACATTGTTATGCTTTCGATTCAGAACCCCGCGGGCGGAAAGAGATGGGTTTCAGCTCAGACAACAGTCGAAGGTTCAACAAAAACTACAAAACTGGGTTCATTTAGTTTGTCAGCATCTGCAACTGTTTTTCCGAGTAAAGATGGGTATCTTGATTCAGCGACTATTACAACCTCGAACTCATTGACCACAGGTAAGAGAGGAAAGATTAGTGGCGACATCAAGATATTAAAGGGAAACCAAGTTCTGAAGACTTTTCCTCTTTCAATGTCCGGAACTAAATCTGTTTCCTGGGATGGAAAAATCGGAGGAAGAATCGTTGAAGGAATTTACTCAATTGTCGCTAGCGCCAAAGGTCCAGAGGGCGGGACTATAAGAAAAACAACCTCTATAAAAGTTAGTTCAAAGAAATGGGTATATAAGACCATTTCCAAGACATTTGGTGCTTATTCAGTCGCTGACGAAAGCCAAGGCACTTCATTCGATCCGATTGAAAAATATGGTTCGTCCGGTGCTCGTTTTTACTCCTCAGGCGATGGAGACACCATGGTAGTTAAGTTATCCATACCCGTAAACTCAAAAACTGTGAAATGGCGAATCAGGTTCAATGAGTGGGAGACATCAGATGGCTTCTTCCTCTACATGCCTTGCCGCACTTCAAATTGTCTCTCCAGCTTTGTTAGCAACATTAGCCTCGGATTCTCAAGCTACGACAGTGGCACAACCTGGTCGCCGTGGGCAAGTCTTCAAGGTGGAACAGCTAATTTTTCAATTGGATCCACAGACTGGGCCTCGCTTTATGTTGACTCATTCACAATCGAATACGTCACAAAGCTCCTGAAATAGCAAGGCTGGAGTAAAGAAACCCCGGTCCTCGTGAGAAGGAACCGGGGTTCGTGCGCTCCCCGGGAATCGAACCCGGAACCCACTGATTAAGAGTCAGT
>RFYI01000083.1 GCA_009921165.1 Actinomycetota bacterium | reverse complement strand
CATCTACGTTAGCCATGAGAATTAAGCACCCTTCTTGACTGCGTTACGAACGAAAACAAGTGAGCCCTTTGAACCAGGAACTGCACCCTTGATCAACAAAAGACCCTTTTCAGCATCAATGCCGTGAATGGTTAGGTTCAAGGTTGTTACCTTGTCCTGACCCATACGTCCAGCCATGCGAGTTCCCTTGAAAACACGACCAGGTGAAGTACCAGCACCGATAGAACCAGGCTTACGGTGGTTACGGTGTGAACCGTGAGATGCACCAACACCGTGGAAACCGTGACGCTTCATGTGACCGGCAAAACCTTTACCCTTGCTAGTTCCAATAACGTCAACGAACATACCTGTTTCGAAAAGTTCAACACCAAGTTCCTGACCAACTTCATAAGTGTCAGCATCTAGTGTTCTGATTTCAGCTAGGTAGCGGCGAGGAGTAACTCCTGCTTTACCAAAGTGACCAGCGTCAGGCTTGTTAACCTTGCGTGGATCAACTGCACCATAGGCAACCTGGATAGCTGTGTAACCATCGGTCTCAGCGTTCTTGATCTGAGTGATTACGTTTGAGCCTGCTTCAACAACAGTGATAGGAATCATCTTGTTGTTGGCATCCCAAGCCTGAGTCATACCAAGCTTCTTGCCTAGTAGACCTTTCACAATACGAGTAGTAGTCATCTGTTTTTCCTTAGAGCTTGATCTCGATGTTGACATCGGCTGGAAGGTCGAGACGCATCAACGAGTCAACTGCCTTAGGAGTTGGGTTGATGATATCGATCAAGCGCTTGTGGGTGCGCATCTCGAAGTGTTCGCGACTGTCCTTGTATTTGTGAGGTGAACGAATTACCGTCACAACATTCTTTTCAGTAGGCAGTGGTACTGGACCAACAACCTTTGCGCCTGCACGGGTAACGGTGTCGACGATCTTACGCGCCGACGAATCGATGACCTCGTGGTCGTACGACTTTAGTCGAATGCGGATCTTCTGATCAGCCATCATGACTCGCTTTCTTGACGGTTTCACCCGTCAATAATTAGCAGCACTTTTTTGATATGCACCACTATTTATCTGTCAAACCCAGTTGCCTGGGGCACTGCATACCGACCCACGCACTCGGGTGTGTCGCGAGCAAAGCTCACATCAAACTCAAATACGGTTTCGGTTAAATTTGCGGTTCAGCTGCGGCCGGACCCGTTTTAGCGGTTCACTCTGCCTGCAGTGGTTCACCCAAGAAAGGATGAAAATCACATGAACCTGTCCATCTTGGCACAACTAGGCGTGTTGGTGCAAGTTAAAGTCAAGAAATATCGCTATTCTCAGCCAAATTCTTTAAAACAAAGAACCCCAGACCATTTAGGCCTGGGGTTCTTTGAAGTTAGTTTCTAGAACTACTTGGTGATCTTTACTACGGTACCGGCACCAACTGTGCGGCCACCTTCACGGATAGCGAAGCGAAGACCCTCTTCCATAGCGATTGGCTGAATAAGCTCAACTGCCATTTCGGTGGTGTCGCCAGGCATAACCATTTCAGTACCAGCAGGAAGGGTGATAACACCAGTCACGTCAGTGGTACGGAAGTAGAACTGTGGGCGGTAGTTTGAGTAGAACGGGTTGTGACGGCCACCCTCATCCTTTGAAAGGATGTAGACGTTGCCATCGAAGCCAGTGTGAGGTGTGATCGAACCAGGCTTACATACAACCTGGCCACGCTCTACATCTTCACGCTTGGTTCCACGTAGCAATAGACCTACGTTTTCACCAGCTTCTGCGTAGTCAAGTAGCTTACGGAACATTTCGATTCCAGTAACGGTGGTCTTCTGCTTGTCGCGGATACCAACGATTTCAACTTCGTCGTTCACCTTGACCTGGCCACGCTCGATCTTGCCGGTGATAACAGTTCCACGACCAGTGATTGTGAAAACGTCTTCAACAGGCATTAGGAAAGGCTTGTCTAGGTCACGAACAGGCTCAGGGATGTTTGCATCCACTGCGTCCATAAGTGCAAGAACGGTGTCTCCCCACTTAGCGTCACCCTCAAGAGCCTTAAGAGCTGAAACCTGGATTACAGGTGCGGTGTCGCCTGGGAATTCGTACTGTGACAATAGGTCACGAACTTCAACCTCAACTAGTTCAAGGATTTCAGCGTCGTCAACCATGTCTGACTTGTTTAGAGCTACAACGATGTATGGAACACCAACCTGACGAGCAAGTAGTACGTGCTCC
>RFYI01000082.1 GCA_009921165.1 Actinomycetota bacterium | reverse complement strand
GCTCTTATTCGGGAGTGCTGGCTACAAATCGTAGAGTGCGCTTGAAGGGCTCGAACCCCCCAACTTTCCGACCCAGGGTTTAATGTTCATAAAAAGTTTGGTGCATTTTTCGAGCAGGAGAGTAAAATTTTTTGTAATTAACCCTATTAGGAGTGAATGTACATGTCTGTTCAAATCCAACTCAGAAGCCTTGCCGCTCTGGTTTTAGCTAGCTCTCTAGCCGTTTCAGGTCTCGGACAGGTTACGGTCGCACAAGCCGCTTCTGTCAAAACTTCTTCAGGGAAGACTTGCACAATAATCGGGACATCTGGTTCAGATGTTCTAAATGGCAAGCCCGGAAATGATGTTATTTGTGGGCTCGGTGGAAATGACGTTATTAACGCCCTAAGTGGAGACGACATTGTGGATGGGGGGACTGGAAATGATCGAATTTATGGAGGAGTTGGCAATGACCGAATCGAAGGTGGAGCTGGTAACGATAACATCAAAGGCGACGACGGCAATGATCGCATTTTAGGTGACGCTGGAAATGACAAAATCTATGGTGACAAAGGTGATGATGGTCTAATTGGCGGGGATGGAAGTGACATCCTTGCTGGATCTGATGGAGAGCCGGCGCCGGAAGAGAAGAACCTCTGTGCAAGAGATGAGAATGACCAGGTTTCCTATTGTGGGTTTGATAACGCTGCCCCTTGGATAGTAAGTATTGACATGTCTAGGTCACAAGTAGACGCGAGTTCTTCAGCTCAAAAGGTTGACTTGACCATGCGCATCACTGACGGGCTGATGGGGGTAAGTCCGAGCCAATCAACTTGTGGTGTTATTCATGAGGCTTCCAGGCAACAGACAGGAATGGGTTCATTCTCGAGGGTTTCAGGAGATGCCATCGACGGAGTGTACAAGTGCACGGTCACTATTCCTTTGCAAGGCGCTACTGGCAGGTGGGGTTTGGCTATCTCAACTTGGGATACAGTCGGAAACCGTTCCGAGTTTGACCAGTTTCCTGATAGACAAGCTTTCTATGGCGCTCCAATATTGGATCTGAAACAAGATTTCTGGATAACTAACGTCGGTCTTGGCGACAATTACTCACCGCGAATTATCGAACCAAAGATTTCTGCCACATCCATAGACACTTCGACTTCCGATAAGTCAATTTCTGTGAACATGAATATCACGGATGATTTGAGCGGAGTAGTTGGAGCGAATTGCAGTGTGGGTCATAAACAAATCGAGTTTCTTGATGGAAAATATGGAAGAGGCGATGCAAAACAAATTTCAGGTACAAATACGAACGGGGTTTGGTCCTGCACAATGTTGCTTCCTAAAAATGCCGGGCAAGGCAAATGGATAGTGAACCTTCGGTCTTGGGATAAGACGGGTAAAAGTTACAGCCTAGCCTCCTCTCCGACTAACCCAAACCAATGGGTAGTTGATGACATTCAGAGTTGGCATGTTCCAGCTCCGATTACATCCAAAGAAATAAATTACTTTACCCAAACCGCACCTGGGGACGATACTCCTCCAGTTCTGCAAAGTATTGCTATAACACCAACAACTATTGATGCGTCGAGTAAAGACCAAACAATTACGGCGACAGTATCTTTTGGACCCGACAAATGGGCTGGTAACGGTTTCATGATGATTATGCTTTATGAACCGACTATGGCCCAAATTAATTTCACATGCTCAAAGTCTCAGGCTACGAGTGGTGGTCCGGCTGTATTCACCTGTCTTGGAACTATAAAACGTGGGTCTGCAAAAGGAACATACCAAACTATGTTGCTGGTTCATGATCTCATTGGAAACAGGGGGGACTACAGAGGAAATCTTTGCACCGGTCATTGGGAAGATGGGCCTGCCGGAGTGGACTTCGGCAAAGTTGGTCCAATCGGTGTCTATAACGGTGCTGGTGTCCCTGGACCGAACGCAGGAACCAACTGCGCGCCAAATTAATGTTTGACTGCCTAACCAAATAAACCACGGAGCGTGAGGTTGGCTTCGAGATACCACTATATTCGCTAACTCCAGAGGCGGACGGTAATCGCGAGTTATCCTGCTTTGAATCTGGCTCAACTAGTCGCCTGAAGGAACCGCACGTTAAATGTAAAGTGCGCTTGGAGGGACTCGAACCCCCAACCTTCTGATCCGTAGTCAGATGCTCTATCCGTTGAGCTACAAACGCTTGGGTGCCTTATGGCAACTTAGTTAGTTTAGCCCAATAAGTCACTGGGCTCAATGACTCTATATAAAGGGGTTAGGTTTTGGGATAAACTAATCAGGTTCTGGAGACGTCGCATAGCCCGGTCGAGTGCGCCTCACTGCTAATGAGGTAAGGGTCTTAAAAGCCCTTCGGAGGTTCAAATCCTCT
>RFYI01000081.1 GCA_009921165.1 Actinomycetota bacterium | reverse complement strand
AACATAGTTAACTGGGCTGATGTGCAGGCAAGATTCGCTGCAGCTAGCCAAAACACAGCTAGTCTTCTGCTACCCTAAAAGTAGGTTTTCCACCCGACGGTGAGTGGCAAAAACACACATAACCCCCTCAAATAGCGCCGTTTTTAGCGCCTAAAATATCGGAGTCAAAATGACCACTCGCGTTGGAATCAATGGTTTTGGAAGAATTGGACGTAACTTTCTACGTGCAGAACTAGCCAAGGGCACAGACCTTGAAATTGTTGCCGTAAACGACTTGAGCGACCCTAAGGGTCTTGCTCACCTCTTGAAGTATGACTCTGTAACAGGTCGTCTTGACATGGACGTTCGCGTCGAAGGCCAGAACATCCATGTTGGCGGCACAGTAATCAAGGTTCTAGCTGAGCGTGACCCAGCAAACCTAGGTTGGGGAGATCTTGGAGTTGACATCGTTATCGAATCAACTGGACGTTTCACCGATGCTAAAGATGCAATCAAGCACATTGAAGCGGGAGCTAAGAAAGTAATCATTTCTGCACCGGCAACCGGTGAAGACGCTACTTTCGTAATTGGTGTTAACGAGCACCTATACGACCCAGCAAACCACCACATCATCTCTAATGCTTCTTGCACAACTAACTGTTTGGCTCCTCTTGCTAAGGTCTTCAACGACACTTTCGGCATCGTCAACGGTTTGATGACAACTGTTCACGCTTACACAGCAGATCAGAACCTTCAGGATGGCCCACACTCAGACCTTCGTCGCGCACGTGCAGCAGCTATCAACATCGTGCCATCAAGCACAGGAGCTGCAAAGGCAATTGGTCTTGTACTTCCAGAACTAAAGGGCTTGCTAGATGGTTTCGCTCTTCGTGTTCCAGTTCCAACTGGATCAATCACTGACCTAACCTTGGTATCTAAGACAGCAGTGACTGTCGAAGAGATTAAGGCTGCATACAAGGCAGCAGCAGAGTCTGGTCCACTAAAGGGAATCCTGAAGTACACCGAAGACGAAATCGTTTCAAGCGACATCGTTACCGATCCTCACTCATCAATCTTCGATGCTGGTTTGGTTCGTGTTGTTGGTGGAACTACAGTCAAGCTTTCTTCTTGGTATGACAACGAGTGGGGTTACTCAAACCGTTTGGTTGACCTTACTGAGCTTGTTGCAAGCAAACTGTAAAGAGTTTGATGCGCACCCTAGCTGATCTTCCAAATCTCAAATCGAAGACCGTCATAGTTCGTTGTGATCTCAACGTACCCCTGGATGGTTCAAAAATTACCGACGATGGCAGAGTCATTGCTTCCCTTCCAACTCTGAAGTATCTAATCGGTGAAGGCGCAAAAGTTATCGTCATTAGCCACCTTGGAAGACCTGCTGGGGAAGTAGTTGCTAAGTATTCTCTAGGGCCGGTAGCTGGTCGACTAGGCGAATTACTTGGAACTGATGTTTCCTTTGCTAGTGACACTGTTGGTTCAAATGCGAAATCTGCGGTAGCAAACCTCCAAGATGGTCAGGTACTTGTTCTTGAGAACCTACGCTTCAACCCAGGTGAAACAGCAAAAGACTCAGCTGAACGTTCCGCATTTGCTAGTGAAATTGCCGCTTTTGGTGACTTCTTTGTCAGTGATGGATTTGGTGTGGTGCACCGCAAGCAAGCATCTGTCTATGAGTTAGCTGGTTTACTGCCAAGTGCTGCTGGACTTCTCATTGAAGCAGAACTAAAGGTTCTAGTGCGTTTGACCAAGAATCCAGAGCGTCCTTACGTTGTAGTTCTAGGTGGCTCTAAGGTCTCTGACAAGCTAGGCGTTATTGATCACCTGCTACCTCATGTAAACCAACTTCTTGTCGGTGGTGGAATGGTTTTCACATTCCTTGCAGCTCTTGGTTACAAGGTTGGTTCATCGCTACTTGAAGTTGATCAAATTGAACGAGTCAAGGGATATCTCAAACGTGCTGAAGAACTTGGCATCGAAGTAGTGCTACCGACAGATATTGTTGTCGCAAGTAAATTCGGTGCCGATGCTGAAGTGAAAGTAACCGGTTCAGACCTAATCGAGGGAACCCCTTTTGGTGCAAGTGGTTTGGGCTTAGACATTGGTCCTGCAAGTGCACTGCACTTCGCTGATGTTATCCGCAATGCTAAAACAGTATTTTGGAATGGTCCGATGGGCGTATTTGAAATTGATCAATTTGCCAATGGCACCAAGCAGGTAGCTTTAGCGCTAACTGAAGTTGATGGTTTATCTGTTGTTGGTGGAGGCGACTCTGCTGCTGCGGTTCGCATTCTCGGCTTCTCCGATGAACAGTTCTCCCACATTTCAACCGGTGGTGGAGCAAGCCTAGAATATTTAGAAGGCAAAGAAATGCCTGGATTAGAGGTACTGAAGTGAGCCAAGAGAGAGTTCCATTCATCGCAGGTAACTGGAAAATGAA
>RFYI01000009.1 GCA_009921165.1 Actinomycetota bacterium | reverse complement strand
TTCTGTGAATCGGTTTCAACTGTTGAACCAGATTTAGAAGAAACAATGATTGCAGTTTTTTCGATAGAATCACCAACTACCTCACGAACCTGATCTGGATCGGTTGAGTCTAGGACTACTAGATCGACTTTGTATTTATTGGTAATAACTTCCGGTGCTAGAGATGATCCACCCATGCCACAAAGTACGAAACGGGTAATGCCTTTAGCGCGGAATTCTTCTCTCAGAGCAAGAATTCCGTCAACCAGTTCAAGTGAATCAGTTGCAGAAGTTACCCAACCCAAACGAATAGCGGATTCCGACTCGGCTTCCTTACCCCAAAGTGTGAAATCCTTAGCTGCAATTCGACTGGCAACCTTGTCCGCAACCAGAAGAGCAATCGTCTCATTAACGGCCTCTAGCGCAGGTCCTGAAGCCTTGACGCTAATGTTCATTACTTGGCCGCCTGAAGAGCTGCTTCAACTGATGCAACCAGTTCATTCCAAGACACGATGAACTTCTCAACACCTTCAGCTTCAAGTAGCGTAGTTACTTCGTCGTAGGAGATACCCATGGCACCAATAGTGTGTAAGACAAGTTTTGCTTCTTCATACTTGTTGGTGATGCTGTTGGCTGGAACAACCCCGTGATCAAAAACCGCTTCCATGGTTTTCTCAGGCATAGTGTTCACAAGCTCAGGGGCAACCAGCTCTGTTACATACAAAGTGTCGCTAAGCGCAGGATCCTTTACACCAGTTGATGCCATCAATGGACGCTGTTTGTTTGCGCCAGCACTTGCAAGTTCTGCCCAGTCAGCTGTGTCAAATTCTTGCTCGAATACTTCGTAAGCCAATCTTGCGTTGGCAAGGGCAGCTTTGCTCTTCATAGCGGTAGCATCCTGAGTTCCAACTGCAACTAGACGCTTATCTATCTCAGTATCAACACGAGAAACAAAGAAAGATGCAACGGAGTGAATCATTGACAGGTCATGACCGGCAGCTTTTGCAAGAGCAATACCAGCTTTGTATGCAGCGATTACTTCGCGGTAGCGCTGGAGGGAGAAAATAAGAGTTACGTTCACACTGATTCCGCTAGCAATAACTTCAGTGATAGCGGCAAGACCCGCTTTGGTTGCTGGAATCTTGATCATTACGTTTTCGCGGTTAACCTTTGCGAACAGCTCCTTAGCTTGGGTGACAGTAGCAGCAGTGTCGTTAGCCAATCCTGGCTCAACTTCAATTGATACTCGACCATCGAAACCTTTTGATGAAGCGTAAACACCAGCGAAGATATCGCAAGCATCGGCAACATCCTTAGTTGTGATCTCGAAAATCGCTTCAGCAGCGGTTGCACCGGCAGCAGCAAGAGCGCTTACCTGCGAGCCGTAGCCTTCTCCCTTACCAATAGAACCAGCAAAGATTGTTGGATTGGTGGTAACACCTGAAACACTTCTTGAACTAATCAGTTCCGCAAGTTGACCTGACTCAATTCGAGTTCTTGATAGATCATCAAGCCAAATGCTCACTCCGTTGGCAGCTAGTTGCGCTAATGGGTTAGTCATCTCTATTTTCCTTACTTGTTCTTAAGTGTCTTGTGAGCTGCTTCAATAACAGCTTCAGTCGTCATACCGAATTCTCTAAACAGAGTTTTATAGTCAGCCGATGCTCCAAAGTGTTCGATAGAAACACTCTCACCAAAGCCACCGACATACTTGTTCCAACCAAGTGATAGACCAGCTTCAACTGAAACACGGGCCTTCACACTTGCTGGAAGCACTGATTCACGATAGCTCTCCGATTGCTCATCGAACCACTCAACACAAGGAGCCGAAACAACTCTGGTCTTGATTCCTTGCCCTTCTAGTTGTTCACGAGCAGCAACCGCAAGTTGAACTTCAGAACCAGTAGCGATAAGGATCAGTTCAGGGGAGTTGTTGCTTGCATCGATCAATGTGTAAGCACCTTTAGCTGTGTTTTCAGCACCAGCAAAAACAGTGCCAGTAGCATCTGCTTCTCCACGCTTGAACACAGGGATGTTTTGGCGAGTAAGGGCAATACCTGCAGGGCCTTGACGACGCTCAAGCATGGCCTTCCATGCGTAGGCAACTTCATTAGCGTCACCAGGACGAACGATGTCTAGACCAGGAATAGCTCTTAGTGTTGAAAGCTGTTCGATTGGCTGATGTGTTGGACCATCTTCACCGAGTGCAACGCTGTCATGTGTCCAAACAAAGATTGACGGAACCTTCATTAGGGCTGCAAGACGAACCGCTGGTCTCATGTAATCGCTGAAGATTAAGAATGTTCCACCGAATGCTCTGGTGTTACCGTGCAAAACAATTCCATTGAGGATCGAAGCCATTGCATGTTCACGAATACCGAAGTGAAGGACGCGACCATACGGGTCACCTGTCCACTCATGAGTTGACCACTGACTGGGAACAAATGACTTTGCGTCTTCGATAGTGGTGTTGTTAGATTCAGCTAGATCTGCTGAACCACCCCAAAGTTCAGGCATGACCTTAGCGATAGCATTGATAACTTTTCCGCTGGCTGCACGTGTTGAAACTTCAGTGCCACCATCGAAAACAGGAAGAGCACTTGCTAGTTCTGCTGGAGTTTCACCAGACTGGACTCGATCAAAAAGAGCTTTCTTCTCTGGGTTTGCTTTAGCCCACGCATCAAATTTCATCTGCCATGCACTTCTAGCTTCAGCAGCTCTAGTTGCTGCGTTGGTGCGAGTGTGATTGATAACTTCAGGGGAAACATCGAATGTCTTCTCTGGGTCGAAACCAAGTGCATTCTTGAGACCTGCAAGTTCTTCTGCACCTAGAGCTGAACCGTGAATCTTTCCAGTGTTCTGCTTCTTAGGTGAAGGCCAGCCAATGATTGTGCGAAGAGTAATGAGTGAAGGCTGATCTGTAACAGACTTAGCTCTCTCGATAGCTGCATAGAGTTCCTGGATGTCTTCGTGATAGTTGCCGGTCTTTTTCCAGTCAACTGTCTGAGTGTGCCAGCCGTATGCGTTGTAACGAGCAGTTAGATCTTCAGTGAAAGCAATGTTGGTGTCATCTTCTATCGAAATCTGATTGCTGTCATAGATAACAACTAGGTTGCCAAGTTTCTGGTGTCCGGCAAGAGAGGCAGCTTCGCTGGTTACACCTTCCTGCATGTCTCCATCGCCAGCGATTACATAAACAAAGTGGTCAAACGCGCTCTCACCCTGAGCTGTCTCAGGATCGAATAAGCCTCTTTCAAATCTGGCAGCGTATGCAAAACCAGTGGCCGATGCTAAACCTTGACCCAATGGACCTGTTGTGATTTCAACACCTTTGGTGTGACCATATTCAGGGTGCCCAGGAGTTGCAGAACCCCATGTACGAAGGGCTTTGATGTCATCAAGTTCTAGTCCGTACCCTGCAAGATACAGCTGGTTGTAAATAGTTAGCGACGAGTGTCCAACACTCAAGATGAAACGGTCGCGACCAGACCAGCGTTCATCTGCAGGATCGTGACACATAACCTTCTGAAATAGGAGATAGGCAACAGGTGCCAGGGAGATTGCAGTTCCAGGGTGACCATTGCCAACCTTTTCCACTGCATCAGCTGCTAGTACTCGTGCGGTGTCTACTGACTTTGAATCGATGCTGTCCCAGATAAGTGACAAAGGACTCTCTCCTTATAGTTGTTGCGAATGGTCTATGTTTGAGGCTTCTTCGCCTGGTAAATCGCAGATTTATTGCTACGGAGTTCGCTCTTCCGAGCGCGATTTGGTTCCTTTGAAGTCTATACCCGACGGCGATTTGATTACGGATATGTAACGTTGTAGCCAATTTGGCTTAGACTTGCAAAGATGACCCAAACAGCCCAAATCCAAGCAAAACAGCCTAAAAAGCCCCTATCTCTGGGCCAAAAACTGGCTGCCTACCTTGCTCTTACAAAGCCGAGAGTCATTGAATTGCTGTTAATTACCACCGTTCCGGTCATGATTTTGGCTCATCAGGGCATTCCAAACCTTTGGCTAGTCCTGGCAACCTTGATCGGTGGGGCACTCAGTGCAGGCTCAGCTAACGCTTTCAACTGCATTATTGATACCGATATCGACAAGATCATGGGTAGAACCCAGAAAAGACCTCTGGTTACTGGGGATTTGTCCAACTTAGAGGCACAGGTCTTCGCAACAGCAATTGGCCTTTTATCAGTTCTGTGGCTTGGGTTCTTAGTGAACTGGCTATCAGCAGCTCTAGCCCTTGCAGCAGAACTCTTCTACATCTTCATCTATACGCTTCTTTTGAAGCGCAGAACATCGCAAAACATTGTTTGGGGTGGGGCAGCCGGAGCTATGCCGGTGTTGATTGGCTTTAGCGCGGTAACTAACAGCCTCAATTGGAGCGCAGCAGTATTGTTCCTAATCATCTTCTTATGGACACCGCCACATTACTGGCCGTTGTCCATGAAATATAAAGAGGATTACGCATCAGCAGGCGTTCCGATGCTTCCTGTTGTGAGCGACATCAAAGTTGTTGCTAGGCAAATAGTTATCTATAGCTACCTAATGGTTGCCAGCACTTTGCTGTTAATCCCGGTAGCCCCTATGGGATTGATTTATAGCGCGGCAGCTATTTTAGGTGGAACATGGTTTATCACTGAAGCACACATCCTTCAAGGTAAAGCGGCGCGTAACGCGGTTGATAATCCGATGAGGCTTTTTCACTTTTCAATCACGTACCTAACAGCGCTTTTCATCGCTGTTGGTGTTGACCCGTTGTTCTTTATAAAACTTATTTAGTTTTAATCTCTTCTAGTCGAGCTAACGATTCATTTCGCTCGGTGTTGTGATCAACGATCTGAGACGGATACCCGTTTGCATAGCCATCAAAAACTTCCCATGGTTCATGAGCTGATGAATCAGTCAGGTGTCGAAGTTCTGGAATGTATTTACGAACGTAATCTCCATTTGGATCAAACTTTAGGCCTTGAAGAATTGGGTTGAATATTCGGTAGTAAGGCGAGGCATCAGTGCCACAACCAGCAGTCCACTGCCAACCATGTGAATTAGATGCCGGATCAAAATCGCTCAGGTGTGCTTCGAAATGAGCGGCACCCCAGGTCCATTCGAGATGCAAATCCTTCACTAGAAAAGATGCAACAATCATGCGAACCCGATTATGCATCCAACCTTCGGCAAGTAATTGACGCATGCCCGCATCAACCATTGGATAGCCAGTTTCACCTTTGCACCAACTCTCAAACTTCTGCTGAGCATGGGCACCAGAGTCATATCTCAAGCTTTTGAATCTAGGTTCGTAATAGTCATTTACTGTGTGTGGGTAGTGGTGAAGAACATCCGCGTAGAACTCTCGCCAAGCAATTTCTTTTCTAAAAACTTCATGAGCATTGCTGTCTCCAAGAACTGACAAGAGTGTTCTTGGGTGTATTTCACCATGAGCTAAAGCATGAGAAAGGTGCGATGTTCCGCCTAGGTCAGCACGATTTCTTTTCTCGTCGTAATCATCTAAGGCTCGTTCACGGAATCTTGAGAATGTGCGAAGCGCAAAACCCTCACCAGCTCTAACTTTGATAGGGCTTGGTTTAGAGGGTTCAATGCGAACACTTTGATCTTTCAGTGAGCCCCAAGCAGTTCCAAGCTCAGGTAATTCAATTGGAGTGACTTGAGCTAACTGGTTCCATGCCTTATAGAAAGGGGTGTAAACCCTGTAATTGAGGCCATCTGGCTTTCTAACAACTCCAGGTAGAACAGCATATGCAGAGCCAACAAGGCGAAGGCCAAGCCCGTTAGCCTCAAGCGCTTTAGCAACTGCTAGTTGCTGAGCAACTCCCTCCGGGTCAAAGCTTTGCATTGCATAGACTTCGAGGCTTCCCGTTTCAGAGCAGGCTTTTACTAGGTTCTCAGCTAACTCTTGATGAGTATTTGCTGCCAAGAGAGTTAGCTTGCCGTCAAGTGTGTTGGACAACTCCTTGACTGCAACACTGAGGCTGTGCTGTCTTATTCCTTCAAGTTTTTCAAAAGTCGCTGAGTTGAATCCATAGACGCAATAAACAGTGTTATCTGAACTTTGGCTGGCAGCTCGAACGGCAGCGCTGAGAGCTTCATTGTCTTGTAGTCGGAGATCTTTGCGAAACCAGAATATTGAGCTCATGATTATTATTTACTAACTCGATAGACCAGTAATTGGTTGGTTAGTAAGCTCAACAACACCGAAGCTCCAAGCATGTGCAGTGCTACGAGAGCAATAGGAAGCCCATACCAAGACTGAACAAGTCCTATTAAACCTTGTGCTGCGATAGCAGCGAGGAGAACCAGGGTGCTGAATACTTTTTGTTTTAAACGAACCAAATAGATGATCTGCAAAAGAACAAGAGCTAGCAGAGCGTAAGCAGGGTATGAGTGAACGTGCACTAGAAGATAAGAATTCAAACCGTTGCGAGGAGTATCTGCATCACCGGCATGAGGACCGGAGCCAGTAACTATGACACCAATAACTACTGTCAGGATGCCAACAACATAAGTAAGGCTTAGATGTGCTTTGAAAGATTTAGTAACAGCTTCAAAGGGACGATTTCTGGCATGCCAAACCAAAACAGTCGCTACCGCAATCAAAGCTCCAGAAACGATGAAGTGTGCACCAACAATCCAAGAGTTCAAACCAGTTAGAACAGTGATGCCTCCGATGACAGCTTGGGCAACAATACCTAGACCTAGCACAAGTGAGGTCCAAAAATATCCAAGTCTTTCGTTCTTAGGCAAACGCAGCACGGTTACGAATGTGAAAAGTGCGATGAGTAAAAGGACGAAGGTCAATAATCTGTTCGCAAACTCAATAACTCCGTGAATGCCCAGTTCTGGAACGTTAGTTATCGAACCAGGTTCACATTCGGGCCAGGTTGGACAGCCAAGTCCTGATCCAGTCAAACGAACAGCACCGCCGGTAACCACAATCAAGATTTGGCTGACAAGGGAAGCCCAAGAATAGAGCTTTACCCGTGCTCTTCCGAACAGAAAATCAATCAAGATTGGACCTTTCGGGTCGTTTCGGGGGTTACGCATTCGGTAACAGTTCGATAAACTTAGACTACTCGCGAAGCTAGGAACGAATCTTCAGTTCCACTCAGTTTCGAATCAAGTTTTCATGAATGTCTTATTTAGGACCCTTCATGCTTCGAGATAGACCTTCTAGAAAGAGGATTCAGATTGACAGACGCAGCGATTTCCCGCCCCGAGCTTGATGGTCTTGGAGTCTACGAATTTGGTTGGTCTGACAACGATGCAGCCGGAGCTTCTGCTCGTCGAGGCATCAACGAAGAAGTCGTAACAGACATCTCGGGCAAGAAATCAGAGCCACAATGGATGCTAGATCTGCGTCTGAAGGGTTTCTCATACTTCTTGAAGAAGCCGATGCCAACCTGGGGTTCAGATCTAAGTGGTATCGACTTTGACAACATCAAGTACTTTGTTCGTTCAACTGAGAAACAAGCTGGATCATGGGATGAGCTACCTGATGAAATCAAGAACACTTATGAGAAGTTAGGTATTCCTGAGGCTGAACGTCAAAGATTAGTATCTGGTGTTGCTGCTCAGTACGAATCAGAAGTGGTCTATCACCAGATCAACGAAGAGCTTGAAAAGCAAGGCGTTATCTTCCTAGACACTGACACAGCTTTGAAAGAGCACCCAGAACTTTTCCAAGAGTACTTTGGCACTGTAATCCCAGCTGGAGATAACAAGTTTGCCGCTCTAAATACAGCTGTTTGGTCTGGTGGTTCATTCGTTTACGTTCCTAAGGGTGTTCACGTAGAGATTCCTTTACAGGCATATTTCCGTATCAATACTGAGAACATGGGTCAGTTTGAAAGAACTCTGATTATTGCTGATGAAGGTTCCTATGTTCACTACATTGAAGGGTGTACCGCTCCTATCTATAAGAGCGACTCTTTGCACTCTGCTGTCGTTGAAATCATCGTGAAGAAGAATGCTCGTGTTCGTTACACAACAATTCAGAATTGGTCAAACAATGTTTACAACCTAGTTACTAAGCGCGCCGTTGCTCATGAGGGTGCAACTATGGAATGGATTGATGGCAACATCGGCTCTAAGGTAACCATGAAATATCCAGCAGTTATTCTTGCTGGTGAGCACGCTAGGGGAGAGACTCTTTCAGTTGCTTTCGCTGGTGAGGGTCAGCACCAGGATGCTGGTGCAAAGATGATTCACCTAGCGCCATATACTTCGTCATCAATCATCTCTAAATCAATTGCCCGTGGGGGTGGAAGAACCTCATACCGAGGAGAAATCCGAGTCAACCCCGGTGCTCATCACTCTGCAAACACTGTTCGCTGTGATGCTCTTTTGATTGACACAATTTCCAGAAGCGATACCTACCCTGCTGTCGATGTTCGTGAAGACGATGTCTCTATGGGTCACGAAGCAACGGTTTCAAGAGTCAGCGATGAGCAACTTTTCTACTTGCAATCAAGAGGCATGGCTGAAGATGAAGCTATGGCCATGATTGTCCGAGGCTTCATTGAACCAATTGCCAAAGAACTGCCTATGGAATATGCACTTGAATTGAATAAGTTGATCGAGATGCAAATGGAAGGGGCAGTCGGTTAATGACTGATTCTTCTGCAAACGTGCAACACGGTCTAATTGAACATAGCCACGGGGCTGGTGTTCCTCTGCAAATTAGAAGCGATCGTCCACGATCCAAGTCAGTGTCAGACTTCGCAGCTATCGATCAGAGGCAGGATCTTTGGAGATATCTGGATTCATCTGCGCTGAAAGGTCTTGATGCTGATGTTCTTGCTGAATACAAGAATGAAGTTCAGTTTGCTGAGACTGCTGGTGTCACATTCACTTGGATTGAAAGCACAGATAGCAGGGTTGGCCTAATCGGTTTACCTGAGGACAGAGTAGCCGCAGCAGCCTATACAAATGCGAGCAAGACTTTGCTTGTTGAAATTGCTATGGATGTTGTTCTGGTTGAGCCGTTGAGAATCAACATTGTTGGATCTTCAAACACAGCGAGTGCTCTGCACTTAGTAATTGTGGCCAACAAGTTCAGTGACGCAACTATTGTGCTTGAACACAGTGGCCTTGGTGTTCTGGGTGAAAACATCGAAATCGATGTTCAAGACGAAGCTAAGTTGAACTTTGTCTCGGTTCAGAATTGGGAGAGCGGTTCGTCGCATGTTGCTGCCCACTATTCAAGACTTGGTCGTAGCTCTTACCTGAAACACTCTGTTGCAACATTCGGTGGAGATCTTGTGAGGATTACTCCAGTCAGCACTTTTACTGGCTCTGGTGCAGAGGTTGAAATGAACGGTGTCTATTTTGCAGATGCCGGACAGCACATTGAAAACAGGCCTTTCGTCGACCACGCTGCACCGAACTGTAAATCTAGAGTTACCTACAAAGGCGCTCTTCAGGGCAACAAGGCACACACCGTATGGATTGGTGATGTCCTCATTCGTGTTGTTGCTGAAGGTACTGACACTTATGAACTGAACCGTAATCTCTTGCTAACCGATGGTGCTAGAGCAGATTCTGTACCGAACCTAGAAATCGAAACTGGTGAAATCGAAGGTGCTGGACACGCAAGTGCTTCGGGAAGATTTGATGATGAACAACTGTTCTATTTACAAGCAAGAGGAATCACAGTCGACGAAGCTCGTCGTTTAGTGGTTTTAGGGTTCTTAGTTGATATTCTGCAGCGGACAGGCGTGGAGGATGTAATTGAACGAATGACGTCAGTCCTTGAAGATAAGTTAGGCAGGAGTTGATATGTCCCTAAGAATTTGTAATGTCAGCGACATCAAACCAGGACGCGCCATCAGAGTGAAGATTGGTGACCACGCTATAGCGATTGTTCACACACCTAATGGAGAAATTCATGCCATGGATGACAAATGTTCTCATGGAGAGATATCTTTGAGCGAAGGTTTTGTTGATAACGACACTATAGAGTGCTGGGCTCACGGAGCTAAGTTCTCGCTTGAAACAGGTGCACCTCTTAGCCTTCCAGCCTACGAGCCAGTTGCCGTTTATGAGGTTCTGGTAGATAACGGTGAAGTTTTCATTGAATACGATCAGGCTTAGGCCAAAAGGAAAAATATAATGGCAATTCTGCAAATCAAAAACCTGCATGTAAGTGTTGACACTGACCAGGGAACTAAAGGAATTCTTAAGGGTGTTGACCTAACTATTCGTAGTGGTGAAATCCACGCTGTGATGGGTCCTAACGGTTCAGGTAAGTCGACGCTGGCTTACTCAATTGCTGGCCACCCGAAATATCAGGTAACTGATGGTGAAATCCTGCTAGATGGTGAAAACGTGCTTGAGATGAGCGTTGATGAGAGAGCCAGGGCTGGTCTGTTCTTGGCGATGCAATACCCGGTAGAGATTCCTGGAGTTTCAGTGTCTAACTTCCTTAGAACTGCTAAAACAGCAATCACTGGTGAAGCGCCTGCGCTTCGCACTTGGATAAAAGAAGTTCGCGAGTCAATGGACAACCTAAAGATGGATCCAACCTTCTCTGAGAGAAATGTAAATGAAGGTTTCTCTGGAGGAGAAAAGAAACGCCACGAGATTCTTCAAATGGAACTGCTAAAGCCTCGCTTTGCGGTGCTAGATGAAACGGACTCTGGTTTGGATGTTGATGCCCTAAAGATTGTTTCTGAAGGTGTAAATAGAGCACACACCGCTAACGACTTGGGTGTTCTGTTAATTACTCACTACACCCGAATTTTGAAATACATCAAGCCTGACTTCGTTCACGTATTTGTTGACGGTAAGGTTGCTGAACAAGGTGGAGCAGAACTTGCTGATCGTCTTGAAGCTGAAGGTTACGACCGATATGTTAAGGCTTAATAGTTGACTGAAATAGAGCTAAGCCCGGAGCGATACGACCAGATTCTTGAAGCTATCAAGGAGGTCATTGACCCTGAGATTGGTGTCAACATTGTTGACCTTGGTTTGATCTATGACTTGAAGAAGGCAGAAGATGAGTCTCTTTTGATTCACATGACCCTAACTTCAGCAGGCTGTCCGCTAACTGATGTCATTGAAGAGCAAATGGGCATGGCTTTAGATGGCGTAGTTGAAGCATTTAGAATCAACTGGGTCTGGATGCCACCGTGGGGCCCTGAACTAATTACCGATGACGGTAAAGAACAGATGCGCGCAATAGGTTTTGCTATTTAGCCTTTGATTTTCTTGACTAACAACCAGGCGCTTGGAATGAGAGCAGCAGCTAGCACTGCCTTGACCGCATCCCAAAGTAAGTAAGGCAACATGTATGTTGTCGCTCCAACTAGATCTGAACCAAAAGCCGTCATAGCTAGTACCGGAATACCTAAAGAGTAGATAACTACCGAGCCAAGTGCGAAGCTTGCGAACATTTTTGCAAAGTGAGAAGACCAGTTGAGTTCAGCTAGGCGTCCGGTTAGAGCAGCAGCAAATATGAATCCAATAATGAATCCACCTGTCGCACCGAAAATGATCTGCGGCCCTGCTGACCAATCAGCAAAAACTGGCAAACCTAGTAGCCCAAGAATTGCATAAGAGCTCATGGTGATTGCCCCACGGGTCGCCCCGTAAGTTGCACCGATAACTAAGACAGCAAAAGTTTGGAAAGTAAAAGGCACTGGGTTCGCTGGAATCTGAATTTGAGCTGACAATGCAGTCAGCAGGACGCCAGCTAGAACCAAAATTATGTCTCCAACGAAACTACGAGGGATGACTCTATCTACCAGGGTGATTTTGTTTGATTGGGCGATGCTCAAGATTTGCCTTTCGTGCTTCTGGTGTTTTCTTAATTGTAGGGTAGTAGAGCGAACCAGCAACATCTTTCTTATTAATCGCACCCCCCAATTGGAGCAACATGATTAGCGTGCGTGACCTAGAAATCACCATAGGTGCCAGGGTGTTAATGGCAGGGGTGAACTTTCAGGTCTCCAAAGGCGACAAAGTTGGGCTTGTTGGCCGCAACGGAGCAGGTAAAACAACCCTCACCAAGGTAATCGCAGGGGATTTTGCAGCCAGTAGCGGCTCGATAGAGCGCATCGGTGAAATCGGCTATTTGCCCCAGGATCCAAGAACTGGTGACCTTGACGAGCTGGCTAGTGATCGTATTCTCAATGCCAGAGGATTAGGCACCATCATCAAGAAGATGGAATCCACTCGCGAAGAAATGGGTTCAGTCGATGAAAAGGTTTATGACGCCGCGATGGCTCGTTACGAGAAATTAGAGGCGCAATTTGAAGCAAACGGAGGATATGCTGCTGAAGCCGAAGCGGCTTCCATTGCAAGTAACCTTGGGCTCAAACCTAATGTATTGAGCCAACCTATTGGAACTCTATCGGGTGGGCAAAGGAGAAGAATTGAGCTCGCTCGAATTCTTTTTTCAAGTGCAACCACGATGATTTTGGACGAACCAACAAACCACCTAGACGCCGACAGCATAGTTTGGCTAAGAGAGTTTCTCAAGAACTATCCCGGCGGCTTGATTGTAATCAGTCACGATATCAACATCGTTGAAGAAACAGTGAATCGAGTCTTCTACCTTGATGCCAATCGCGGGGTTATCGACATTTATAACATGGGCTGGCGCTCATATCTCAAACAGCGTGAATCGGATGAAGAACGTCGCAAAAGAGAAAGAGCAACAGCCGAGAAGAAGGCTAGCGTATTGCAGTTGCAAGCTGCAAAATTCGGCGCTAAGGCATCTAAGGCATCAGCTGCTCATCAGATGGCTAGACGAGCTGAAAAACTTCTGAGTTCGTTGGATGATGTTCGTGAAAAAGATAGAGTTGCGAATATTAGATTCCCTGATCCACAGTCCTGTGGTAAGACTCCATTATTTGCACACAACCTAAGTAAGAGTTATGGTTCGTTAGAAATATTTACTGCAGTTGATTTAGCGGTTGATAGAGGTTCAAGAGTGGTAATTATTGGCTTGAACGGTGCAGGTAAGACAACGCTTTTGCGCATTCTCGGCGGTATTGAGGATCCGGATACCGGAACAATAGACCCAGGTCATGGTTTGAAAATTGGCTACTATGCCCAAGAGCATGAAACTCTAGATGTGAATAAAACAGTGCTTCAGAACATGCAATCAGCAGCTCCAGAACTGAATGACACCGATTCAAGAAAAGTTCTGGGCTCCTTCTTATTCTCAGGTGATGACGTCGATAAGCCTGCATCCGTTCTAAGCGGTGGCGAAAAGACTAGGCTGGCGCTTGCCTCCCTTGTGGTATCGAGAGCAAATGTATTGCTCCTTGACGAGCCAACAAATAACTTGGATCCTGCTAGCCGTGAAGAGATCTTGAAAGCTCTAGCTTCTTTTAGCGGTGCAGTAGTACTTGTCTCCCATGATGTTGGGGCTGTTGACGCTCTAAATCCGGAACGAGTTCTGGTTATGCCAGATGGTCAAGAGGATCTTTGGAATGAAGGATATAGAGACTTAATCGTTTTGTCCTAAGGTCATTTTTGACACTGTGGCAATAATCTTGGTATAGGTATCTTGAAAGGATTAACCAATGGATCTAGTTTCAATTACACAGGCACTTTTCATGTTGGGTTTCGTTGCTATGGCAGCTGGAACCTTTTATTTTGTTTTGGAGCGAAATGAGCTAAAGCCGGAGCACCGCGCTACAGCCACGTATGCGGCTTTGATTACATTCATCGCGGCCATCATGTATTGGCAGATGAAAGACATCGTTGCTTTCCCAGGTGTTACGGACGCCGCTCACATTGGCGCGACAATGCCAGTTAGGTATCTGGACTGGGTTCTCACCACGCCTCTGCTTCTAATTGAATTTGGAGTTATCGCAACTCTTGCTGGAGCCGCTAAGGGAACTGCCTACCGACTAGTACTTGCCGATATCGTCATGGTTATTACCGGCTACTTCGGTGAAATTGGTTCAGTTGGATCAGTTGGAAACTATGTGAACTTCGTAATCTCATCACTTGCTTGGGTTTACATCGCTTACACAATTTGGAAGCTAAAAGCCACAAAAGGTTCAGCGCAAGTAAAGAAGGCAGTAAACAACATGAAGAAGTTTGTTATCTTCGGTTGGGCAATTTACCCAATCGGCACAGCTATTCAAGAGTTCCTAGAACTCAACGGAACCGATGCAAAGACAATCGAACTCTCTATCTGTATTGCAGCAATAATTTACGTTATTGCAGATATTGTGAACAAAGTTGGCTTTGGAATTGTGGCACTAAAAGCCGTCAAGTAAGAATTCGAAAACAAGATATTGGTCAAGCCTTAGGTTTGGCCAATATTTTTTTATCCAAGTATTTTGTCTTCCGCCTCAGCGTCTGAATCTTTTGTGAGGAAGTTAACTTTTTTTGGCTCTAAACCTGAACGTCTTCTGCGATCCTGATTGATACTCCAGAACACAGCACCGAATGCCATCAAAGCAAACAAAAGCCATTGGAGTGCATAACTGAGATGGTTGCCATCGTTAAGTTCTGGCTTAGGCATCATCAACCCTCGATCTGCGACTGGAGATTCAGAAACCAATCTTCCATAAGCTAGGTCGTAAACCTTATTTGAAGTCAGAGAACTACTCGCTGTTCGTAAATCGATACTTGGTAATTGACCTGGAGGAGCGGTTCTATCTAGTTTTGGTTCAGCGGGTCTAAGTAGAAGAACTAGTTGTCGATGAATTGTGTCAGTAACTGGAACATGATCTGGTCTATCTGTTTTCGATCCTGTTGGTAGCCAACCACGTTCCACCCAGATTACTGATCCACCGTCAGTTTCGAATGCCGAGAGTTGTAAAAAGCCCGGGTTGCCTTCATTTGGTCTATTACGAACTAAGAACTGGTTTTCTGTCAAATATTTGCCCGAGACAATGGCCCTGCGGTATTCGTAATCTTTATTCCATGAAGTTGTTGGTAACAAGAGTTCTTCTAGAGCAACAGGCTTTGAATTGTAGTTCTGTTCAATGAGTCTGTTTGTGTCGCTTACTTCTTGTTGCCTCGAAAACTGCCATTGCGATAAGAACCAGCAAGCAATGCTAAAAATTATCGCCATGGCTAGCCAGGTTAGCCATCTAGACAAACCTTGTAACTTACTTTTCATCTGAGCTTTCAGCCTTACGAAAAGCGTCCGCCGTGATGCTAATGGTTGGCGCTTCAGCTGATTTGACTCTGCTAGAAATGCTTCCTGGCCCCTGAGCATTAGCAATAACTACAGCAAAGTACGGAAGAAATACTGCACCGGCAACAAAAACAAAGGTAAGCCAACCCACAGGAATCACAACAGCTAAGACAATGCAAATCACGCGAACAACCATCGCAACGATGTATTTGATAAATCGCGATCTACGCTCTTCTTCAGGAGAGACCTGAATTGAGGTGACGGATTGTGTTTTAGCCAAGTTGTGCCCTTCGGTTCCAATGCCTATCTATCCCTAGATATAGACTTGTTATGTTTATTAGTCCATTATCTGCTCTATCGAACTGTAAGGCGAAATTATCGATGACAACTCAGAGAACAGTCCTAGTAACTGGTGGGAACCGCGGTATCGGTAAGGCAATTGCGGAGGCTTTTGTCGCTGCCGGTCACAAGGTTGCAGTTACCGTCCGAAGCGGTGAAGGACCACAGGGAACACTCAGTGTGAAAGCTGATGTAACAGATCCGTCTTCTCTTGACGCGGCTTTTGCTGAAATAGAGGAGAAGCTTGGACCTGTTGAGATCCTGGTAGCAAACGCTGGTATCACCAGAGACACATTGCTGATGCGTATGACAGATGAAGAGTTTGAAGAGGTGCTTAACACCAATCTCACTGGTGCTTTCAGAGTGTTACGTCGAGCAACCAAAGGGATGATCAAGGGTAAATATGGTCGAGTTATCTTTATTGGCTCAGTTGTTGCCCTGCTTGGAAGTGCCGGTCAGGTGAATTATTCAGCAGCAAAGAGCGGCTTGGTCGGTATGGCTAGATCACTCACTAGGGAACTAGGTGGCCGGGGTATTACTGCAAACGTGGTTGCTCCTGGCTTTATTGATACCGACATGACCGCAGAACTAAGTGCTGAAATGCAGGATGAATACAAGAAAAAGATACCTGCGGGACGTTTTGCGGCCCCAGATGAAGTTGCCAAGGTTGTTTTATTCTTAGCCAGTGACGATGCTGCATACATCTCAGGAGCTGTTATTCCTGTTGACGGCGGACTTGGCATGGGTCACTAACGCCTAAAATCGCCCTCTGGCTGGCAGAATATTTCATGGAAACTAAATAAATAACGGAAAGACTAAATAATGGGAATCCTCGAGGGTAAGAAACTTCTAATCACCGGTGTACTAACCGAGGCGTCTATCGCTTTTGCTGTTGCACGTCTTGCCCAAGAACAAGGCGCGGACATCATCCTTTCTTCCTACGGAAGAATGATGGCAATCACAGAGAAGATCGCTTTGCGTCTTCCTAAACCTTGCGCGGTAATCGAACTGGATGCAACCAATGATGAGGATCTCGCCGCACTGCCTGCCCGTGTGTTAGAACACCTTCCGTACCTTGATGGCATAGTTCACGCAATCGCATTCGCTCCCGGCACTGCTCTTGGAGGAAACTTCCTTGAAACCGAGTGGCCAGATGTCTCAACTGCTATTCAGGTATCGGCCTATTCATTGAAATCAATCACTATGGCAGCTAAACCAATTCTTCGTGAAGGCGCATCCATCGCTGGTCTAACTTTTGACGCTAGCGTTTCATGGCCGGTATACGACTGGATGGGTGTTGCTAAGGCTGCCTTCGAATCTACTTCGCGCTATCTCGCTAGATATCTTGGTAAAGATGGAATAAGAGTTAATCTAATTTCTGCTGGACCGCTTAGAACTCCTGCGGGTAAGAGTATCCCTGGTTTTTCTAGTATGGAAGACATCTGGGTAGACAGAGCTCCATTGCACTGGGAACTTGCCGACACCGAACCTGCCGCAAGAGGAATTGTTGCACTACTAAGTGACTGGTTCCCAAAGACAACGGGAGAAATTATTCACGTTGATGGTGGCTTGCATTCAACAGGCCACTAGAGGCCGAGCAGTCCGATAGCTTCACTTAGGTCGTTGCTAAAGATCAAAATATCAGCAGCTTTTCTAACCCTAGGTTTTGCATTAAAACCTATGCTCAGGCCCGCAATATGCATCATGTCAAGATCGTTAGCGCCGTCACCAACCGCTATTGTTCTTTGTAAACTCAGGCCTAATTCCTTAGCCCATTCAGTAAGGGCCTGAGCTTTCGCCGGTTTATCGATTATGGGACCGGTAACTAAACCGGTTAGATTTCCGTCCAGAATTTCGAGTTGGTTTGCACGATAGTAATCAAGATTAAGTTCTCTAGCCAGGGGCTCGAGTAGTTGAGTAAAACCTCCTGAAACTGCTGCGACCTTACCGCCTGCACTGTGTATGGCTTGGATTAACTCTTTCGCACCTTTGGTGATAGTAATTTTCTCGAGAGTGTCCTGGATCACTGTGTCAGGTAAACCTTTGAGAGAAATGACTCTTGCTTTCAGACTTCCCGTGAAATCAAGCTCACCTCGCATTGCCCGTTCAGTGACTTCGGACACTTCAGCACGCTTCCCGGCGCAATCGGCCAAAAGCTCAATAACTTCGTCCTGAATCAAAGTTGAATCGACATCGAAAACCACAAGCATGCGGCATAGGCTGGTCGAGGTCATAAGGAAACTTTATTGCCTAAACGTTGCCCGAGCTGCACACATGCCCTTTGAGTGTCATAACAGCACTAGGTAAAGAGATTCGCTTAGGCTGAAAATCTATGAATGAAGTGCTATCGCTAGAAAACGTTTCGGTGAGCCGAGCAGGTAAAAAAATCCTTGATGAGATTACCTGGAAGGTTCAAGATAACGAGCGTTGGGTAATAGTCGGCCCTAATGGAGCAGGTAAAACTACTCTTTTAAAAATAGCCGCGGCACAAATACAGCCGAGTTCGGGGAAAGCACGTGTTCTTGACGAAGCGCTGGGTGAGGTTAACGTTTTTGACATCAGAACCAGAGTGGGATTTGCATCGACAGCAATCGCGAACCGAATCCCCAATTCAGAAACAGTTTTAGATGCAGTAATGACTGCCAGCTATGCCATTACCGGGCGTTTCAAAGAGAAATACGATGACGTTGATGAACGCCGTGCTAGACGAGTTCTCACCGAGTGGCATTTAGATGAATATGCAGACAGAGCTTTTGGAACGCTTAGCGATGGGGAGCGCAAAAGAACTCAAATAGCCCGAGCAGTAATGCCAGATCCAGAACTATTGCTCCTAGATGAACCTGTTGCCAGCCTTGATATTGGCTCTAGGGAAGCAACTATCAAGATTTTGGGGGGATATGCGTCTCATCCCGGAGCGCCGGCAATCATTATGGTTACTCATCACTTGGAGGAGATCCCGGTTGGCTTCACCCATGCATTAGTTCTCAACGAAGGAAAAATTATCGCTGCTGGACCAATAAATTCAACTTTAACCACCGAAAAGCTAAGCGAAGCCTACGGATTGCGGCTTGAAGTAGTCCTGTTAGCAGGTAGATTTGCCGTTAGAGCCAAATAGGCTCTGGATAAGAACCCCAGGCTCTGGTATAGTTGCTAACTGGTGCTAAGAGCACCGAATCCCATTTGAATTGAAAGATTTCCTTATGAAGGCTGACATCCACCCTAAGTATGAAGCAATTGTTTTCCGCGATCTTGCTTCTGGCGTTGCATTCTTGACACGTTCAACCGTGACTAGCAATAAGACCATCGAGTGGGAAGACGGAAACTCCTACCCAGTTTTCGATGTTGAAATCTCTTCAGCATCACACCCGTTCTACACAGGTAAGCAGCGTATCCTCGACTCAGCTGGTCGTGTTGAGCGCTTCAACGCGCGTTACAAGAAGTTTGGTACACAGAACTAGTTCTGTTCCTAAAAGTAATGGACCCTTTTTCGGGGTCCATTCTTTTTAACCTAGTTGTTTGACTGGCCAACCGAATTGCGGTTTGTAGTCAGGAACATCTTGCTGACGCCATTTGGCATAACTTGCTTCAATCTCATCAGCCCACCTGGCCTGGTTGTCATTGAGTTCTTGAAGCGAGGCAGGAAATCGAACCACTGGTTTATCTTGAGCGAGGAAGTATCTAAGCATGGCTTGGCCAACATGACCAGCTGCAACAGCATCGTCTTTAGCAGTGTGCGCGTTATCTAGTGAGACTCCGTAGCGCTCTGCCGCAGCTATCAGAGTTCGTTTACCTTTCCGGTATTTATCAATAGTTTTATCAATGATCAACGGGTCAATTACTGTTCCAAACCTAAGAGCGGGAACTTCGTAACGAATCGCCTCGTAATGCAAAATCGTAAAGTCGTATGCCGCGTTGTAAGCCAAAACAGGAATACCTTCATCAAAGCAAGCTTGAATAGCCTGAACAATTTCACCTACCCCTTGGGCTGGAGAAGTGGCATCGACAACATCCTTGTCGTAGTAGCCGTGGACTCTGCTGGCAACTTCTGGAATCGGGATGCCAGGGTTGATAACCCAATCGAACCCGCCAGGTTGAAGATCACCATTAGCGTTTATGCGATGTAATGCGGCAGTGATAATTCTGTCTTCACTCAGATTGAGACCAGTGGTCTCAGTATCGAACACGGCTATTGTTTCTAGCCAGCTAGGAAGTGGCAACTTATCTACGGATTCATTCACTTCTTCAGACTACTTCCAGACTCGGACATCTCCGGTTAGGACCAACCCGCATACTTCGGCTGGATAGACTTTAAGTAATTGAGTTGGGAGGTGCGAATTGAAATCAGCAGCGGAATTCATGGACATGGGTCAAGCCAGAGCCATCAAAAAGATTATTGAGATTGACTCGGTGAACACCGACTACTGGTTCTATCCGGCCAGCACTGCCGACTCTCGTAAAGCCCAAAATGTGGTCTTGGTGCACGGTTACAGGGGAGACCACCACGGCTTAGAAGCATTCGCCGGGGGACTAACTGATTTCAATGTCTATGCGCCTGATATTCCTGGTTTCGGCAGTTCTTCTGCGTTGAAGGTTGAGCACACTCTAGCTAATTACGTGATTTGGTTTGAGAAGTTTCTCAAGGGGATCGATCTAAAGAATCCAATTGCTATCGGACACTCATTTGGAACTCTTATAGTTTCAGCAACGGAGGCTAAAAGCTCTCCACTTAAGGCTTTGGTCTGCATAAATCCAGTTGCGGGTGGGTCTACAGGGGGTCTTTCAGGTTTCTTGTTGAAAGTCGTGAAAAGTTATTACTGGGTTGCTCACGTTATTCCAGAAAGACTCGGGATGATAATGCTCAAGACTCCTTTGCTAGTGAATTCGATGAGCAGTTACACGACTAAATCAAATGACAAGCAACTTCGCAAGTGGATTAAGAACCAACACAAGACTCATTTCAATAGTTTTGCTAATTCTCAAGTTGTTTGGCAGTCATACATCGCTTCTATAGATAACACCATGGCACCATATGTCCCACTCATCCAGAAACCCATACTTCTGATAGCAGCAGAATTAGATGAGATCACGCCGGTATCTGCCGTAATTGAGATGTCAAAAAAAATGAACGACGCCAAGGTCTATGAAATAAAGAACTGCGGCCATTTGGTTCATTATGAAGCAGCTCAAGAAACAATAGACGTGATCAGTGAATTCATCGCAAAGCAGAGCGACTAGTGCAAACACTTCATTTTGATGCTCGGTTCATCAGAATTGGTTATCACGATGGAATAAGTCGATTCTCGGCTGAACTAGTAAAGGCTTTGAGCAGGAAGATTGACGTTGTTGTTTTAATTTACGACTTACGTCAACTTGAGTCACTTCCAGCAGGAATCAAGTATCTGCTGGTAAACAATCCGCAAGCCCCCTCAGAATTCTTTATTGCCAGAAAACTAAACAAAGTTGGCGTGTCTCATCTGTTTTCACCAATGCAGGTAATGGGCACAGTTGGGCGACAATACCAACTAGTGCTAACTTTGCATGACTTGATCTACTATCGACACAGAAAGCCACCGCAAGATCTGAATCTCTTAGTTCGTGCAGTTTGGCGTCTTTACCACCTGAGCTACCAGCCACAACGTTGGCTACTAAACCGAGCTGATGCCGTAGTCACAGTTTCAGAAACCACAAAGAAGCTAATTGCGCAGCACAAGCTAACTAAACGACCAGTATCAGTTGTCTATAACGCACCAGAAGCAAGCCACAACGGCAAAGCCCGAACAGCACCTACTTCTAAGAAGTTGCTATACATCGGCTCTTTCATGCCGTATAAAAATGTTGAAACACTGGTTGAAGCAGTTGGCATGCTGCCTGATTTCGAGCTACACCTACTGAGCAAGATTGCTGAGAGTCGGAAGGTCCAGCTGCAGAAGTTGGTCACTGCCATAGGTTCGAAAGTAATTTTTCATAATGGCGTGAGCGATAAAGAGTATTTAGATCTTTTGGACGAGGCATTCGCACTGGTAACTGCGAGTAAAGATGAGGGATTTGGAATTCCTTTAGTTGAGGCGATGCAGCGTGGAACTCCAGTTGTGGTCTCCAACCTTGAAATCTTTCATGAGGTGGCCTCAGATGCTGGCTCCTATTTCGAAGCTGAGGACTCTAAACAACTAGCCGCAAGAGTCAGAGAGCTGGCAAGTGGATCTAACTGGTCAGATTCTTCTAAAGCCTCGATAGCCCAGGTAGGAAAGTTTGATTGGGATGAGTCAGCAAATCAACTCTTGAAAATCTTTCAATCATTAGAGAGCAAGTGAATCTGGGTTGTAATCCGAGATAGCCCAGAAACCATCTGAATGAACTACTTTATTCAAAGAAGCATTACCCAACCGGTCGCCCTCTCTGGGAATACTGTTATCACTGACCACTCGTAGCACCTTTCTAATGAAAGCTCCGTGTGAGACAGCTAAGACACGAAGACCGTCATACTCGGTTGCAATTAATTGCAGCAAGGCTTCGCTTCTGGCTCTGAGGTCTTCGATTGGTTCGAGTCCTTCAATGTGTTCATTGGATTCAAACATCCTTCGCCATTCAGAATGGCTCATACCTTCAGCAACCCCGAATGAGCGCTCTACAAGTTCTGGAACAATAACAACATGCATGCCCAGTTGCTCCGCAATGATGTTTGCAGTGTCACTGGCTCTAGAAAGGGGAGAGGCAATGATTACGTCCCAGTCAGCACGAGAGAGTTTCGCACCGGCAGCTGCTGCTTGATTCCGCCCGGTTTCGTTCAGAGGAATATCGCTTGAGCCTTGGAGCCTTAAATCAATGTTCCAGTCTGTTTGCCCATGTCTAAGTAATCCCAAAATAGTTTCAGTCAATTAATAGCCTTTCTAAAACTATTGAGGAGTTTGCTTCAATCTTTGCAATCGCAAGATCATCTGCGCGAGTGGGGCCAATGTTGACTATCACAATTGGTTTAGAGGACTGGGCCGCCAATCTGGCGAAACGAAACCCGGAATTCACGGTAAGAGATGAACCAACTACTAGTAACGCATCTGCTGAGGCTAATTGATTTAGCGCTGATTCAACACGGCTGGTTGGCACTGATTCTCCAAAAAAGACCACATCAGGCTTATAGACGCCATCACATTTCTTACATTTAGGAACTATAAAGCTCTCCGTGCCATCAACCTCTGCATCACCATCAGGAGTGAACTCGACTGAATTATCTTTAGTGATGTTTGGATTGAGTTCCTGCAGGTACTCATCCATTTCCGTTCTTGCTATCGAGCTTTTACAACTCAGGCAAATAACTCGATCTAATCTGCCGTGCAGATCAATTACGCTCTTGCTGCCTGCTGCCTGATGCAATCCATCAACGTTTTGAGTAACCAGAGCAGTGACCGAACCGCTTGCCTGTGCTGAAGCAATGGCGAAGTGTCCAGCATTAGGTTTGGCTAGAGCGATTCTAGACCAGCCAACAAAACTCCTAGCCCAGTAACGTTGCTGAGCTTCAAAGGATGCCATAAAAGTGTCATAGGTCATTGGGTGTCTAGCAACTCGACCTTGACCTCTGTAATCAGGTATTCCAGAATCTGTGCTTATGCCTGCTCCGGTTAGAACAAAGAGCTTTTTGCCAGCAATGCGCTCACGTGCCACTTCGATTGAATAATGAGCAGCATGCGGCAGTTCTGGATTTTCAAGTTGGGACATTATTGAGCAGTTTACAACTTGGACTAATTGATTATTGACTGACAGCCTGATTCGTGCGGGAATAACGGCCGAACAGTGAGTCGCCAGATCTTTCCGTTCGAACTAAACCTAGATGAAGAATTCAACTTGGGTAGTAGAGCATTCAACTTTGCGTTCTCTGAAGAAGTCATCTCCCGACAAGATGAGGTGAATTCGAGTGCCTTCGAACCAAACCACTTGTGTGTCTTGGTAAAGACATCGGGCTGCGATTCGGTTGCCATGTATACCCACTTAGTTGGTTTCCAAACAGTTGGTCTAGATTTTGTCCACATTAATTCAGAGCTAAATGATTCGATCTTGTCTCGGAAACCTGATGCCGCTCGACGAGCATCAGCCTTTGACTTAGGTGTCAGGTCTGCATCAAAGCCGAGAGCATAAATCGAAAGTTTAGTCTGAGCCGCCCTAGGTGAAATTTGCGTTACAAACATGGTGTCAGGAACGTCAACAATCCAAGGTGTGCCCCAATCGAATTTGGGATCCGTCAAATGACTCTTTTCAGCAGCAGCCAAGATTCGAGGAACTGCTGCAAGCTCTCGTTTTTGCATGAAGGTCTGCACAAACTGACCTGGGCTCTGCCAAGTTTGAATTTTGTTAGGAACAATCAAAAGACCATCGCTGTATAGAACAGATGGAGTTCTGGAGAAGGCATATTCGTATGTTATGTATCCACCCGTGTCTTGAATGAGGAGAGAAACATAGGGCCTTGTTGCGGTTGCAGCTTGCGCCAACCCAACACTAGAAAGCCCAAGCAGAATGCTGAAGATTGTGAACTTTTTGAATAAACGCATAATCTTCCCTCCAGATTTTCTTCATTGTCTTGATTATGCCGTATTTAGTTAGCCGTAACCTGTAATTCGCTTTCATGATCCAGGTAGTAACAAAGCCCCGATATGAAATATCGGGGCTTTGGGTAGCTGTCTCAAACTACGTGTCCGAGAGGGGACTTGAACCCCTACCCTCGTGAGAGGACTAACACCTCAAGCTAGCGCGTCTACCATTTCGCCACCCAATTTTACTACTAATCGAGGAAAACAACTTTCGTGGTTTATGTGTATTGATTTTGGACCAACCAGGAGTAGTTTTGGCTTATGGCACAAGAAGCTAGAAGTTCATTGAATATGTTTGTTGCTGCTCTCGAAAGACACTTCGAGGCAGTCTCAGCAGGTCGAGGAAGTGATGACCCAGCTGTGATTGCTTCCTACGAGCATTTGAAGTCAGCTTTCCTTGACTACGAAGAAGGTCTATCCGATCAATTCGGTGAAATTTTGCCGATGGAACTAGCCGAAGATGATGAAGACTGGTCATGAATTTTTTACAGGCCATCATCCTTGGTATTGTCCAAGGATTAACTGAATTTTTACCAGTATCTTCAAGCGCTCACGTTCAAATTGCATCTGAACTGATGAAAGTTCCAGGACTATCGGACAAAAACTCTGCAACAACGGCTTTCATCGCAACTATTCAACTCGGAACTGAAGCCGCAGTTCTCATCTACTTCGCTAAAGACATATCTCGATTAGTCACGGCTTGGTTCAAAGGGCTCTTCAACAAGTCGGCGAGAGCAACAGATACATACAAAATGTCTTGGTTTGTCATTATTGCATCCATTCCGGTTGGCATCGCGGGTCTACTACTGAAACATTTCATTGAAGAAACGGTTCGAACCCTCTGGGTCATTGCTTTCACGATGATTTTGTTTGGTCTAATTCTTTTGTTGGCAGATCGCCTTGGTTCAAAACAAAAAGCAATAAAGGAACTTACCTTCGGCTCGGCTATAGGTTTTGGTCTAGGGCAGATGCTTTCAGTGATTCCAGGTGTATCAAGATCAGGCGCTAGCATCAGCTTTGGTTTGTTAGCTGGCTTCAACCGGGCAGCGGCAGCTCGGTTTAGCTTCCTAATTGGAATACCTGCCGTACTTGCAAGTGGACTAATCGAATTCAAAGACAGTTACCAGAATCTAGACTCGACTGCTCTAACAGGTACCCTGATAGCAACTGTCACGTCATTTCTAGTTGGCTATGCAGTGATTGCTGGTCTTTTGAAATACCTCAACAAGGGTTCTTTCATGCCGTTTGTAATTTGGCGAGTGATTGTAGGTATCTCGTTGCTGGTAATGCTAAGCCTTGGGCTTGTTGCAGCTTAATTTTCGGCAGTGCCTGCTTCACCTTCATTTTGTCTTAGAAACTTCTCGAACTCCAGCGCGAGCTGATCAGTGTTCATTTCTTCCGCTTCTGATTCGTCTCTAGCTTTTTCTAATCCAGCAATGTAGTTGAGCAGATCTTCGTCACCTTCAGCAAAATCATCAACCGATCTTTCCCATTCAAAGGCAGCCTCAGAAATCTCTTTATGTTCAACCGTGAAGCCCAACATGATTTCAAGATCGTTTACTAGCGCCAAAGCTGCTTTAGGACTTGGCATGGATGCTACGTAGTGAGGAACTTCTGCCCAAACCGATATGGTTGGTAAACCTGCTTTTTCAAAAGCATGACCTAAAACAGATAGAAATCCTGCTCTTCCGTCATAGTTACTGCGTTCAATTCCAAAGGCATTTCTAACTGCCGCGGTTTGACTGTTCTTATAAATCTTTATCGGCCTCGAGTGCGGGGCTTCAGATGCCAATGAACCAATCATGATGACCGAACTGATATCTCTATCTTCTACTAATTCAAGAATCTCATCACGAAGGTATTGCCACTGCAGAGCTGGTTCTTGACCGATAAGGAAATACAACTGTAAGTCTTTGGTGTTCAAAACAGATTGAGATCCTGGACCCCAGAACTCTATGTTGGGCCAAATAAACTCACGTTCGCCATGTTCATCAAGCACAATGATTGGTCTCTGTCGAAGGAAATCGAAATAATCTTGGTCGTCTATGACGAGCAGCCTCTCAGCTGCCAGCTTCTCGCGAATATAGTTAGCAGACCCAGTTGCGGCAGAGCCGGCGTCTGTCCAGCCGTCGAAAGCCACTATCAGGACTCGGCCGCTAAAGATGTTGGAGGTTGCGTTCACAGTTCTACCGTTTCAGTGCAAGGGTTCAGATAGAACTCTATTTCATAACTCCAGATTAGACTTTGGGCATAATGTTTGGTCGCAAAGCTAACTTCGCCGTCTTATTCGATATGGACGGCACACTCATCGATTCCGAGCCATATTGGATGGAAAGTGAGCAAGCCTTAGCCCAAGAACATAACGGAAATTGGACTCACCAGGATGGATTAGACGTCGTCGGGATGAGTCTAGATTTCTCCTCAAAACTACTGAAGGATCGAGCCAATATCCCCCTAGAACCAACAGAGATCGTCGACCGACTCACGAATGAGGTTCAAGGAAAGTTGGCTAAAGCGATTCCTTGGCGTCCAGGCGCTAAGGAATTATTGCTGGATCTCAAAAAACACGGAGTCAAGACAGCATTAGTCACAATGTCTATGCACAGAATGGCTCAGCAGGTTGTTGACGCAATTGAATTTGATGCCTTCAACATCATCATCGCGGGTGATGATGTGACAAGAGGTAAACCTCACCCTGAGGCCTACCAGAAAGCTGCTGAAGCGCTCGGCTTTGCGCCAAACCGATGTATTGCCTTTGAAGATTCGATTTCTGGCCTTACATCAGCAGAGACTGCTGGAACTCTCGCTATTGGTATACCGCATGTTATTCCAATCCCTGAAAATGAGGGAAGGACACTTTGGCCAACACTGGTTGGAGTCACCTATAAACAACTAAGGAAACTCATCTAGTGGCAAAACTGAATAAAGCACAACGTGGAGTCTTTGTGCCGGGTGAAAGAGTCCAACTAACTGGACCAAAGGGAAGACTAAACACAATCACACTGGTAACCGGAGCTACCTTTGGCACCCACCGCGGAGACATAAAACACGACGACATCATTGGGCAACCAGATGGCTCAGTAATTAAAAATGGCACTGGAGTGGAGTACCTTGCTCTGCGGCCGCTTTTGACCGACTTCGTGCTTTCCATGCCACGTGGTGCGGCAATCGTTTATCCAAAGGATGCTGCCAGCATTGTCACTATGGGAGATATTTTTCCTGGAGCAAAAGTTGTTGAAGCAGGTGTTGGTTCGGGAGCTTTGAGCATGTATTTGCTTAGAGCGGTAGGGGACAGCGGTCAACTCACTTCGTTTGAGAGAAGATCTGAATTTGCAGAAATAGCAAAGGCAAATGTTGCAACTCAATTTGGGGCTGCACCTGATAACTGGAACGTTATTATTGGGAGTTTAGAAATCGAACTTCCGAAAAACATCCCGATCGGAAGTATTGATCGAGTAGTGCTTGATATGTTGGCTCCTTGGGAATGTGTCAATGCTGTCTCTGAGATTCTTATTCCCGGAGGAGTTTTAGTTTGCTACGTGGCTACTGTGACCCAGCTATCTAGAGTGGCAGAAGAGATCCGCTCTACTGGTAATTATGCGGAACCTGAAGCCTTTGAATCACTTGTTCGGGGTTGGCACCTGCAAGGTCTAGCAGTGCGCCCTGAGCATCGTATGGGAGGTCACACGGGATTCTTACTAACCGCCAGAAAGCTGGCCCCCGGCGCTGTACTTCCAAGCTTTAGCAGGAGAGCAAAACCTGAGTTTGATGACGAGGACCTAGCAGTTTGGAATCCCGACCATCTAGGGGAGCGAGGGGTTAGCGAAAAGAAGCTAAGAAAGTCGCTTAGATTAGCCCAACGAGCTGCTGGGGCTAAGCTCGAGGGCACAGAGGAGAACCAAGAGTAAACTTATGAAATCCCATAGAAAGTAGTAACAGTGTCGAAACTAAAAGTCTCATTCATCGCAGCCAGCCTCGTTGCTTTATTAGCCGGTTGTACTTCACCGGCAACTCCAACTTTGCGAGCTTATGAAGGCTTGACGCCGGCGTGTGAATCATTCAAAGGCGGATCGGAAATCGACAATGTCAAAGTGACTGCGGCAGACAAGAAAATTCCAACAGTCGATTTTGTGACTCAACAACCAGGTTCATCAGTCAAGTCTCCATTGTCAACAATCAAAGCAACCCAGACCAAAGTTATTAGAGAAGGAAACGGTCCGACCTTTACCGGTGGCGAACTAGCGATATTGGAATATGCAGTCTTCTCTTCAACAACTGGCAATCTTCTAGGATCATCTCAGTTCAATGGCACGGATCCAGCTGGGCAAGTTTTCGATGCAACTAATTCTCTGGTTTACTGTCAGGCACTATCAGGAGTAAAGGAAGGATCTCTGGCGATATTTGCCACTCCGGCAACTGAAGAGGAACCTGAAGGATCACTTTTTGTTATTGATCTAAAGAAGGTTTATTTGCCTCACGCCAATGGTGACGCTCGGGCACCAGAATCAGGATTGCCTGCCGTGGTTCGGGCTCCTAAAACAGGTCAGCCTGCTTTAGTGCAACCATCTTTTTCAGCGCCAGCCGAATTTAAGCGAGCAGTACTGATCAAAGGTAAAGGTGAAACTGTAAAGTCCGGAGATTCTGTAACAGTTCATTACGTTGGTTGGATTTGGAAAGACAGCTTTGGCAGCCCATTTGATTCATCATGGACTTCTGGAACACCTGCGACTTTCAATTTGATAAACCCTGGGGGAGTAATCACAGGTTTTATAAAGGCTCTTGATGGTGTGACAGTTGGCTCTCAGGTGATTGCATCGATGCCTCCGGCTGATGCATACGGAGCCGAAGGAAATACCAACATTCCAGGTAACTCAACTCTTGTCTTCGTAATTGATGTTCTTGGTATCAATAAATAGGTTGACTAGAGGTAATGACAACGAATTCATCTAATGAATACAAAGTAGGTAAGCCGGAGCGCTTATTCAGTCTTACTTGCGCCTTGTTATACACCTCTCGGGGTTTAACTAAGGCAGAGATTCTAAGATCAGTTCGTGGCTACGACACCGAATATGTTGAAGGTGGCGACAATGCAAGCTTGGAACGTAAATTCGAGCGGGACAAAGAGAGCCTTCGCCATAACGGAATACAACTAGAAACTCGCATACCTGCCCATGAAGATGAAAACAATCAGGCAACTGTCTATCTCATAAAACGTGAATCGTTCTATTGGCCAAAAGATGTGAAATTCACTCCAAGGCAGCTAGCCCTTTTGAACCTTGCCGCAGAAGCTTGGGCTGGTGGATCACTCTCAACTGCAGCCAGTAGGGGAATAACTAAACTTCGGGCTATGGGTTCGGTTGGCGAAGATTCAGACATTGTTGGCATCGCTCCAAGAATTCAAGCGCACGAACCATCATTCAGGGATTTGAACAATGCGGTTTCTGATTACCAGGTAGTGCAGTTTGACTACCGTAATCCACAAAGCGGTGAGATTATGACAAGAACATTGCAACCCTGGTTACTGCGTCAAGTCGCAGGCCAGTGGCTGGTTATGGGCTTTGATGAATTGCGAGAAGACACTAGAAATTTCATGCTTCGAAGAATTGTGAGCAAAATCACCCCGGTTAAAGTCGGTAAGGAATCTAAGACTTTTGCAGCACCTTCTCCGGATCTTATTGCTGCGGCAGTTGCCGATCTAGATTTACTGGCTGAGAGACAAACAGCATTGGTAAAGGTAAAGCCGGAAACTGAAGCATGGTTTCGTTTTCAACTTGACTTAACTGGTGGTAAGAAAGCTGGTGAAGTTGAATTGCACTATCACGACATCTATGTTCTAGCTGAACAGTTGCGAGAATATGCAAATGAAATTGAAGTGCTAGGACCGGAGAGTTTGGCTAATCTGATTCGCACTGGATTTGAGAAGGTGGCTAATCAGCATGCCTGATGAACAAAAACTAGACGATTCAGATCGATTCAATCTAATGCTTGCTCTTACGGGGCTACTCGTGCAAGGTGAAGAATACGAGATCAAGGATTTGGTAAAACACTTCGGTGTTTCAAAGAGTGAAATCATCAAAGCTGTGAAGATGATAAGTTTTACCGATCTAATGAACTTCAACGATTTTGGACACTACTTGGTTGACTATGACGACCTAGAAGATGGATACGTTTCAATAAGATACGACTTCAGCAATGCTGTTGATGAGGTACCTCGGCTTTCCTCTCGTCAAGCATCTGCCTTGGCAGCGGGTTTGGTTTATCTTTCTTCGCTACCTGGCTTAGTTGATAACTCTGAAATAGAGGAGTTGCAAAATATTTTAGCAAGCGGAGATTCACGTGGGGCTGCACCGGAGATGATTATCAAACCAGGTTCAAGAGATGCGGATCTGGCTAAGATACGTGAAGCCATTTCAAAAAATGTGGCTATAACTTGCGATTACCTAAATCAACGCGGTATTACGACATTGGGGCGACTAATCGAACCATTGAGAATCGATCCACATGGCGAAACTATTTATCTTCGAGGCTGGTGCCCGGAGAGTTTGGAAGTGAAGTCATTTAGAGTTGACCGGATGCGTAACACTCACTCAACGGAAATCCCGATAAGTAAAGAGGCCAGGGAGGCTGAATTATCCGACGATATTTACTCACCTGCAGAATCAGACACCATAGTTACTATCGAAGTCGATCCAGAAGCTTATTCGCTGATTTTCGATTTCAAACCTGTTGAGGAACCAGAAAGCCTTAGCTCGTTCAGAAAGCGGTTCAAAATCAAAGTTGGTGATGTTCGCAACATGGGTCGAATTATTGCTCGATTTGGCGGGGCTGCCAGGGTAATCGCTCCAGAATCGGCAAGACAAGCAGTTCGAGAGTTTGCCCTCAGTGCCATTGGCCAAGGGTCGCTAAAGTCCCCAAAGAACGTCGAATGACATGAATCCTGTCTTTGTTTATGTCTTTTCTGCCCTCGGGGTATTGGGTTTAATTGCCTTTGTCATAACCGGATTCAAACTGGTTTCATCTAGTAAGAGAATCAGTCGCTCAATTGATCCAATAACTCAAAAAATTAGCAATCTCAGGCTAGAAGTGAGCGCTCTAAAGCGTTCAAGGCTGGAACGACAGCGTAGGCTAGAGAGCAGTGGTTCAAACCACCAGAAACCGACAAAGTAAGGCTTGTAATGTTTGCAAGAGGTCTTGAAGGCTGGCACATAATCTTCATCGTGCTCGTAGTTCTTATCATTTGGGGTGCACCTAAGCTTCCTGGCTTTGCCAAGAGTCTTGGTCAATCTATGCGCATTTTCAGAAAGGAAATGAAGCAGTTAGGTGACGAGCGCGCTGAAGACAAGAAGAAGAGTGCCGAGAAAGAACAACCTAAAGAAGACTAATGGCTTCTCGCCGCAATCCCGATAAGAGGATGAAACTCTCGGGACACCTTCGTGAATTTAGAAAGCGTCTGTTTCGCTCTGCTTTTGCCATAATCGCAGGAACCGTAGTTGGATGGTATTCCTTTGAGTATGTGTTTGCCCAACTCCAAAAACCAGTCCTAGAACTAGCAAAAGACGCGAATGTAAATGCTCAAATCAACTTCGGTTCTGTTGTTTCCGCATTTGACCTTAGACTCCAAATTTCATTCTTCATAGGACTATTCCTGACTAGCCCTATCTGGCTCTATCAGATTTGGGCATTTATATCTCCTGCGCTGAAAAAACGTGAACGTAAATACTCAGTTATATTTGCGCTTACCAGTACACCATTGTTCTTAGGTGGGGCTTATCTTGGTTGGTGGCTTTTTCCTGGATTTGTAAAGAGCCTCTTAGCATTCACTCCTCAAGGCAGTGCAAACGTGATTAATGCCTCAGAGTATGTGCTTTTTACTGTGCGTGTGCTCTTAGTGTTTGGGATTGCTTTTGTCTTACCGGTGATTCTTGTGCTCTTAAATGCAATTGGAACCCTCTCGGCTAAAAGCATTCTCAAGGGTTGGCGTCCAGCAATTTTCATAATCTCCGTAATCGGTGCTCTAGCAACTCCGGTTTCAGATCCGATGTCTATGTTCCTGCTGATGATTCCGTTGCTTGCTCTGTATTATCTTTCAGCAGCTCTTGCTTATCTAAACGATAAGAGGAGAGCGTTGCGCACATCAAACGCGATTGAAGGTTCAGACATAGCTACCGTATACGTCTCAGAGAATCTCGATTGATGAGCGAAGAGCTATCGCCAGCAGAACGCTACGCCAAAGCTAAACAGAGTAAACAAAATCCAAGTTATGAAAGCTTTGTGAAGCTTCTAAAATTTCCACTTGATGACTTTCAGGAAAAGGCCTGTCGTGCATTAACCCAAGGGCATGGTGTCTTGGTAGCTGCTCCAACTGGTGCCGGTAAAACCATCGTTGGCGAGTTTGCCATTCATCTTGCGGTTGAACGGTCACTGAAAGTCTTTTACACGACACCTATCAAGGCACTGAGCAATCAGAAGTTTGCAGAACTACAAGCAAGATATGGCCCTGAAATGGTTGGCTTGCTCACTGGGGACACCAACATCAACTCAGATGCTCAGATTCTGGTTATGACCACAGAAGTTTTACGCAACATGATTTATGCCAATTCAAACGCACTGATAAGTCTTGGTTACGTAGTGATGGATGAAGTCCATTACCTAGCTGACCGGTTCAGGGGAGCGGTATGGGAAGAAGTAATCCTTCACCTACCTAAGGATGTGAAAGTAGTTTCTCTTAGCGCAACGGTATCTAACGCTGAGGAATTCGGCGCTTGGCTTGACGAAGTTCGTGGCGACACCGCTATCGTGGTTTCTGAAATCCGCCCAGTTCCACTAAATCAGCATGTTCTTTTTGGTGATGAACTTATTCCGCTCTTCGATGACTCGAATAAGGAACTCAGGGTCAATGTTGATCTCGTTCAACGCCATGCAAACAAGATGCGGCAGCCCATAAATAAGCCAATGCGCGGTAGGAGAGGGCATGCTGGTTTTCCTGATCGCAATATGGGACGTATTTATAAAGCGACTAAACCTGAAATTATCGAGTTACTTGATGAAGCTGATCTTCTACCAGCAATCTTCTTCATCTTTTCTAGAGCTGGATGTGAAGCTGCTGTTCAATCTGTCTTGGCCTCTGGAATTAGACTCACCAAACCTGAAGATAAGCAAATCATCAGAAGAATTGCTGAAGAGAAGTGTGGCAACATCGCCGACGAGGATTTGGCCGCACTTGGCTACTTCGAATGGCTAAATGCATTAGAGCGAGGAGTGGCCGCGCACCACGCTGGACTGCTTCCAGCATTCAAGGAAGTAGTTGAAGAACTTTTCCTGAGAAAACTAGTAAAGGTTGTCTTTGCTACCGAAACTTTAGCGCTTGGAATAAACATGCCAGCAAGAACTGTTGTTCTAGATCGTCTAGATAAGTTCAACGGCGAAGGCCGAGTTCAAATCACCCCTGGTGAATATACGCAACTTACCGGAAGAGCAGGTAGACGGGGTATCGATGTTGAAGGGCACTCCGTCATTCAATGGGCGGCTAACTTGGATCCGACCTATGTTGCTTCGTTAGCCTCCAAGCGGACATATCCGCTCAACTCTTCTTTTAGGCCAACTTTCAACATGGCTGTGAATTTAATTGAGGCTTTTGGTCAGCGACGATCCAGAGAAGTTTTGGAAACATCTTTTGCCCAATTTCAAGCTGACAGATCTGTGGTTGGTTTAGCCAGGGGTATTAGAGAGAAGCAAGCTTCTCTAGATGGTTATGAGGAATCAATGCGCTGTCATCTTGGAGATTTCCGAGAGTATGCGAGCTTGAGGAGGCAAATTAGCGATATCGAAAGAGAAATTGCTCAAACAGGCCGACAGGCTAAACGCAATGATTTGCGCCAGTCTAAAACTGTTCGATCTCAAGAACTCAAGGTAGCTACGATGAAAAAGCAACTTCGTGCTCATTCCTGTCACTCTTGTCCGGATCGGGAGGCACACGCTCGCTGGGGTGAGCGTTGGTACAAGCTAGAACGTGAAACTCAAGCAATCATCAGGCAAATTGAATCTAGGACCAACCAAGTTGCGAAGACCTTCGACCGCATCAGCCAGATGCTAGTCGAACTTGAATATTTGGAAGTGTCTGAAAATGATCTTGAAGTCACAGAGGCAGGGAAGAAGTTGGCAAAAATATACGGTGAACGTGATCTCTTAGTTGCCGAATGCCTAAGACGAAAAGCATGGCATGGTATCGACGCACAAACTTTGGCAGCAATTGGTGCCGCGCTCGTTTATGAGGCTAGACGAGATGACGAAGATCTGAATCCAAAGCTTCCCAAGGGAGATTTTGTTTCAGTATTTGATGAAACCCTTGGAATATGGGACGACCTACAAGAGATTTCAAAAAGAAATCAGATTCCGCTGACTACCGAACCTGATGCCACTATGGCCTTACAAATGTATCGCTGGGCAACCAACACACGCTTAGACAGCATCTTGAAGGCTACTGGCATGCTCGCTGGTGATTTCATAAGATGGTGCAAGCAAACAATTGATTTATTAGAACAAATCTCCAAGGTAGATCAAGATGAACTCTCAATAACCGCTCAGACCGCTATAGACAGAATCAAACGAGGAATAGTCGCCTATTCCTATTACGCTTAGAGAGTTATGATTAGCTCTTTCTTGAACTGGATTAGGCATTCGAACTCATTTTGGGGGAGAGCACTGTTAGGCATTCTCGGGGGTTTTTGCATCGCCCTAAGTTTCCCAGCCTTCAACATATGGCCAGCAATCTTCGTCGGAATTTCCCTAATCTTGCTTGCCGTTAGACAACTGGGCTTCTTTAAGGCATTCTTTGTTGGAACTCTAGCTGGATTTGCTTTTTATGGACTAGTACTCAAATGGCTCACTACATACCTAGGCCCAATTCCTTGGTTACTACTATCTTTTGTCGAGGCATTGATGGTTGGGCTTTCCTTTGCAGTTATTGCGGTGGTTTGGAAATGGCTGCTAACTCTAAAACTTGGTAAATCCCAGCCATTTGTCATTGCTTTCGCTATCGCAAGCATCTATACGGCAAGAGAATATTTGGCTGGACACTTCCCATTTGATGGGCTGCCTTGGGCCAGAGCGGGACTGAGTCAGGCAGACAATTGGATTGCAAAGTTGGTTTGGGCTGTTGATATTGCTGGATTATCTTGGCTAATTGTCTTCCTTTGTGCACTGGCTGCAATCAAGTTCACTAGGCCTCTAGCACCGGGTTCGGGGCTGCGACTTCGCTTCATAAGTTGGACTCCGACACTGGCTTCCTGGGTTATGGTTCTTGGGATTCCGGCTCTTATGGTGATACCGACTGAAGCGAATGCTGGCACCATGAAGGTTGCAGCTGTTCAGGGGAATGCCAATGCAGGTCTATTCGCCATAAATCCACCGGGTTCAATTCTCGATAAACATCTAACTGTCGCCAAAGAGCTGGTCAGATCGGGTAGGGCCAAAGGCGTGGACCTTATGGTTTGGCCAGAGAACTCAACGGATCTAGATCCTGTGACGATGCACGCACCAGGCAAGAAAATTTCGAAATTTGTTGACACAGAGCTCAAAGCTCCACTTTTGTTTGGCAATAAAACATTTCGCGGTAAGGATTTTTTCAACGAAGTCGACCTGTGGACTCCCAACAATGGTTTACACGACTGGTACGACAAGAGAAGACCCGTTCCATTCGGTGAGTATGTTCCTTACCGAAAGTTCTTTATGTCTTTAGCACCAGAGATGATTGGCTTAATCGGCTGGGACATGAGCCCTGGTAAACGCGATGGAATTTTCGAAATCGCGAACAAGGGAAAAATTGGCTCACTGATTTGTTTTGAAGTTACCATCGATGATTTGAGTTACGACCTAGTAAATAGCGGAGCTACCGCTATCATGATTCAAACAAATAGCAGCGATTTCGGAAAGAGCGAGCAGGGAGTTCAGCTAGCTGCCATTTCTAAAATGCGCGCCATAGAAACTGGCCGCACCGTTGTTTCAATTTCAACGGTTGGAGTTTCTGGAATCTACTCGCCAGATGGCAAAGTAATCGCAGAGCTAGAAACGTTCAAACCAGGTGCTATGGTCTCCGACATTGCCTTGAGAAATGACATTACACCGGCTATCCGGTATGGCAGATATGTCGAACCAGTTTCATTTTTTCTAACCCTCATACTTTTCCCGCTAGCAGTGGTTGGTTTGATCAGACAGAAGAGAAGAAAGAAAAGCTCTTGAAGATTTTGGTAATCATGCCCACATACAATGAGGCGGGCAACATCGTAAACGCTGTAAGAGCACTATTCGAATACAACGCAAATGTGGACTTGCTAATTGTAGATGATGCATCACCAGATGGGACGGGGCAACTAGCGGATGCTTTAGCAAAGGTAAATAGCAAAATCTATGTCCTGCATCGAGCTGGTAAAGAAGGTTTAGGAGCAGCATACATAGCGGGCTTTCGTTGGGCTTTCGAAAGTGGCTACGACTTCTTGGTTGAAATGGATGCCGATGGTTCCCATCGTGCGGAAGACTTACCAAAACTTTTAGCTGTCTGTTCCGACTTCGACTTAGTTATCGGCTCACGTTACATTCGCGGTGGGAAAACAATGAATTGGCCCTTCTATAGGCAGTGGCTCTCGCGAGGTGGAAATATCTATGCCCGAATAATGCTTGGATCTAAATTAAATGACATGACAGCTGGCTTCAGAGTCTTCAGAGCAAGTTTTCTAAGACAAATGGATCTCGCCAGCATCAATGCTCGTGGCTATTCATTCCAAATTGAGATGGCCTATAGAACTATACGAGCGGGCGGAAAGGCTTGCGAAGTTCCCATCACATTTGTTGAACGGGAGATAGGCGTTTCAAAAATGAGCACAAACATAGTCACCGAGGCATTGCTCCTTATGACTAGGTTTGGGTTGCGAAGAATATTCCTGCGCAGGTAGTTAGTTATTAGTCGCGTCGGCCTGGCCGCGCTTACGTCTGGCTTTCAATTCATCTAGTCGCTCGGTCAAAATTTCTTCCAATTCCTCGCGACTTCTTCTCTCAAGGAGCATCTCGAAATGAGTTCTCGGAGCTTTAGGAATTTCAGTGGCAAAGGCCTGGTTACCTTCAGCATCGAGCAGGGCCGCTTCCAATGAGCATGCTTTGCAGGCCCAGGAATTTGGAACTTCAGCTTCATCTGAGAACACAATCTCTGTTAGATGATCTTTGGCGCAACGATAGTTGTATTTGTTTCTAGGGGAGAGGTTGACACCTTTAGAGCTCTCAAAACTTTCTGAGCCTAAACGCATACCGCGCATTGATTGCTGTGCCATTGTCTTATTCCTTAGATTTTGTTGGTACTTTTTGTGCTACAAATTACAAAAGCGAATCCTTGGAAAATAACTTCCCAGAATCAGGCTTTTCTCAGGGTTCGAACTGCTAACTCTGGCACATCTGTGACGATTCCGTTTGCACCTAACCTGGTGAGTTCTAACATTTCTTCAGGTGAGTTTATGGTCCAGTAGTGAATCTGAGTTCCCGAGGAGAGGATACTGTGGATAAAACGCTTGGAATCAAGTTTTAGAAATAACTGCTTCCTAGGTATCTGAAGCGCTCCGATGTTATGCAAAGCCTTGTTTATAGAAGACTGAGGCGCTCTAAGAGCAACTAGGGACCAAATCTTGATCACCGTGGATGCGCTCGCTGAAGTTGCCACAGGTTTTGTGAACTGCCGCAGTGCAAGCAATCTT
>RFYI01000080.1 GCA_009921165.1 Actinomycetota bacterium | reverse complement strand
GCTTTACCCACAAACTGATTGCAAAATTACCAGAACCTAAACTCATATCATTGTTTGATAAAATTTGAGTCCCATCAAATGATGCACATCCATTTATCTTTCCAGATCCAAGGGTAACATCATAAGCATTTACAAGCGTTCTTCCTCCACCAGTAGAATCAACTAATGAAACGTCTCCAGATCCATTGTCGTCTAATTTGTAATACGCCTTTATGTTTGATAATGGAATGAAAGGACTAGAAAGAGTTGACTTAGATATTGAAAACTCGCCAGCACATTTTATGAGCGCAGAACCCATAAATTACGAAAGACTTGTAACTTGTAAGTTTGCAGAACCATTTACAATTCCAGTAATTATTCCATTATATCCAGTGATACTTACAATATCGTTTTGGCCTAAAACAAATGAGTAATTTGATGTTGTGGTAGTAGTGTCTCCAAGAGAAACAAACGAAGATCCAGTATTAAAACTATATAAAATAACACCTTTTCGTGTTGCTGATGCTGACAGAACAGTTGAAGAAGTTGCTGCAGTGAATGTCGATATGCTTGCAGTTGAGGAGGATGGCAGATTAACGGCTACGGATGTTGCACGAAGCTGGGTGTCTGTAAGGGGTTGAGTTAGTCCAGTGTTTGCGGCAACCGTTCCGCTAATTGTCTGAGTCGCAGGAAAATTGCTAACGCTAACAGAAGAACTACCAAATGATGTCACTTGATTCCCTGATCCGTCCACTATCTGAACCGACAACGCTCTTTGCGATCCTCTAGCAGAAGATGTGATAGCGTTTCCAGAACCATCCCTTACATCAGAAAGAACTCCGTTTGCTATATCTGCCTTAATTAAAGCTATATCTGCCTGAGTAGTGGCAAGAAGCGATTCAAGCCCGTCCGTATTAAGATTGACGCTATTTGCGTCAATCTTTATGTCCGATAACTTCTTGTAGAGTTCTTTTACGCTAGGCATTTTTTAAGCCTTGTATGCGACTACTTTTCCGCTCGTAAGTGTGAATGCCGTGAACTTTCCGTAGATGGTTGCTCCGGCAGGCAATGGAAGGGAGGTTGTTGCATCCCCATCCCAATTCGATGCCGTAAGCAGTGAGAATACGCTATTCTCAAGAGCGGTGATTGCTCCGAAGTTTCCGGTGATGGCAGTAGTACCATTCTCGTAAGTGGCTCCATAACTCCCGCCTTGTTTTGTATCTCTACATAATTCTTTAATTGAACTCATATTTATTTAACTCCAATCCCAAATCTTTTTAATCCGGCTTTTGGAATACTTCCGGTTCTTGAGTTTTCCCTTTTCTTCAAACTCTCGATAAAACCTTCGTGCGCCCTCTGACGAAGAACTAGGATCGGGAACGCTACGGTGGATATAGGGTGCGGAAGGGACTCGTTTGAGCCCCTTCCGTTTATCCCTATCTTCGACAGAGACAATCTCCTGAACGATTTGCCCATCTTTGTTTTCATACAAGTAGATGGGCATATCAAATCAGGCGTTGCCTGCGTCTGCTTCTTCAGCCATTGAGCGAATATCTTCCTCGCTCTTTTCCTCTTCTCCCTCATCAGGAGTTAGGTTGGCCTCAAAGATTTCAATGGTTGCGCCCTTATCGTCGAGCTTCGAGACTTTGCCTTTGAGAGCGACATAATCACCCTCTTGGGTTCCATCGGGGAGCTTTTCGGTAGGTACGTCCAAGGACATACCCAAACCTTCTTTCTCCGAAGAATAATCGGAGCCTTCAGATTCGGGCTTGGAGGAGCCGCCCATTTCTGGACGGCTCCCCTTTGCCTCGGGACTAGCTATAATTAGTAGTCCTTTATTCATTTACTTAGGCGAAGCGTGACTTGGCTTTAATCACCACGGCACGTTTAGCATTCAGCAACTTCGCAGCGTAGAAGCATTTCCATCCAGCCACGGTTGTCTGATTCAGCGGGTCCGCTTTGTCAGCCTGATTGTTCAGGATGATGCGGGGGCTGAAGGGGGAATCCCCAGCGATTTTCACCACACCAAACGCATTCGCGCCGAGTACAACAGTGCTGTAAATAGATCCAGCAGAGTTATACGTTCCGGAGGTCGTGCCTTCGATGAAGGGGTTGGTATGTTCGGCAATACGCACACCGTAGAAGGAACCGAGGGTTCCAGCGGGGAGCGAACCAACCTTGTTTTCAACATTACGATAGACCGTGTTCAGGAAGTCAGTGTCCCTAAACAAGTCCCGACTGATCTGAGGCGGAACCAACGCAACGTATTGACCATTCAAAGGATTAGCTTTGTTGGCTTTCAGCGCAGTAACCGCATCCATGAGATCCTCTGCATCCAAGAAGGCGGAAGCCGCCGCAGTGGAGTTGAGGGTCGCAAAGGACGCAATGCCTTGACCAAAACGGATCGCGGCGGAATTGCCACCAACGTCAGTTCCAGTCACCAACTGATCGCGAGAGAGGTCATCAGCCTTGAGAGCCGC
>RFYI01000079.1 GCA_009921165.1 Actinomycetota bacterium | reverse complement strand
ATCAAGGTTGCTCTTCGTACATCAGGTTCAGGTACAACTGCAAACCTAACCAACTACCTATCACAGACTGTTGGTGGTTGGACTGCAAACAGCAAGGACCTAAAGGCTGCTGCTGGTGCATCATTTGCTCCTCTAAACACTGAGCTTGCTACATCACAGTTGCTTGCTGCATACGTTGAAGACAACGCAAACGCATTCGGTTACTTCGACCTATCAGACGCTGTTACTGCTGACGTAGGTATCGCTGCACTTCAGAACGCTGCTGGCGCATACGTAATGCCAACAGCTTCAGCTGCAGCTAAGTTCATCGGTGCACAGACTCCAAGCACTGACCCATCTGACAAGCTAAACGGAACTCTAGTGATTGACTTCACCAAGAACGTTCCAGGTGCTTACCAGTTGTCAATCGTTACTTACGGTGTTGCTCCTCGCAAGATCGGCACAACTGCAACTAACGGAAGCGCTGCAGCTGTTCAGGACTTCTTCAACTACGTTGTGAAGACCTGTATCCCTGCTAAGGCTGCATCTCTTGGTTACGTTGCTCTGAATGGTGCGCTGAAGACTTCAGCTCTAAACCAGATCAAGCAGATTGGCTAGTTTCCAAAAAGCATAAGTTGGTGGCGCGGTTGATTTTCAACCGCGCCACTACTTTTGTTTAGACTATTTATATAAGGAATGGATGAATGAAAGTTTCTAGGCTAATAGCGAGCATTGCAATTCTAGGAAGCGGCGCACTTGCCTTAACCGCCTGTGATCCACCTATGCCTCCAGAGGTTGCTGCCGCCATAGCTGAGCAGACTTACACCTGTGTTGAAGGTAACGCAACCGTATCTTCTCCGTCTTTGATGACTGACATTGTTGTTGGTTGGGCGGATTCCCTTTCATATTCTTGCGTTGATGATCCTGCTACCTCAGATGTTGTGGAGCAGGCAACCATGACTTTTAGTGTTGCAGATGCAGCAACTTCTTCGGCAGATGCAGAGATTTCTGAATATCCTGCACTTTGCTCGCCAGTGCAAACTGTTCCACTTGCAGTTGAAGCGGGAGTTCTTGTTTACATGGAATCAGATTTGAGCTCGTTTAGCGTTTCACCTAAGAACTTGGCTGGAATTCTCAATGGCACAATAACAAACTGGTCTCAGCTCGCCTCGGATAACCCTGGAACCGAAATGCCAAGCCTTCCTCTGAAAGTCGCACCAACTGCTGACACTATGGCCTTGAAATCAATAACCGATTACCTCACTGCCCAAGGTCAGAATCTTTCTTCATCGGTAGTAACCGGAGCAGACAACCCTTCGGTTGATCTCTACTCTGCTCTGGAAGAAGGAGAAGTAGCGATTGTTCCGAACAGCTACGCCGTGTACCTTGGTCTTTATCCAGCTTCGATTTATCTAGGAATGGACAAGGAAACCGAAAGTCCTATCCTCGCTACTCCTGATCTAGCTGGAATCTATGCTGGCAGCACTCAGTGGAAAATAGAGAAAGACACTAACTCGATTAGCCTGAGTTTAGATCCATCTAAAACTCCTGAGCCAGCACCTGGATTTGATTCAGCTCCGCCTCCTTACCAAGCGATTTACCCGGTGAACTATTACACCTGCAACTCGTCTGGGTTGGTCCTTAATGCAATCGGACGGTTCATTTTACGTTTGGATTCTCAGGGTTCGATCGGTGCTTCTAACTACGCACAATTGCCTGAATACATTCGAATTGAATCTTTGCTGATGATTTCTAAGGGCCTACCGACACCAACACCCACTCCAACCGAGTAGCGGGTTAGGCTAGACGCTATGAGTTCTAAGCGTCAAAATAGCGGTCCAGGTAATTTAGTCATTGCAATCTATGCTGTGTTTGCCTTATCCGCAACGGTGCGTGCTCTTTACCAACTGGTTAGAAAATACGATGAAGCCCCTTTAGCTTACTGGCTCTCACTTTTGGCCGGACTTGTCTATTTCTTAGCTACTTTTGCGCTAGCAAGAGGTAAGTATTCTTTAGCCCAGTCCACATTGATCTTTGAACTCATGGGAGTCATTTCCGTTGGATTTTTAAGTGTTTTTGATCCGGATCTGTTTGCCCATCCAAGCGTTTGGTCTTATTTTGGTTTGGGGTATGGGCTAATACCGTTGCTGTTACCTATTTTTGGTTTGTGGTGGATTAGAAGGGCCAGGGCTTGATTACCGTTTCAAAACTGGCTGATCTGCCTGAAGGCCTTTCTGGTACAGCCGTAACCATTGGAAAATTCGATGGCATCCATTTAGGTCATCAACAATTGATATCTGAAACCATTGAATCATCCGAAGAGCACTCACTGGTTCCAACTGTTATTACTTTTGAGAGACATCCGTTCTCCCTGCTTGATCCTGAAGCTGAACCTCCTGCACTTATTGGGCCTCATCAAAAGCAATTTCTGTTAGAAGAAGCGGGCATCGAACTTGTCCTTAACTTGCCTTTTGATGAGAA
>RFYI01000078.1 GCA_009921165.1 Actinomycetota bacterium | reverse complement strand
ATCCGCAGCGCAGTATCAGACGCGGGTCACTCTATGTTGCGGAAAACCGCATCAAGAACATGCTCAAGTGGTGGCATTCCATTATTGCTTTTGGTTTGGGTAACCCAACTCTGTATTTACTTTCAATTGGTATTGGTATCGGATCTCTGGTTGATTCATCGCTTGGTGCTAACGCAATAGATGGAGTTAGTTACCTCACCTTTCTAGCTCCTGCACTGCTAGCAACAGCTGGTATTCAAGGTGCTATGGATGAAGTAACCTGGCCAACCATGGAAGGTTTCGTTTGGGATAGAACCTTCTTCTCTATGAATGCCACAGCCATCACCGGTAAGCAGATTGCTAACGGAGTAATGCTTGCGGCTATGGCTAGATGTGTTTTGCAGGTGTTCTTGTATGAACTCTGTTTATTAGCCTTTGGTGCAATCAGTTGGCAGTCAGTCCCTATTCTTCTGTTAGTTTCCTCATCAGCCGGTCTAGGTTTTGCTGCCATCATGCTTGCCTTCTCGGCAAGCATCAAAGATGACGATGACGGGATGTTTGCTCTGGTTGAGAGATTTATCATCACCCCGATGTTTATGTTCTCCGGTACCTTCTATCCAATAAGTTCTATGCCTATTTACCTGCAGTGGATTGGTTGGATTTCACCGCAGTGGCATGCCACCAACCTAGGTCGAGCAATGTCATACGGGATGCCGATTGAGCCTTGGTTACTAATTCTGCACTGGGCTTTAATGCTAGGTATGGCAATCATTGGTTTTAGCTGGTCTCACCGAGTCTTCGAAAGAAGGTTGTCTAAATGAGTTTGATTAACACAAGTGTTGACACGGCCATAGCTATTGCAGAGCGAAGAAGAGACAAGCTTGGTGCAGGAGTTTATTCAGGAAGATCAAGAGTTGTTTTAGAGCGAGGCTTCTATGCCCTTAAATCCTCTACCTGGATGGTTGTTGCCTCTGGCTTTGTTGAGCCAGTGTTTTATTTACTGGCTTTTGGTTACGGCATCGGACAGTTCATCACCGGTTCCACCGATGGTAACGGTAACCCTATTACTTATGCTCAGTTCATCGCTCCGGCACTACTAGCAACCTCGGCTATGAACGGTGCTATCTATGACTCAACCTGGAACGTATTCTTCAAGATGCATTTCGGCAAGATCTATAACGGCATGCTCTCAACTTCGATGGGAACCCTCGATGTTGCTCTAGGTGAAATTAGCTGGGCGCTACTTAGAGGTTTGGCCTATGCCATCGGCTTTATGGCTGTTGTTGCATCGATGGGACTTGTTCCTTCATTTTGGGGATTGTTAGCAATTCCAGCTGCTGTTTTGATTGCGTTTGGGTTTGCATCAGTTGGAATGGGGGTAACTAGCTATCTGAAGAACCATCAGCAGATGCAGTGGATTCAGTTAGTGATGTTGCCGATGTTCCTGTTCTCTGGAACTTTTTACCCACTGAGTATTTATCCTCAGTTCATCCAATGGTTTATTCAAGCAATGCCACTTTGGCAAGCCATTCAACTAATCAGAGGATTGACTCTAGGCATCTTGAACATCGCGATGCTGGGACATGTTGCATATTTCGTAGCAATGATAATCGGCGGGCTGTTTTTCACAACCCGCCGACTAACAGCTTTGTTCTTGCGCTAACTACTAGTTGCCAGCAACCTGGCCGAATATTGCTAACACGATGTTTATTGTCGTCAGCAGGAAGATGCTTGGCACTGCCCAAACCGGTGTGACATCTTTCTTGCGGTAGCGGAAAGCAATTAAGAAGATGAATACCAGAGCGATAAGTTTTAGTGAGATCACAAAAGCATTTAGTTTGCTTGGATCAACGGCAAGGCCAGCCATCGCAAGACCTGTTGCCAGCATCAGGTAAGAACCGTGCAATACTCCAGCTGAAACCTTGATGCCCTTGGTTAGGTCTTTTAGGTTTGAGAAGAAACCGGCTAGTAAAACTGCAATACCTAGAAGGTGCAGCACAAGAAAAACGTTGATCAGTAGTTCCTTAGTTGAATCTTCCATGATGCTCTTTTCTATTGAATGGTTATTTCTCTAGTCTATGAGCGAAGGCGTGCCATAGTGATAGCTGCCTCAACAGCCTCAGCGCCTTTATCTTCTTTACTAGTTGCCAAGCCCGCTCTATCTAGCGCTTGCTTAGCGTTGTCTACTGTGAGAATGCCAAAGCCAATCGGAACTCCGTATTCCAGTTGCACCTGGGTTAACCCTTGGGTTGCTGCATCACATACATAGTCGAAGTGAGGTGTGTCGCCTTGAATTACCACACCTAGCGCGATGATTGCATCTGCCTCATCTTCTGCAGCCCACTTAGCAGCTAGTGGTAACTCAAATGCACCTGGCACACGAACGATGGTGTAAACATCGTTGCCAGCTGCTTTGAGAGCTCGTTCAGCACCAGCTAATAGCGCATCGGTAATCTCGGTATGCCAGCTAGTTACCAAGATGGTTACCGCTAGGTCTCTTGCATCGATTTCTAGTTTTGGTCCGTGGCCAGCCATTATTGCTCCATTTCAGCGATGATTTGTGGAAGACGGTGACCCATCTTAGATCTCTTAGCTTCTAGATAACCAAGGTTTTCTATTGCTTCGCCTACGATTACTGGAACATAAGAGTTCACCGGTATT
>RFYI01000077.1 GCA_009921165.1 Actinomycetota bacterium | reverse complement strand
ACCGTAACCAACGTCCCCGGCAACCAATCGATCCATTGGAACAGGTCGTTCCATGTCTCGCTTAATTTCTTCAACCGTGTTTAGCTGATCTGGAGTTTCAACAAACGGGAAGCTATCTTCCATCTCTCGTTGCCATGCCGTATCAGGTAAGAATGCATAGCCTTTGGCGTTCATTCTTGCTGAATAGAGTTTCACTAGGTCAATGGCAATCTTGCGAACAGCTTTTCTAGCGTTACCTTTGACTCTTGACCAGTCGGTGCCACCCATCTTGGATAGCACCGGTGCTTCTCCACCAACATATCTAGTTAGGAAATCTAACTGGTCGGTTGGCACATACAGCACATCTCCAGCTAGACCTCGCTTAGAAGGAGCATATTCAATGACTAGATACTCTCTGGTGTTCTTAGATGTTCCTAGTTGTCTTTGCACCATCTCAACAAAGCGACCAATGCCGTGAATCTCATGAACCACGTAGTCACCTGCCTTGAGAGCTAATGGGTCAACTGCTTGACCTCGTTTAGCTGCCAGTCTTGGACGCTTTACCGGTGAGTAACCAGCACCTCTTCCAAAGAAGTCACTATCGGTAAGAAGAATCAACTTGGCCTCAATAGCTGCAAAGCCTTTACGAATAGGAGCTTGAATCAAGAGAACTTCTTTAACTGCAACTGAAACATCTTCAATGCTCTCAGGTAGTTCTTCTAAGACCTTGGCAGGTATCTTGGCAGCTTCTAATATTTCAGCAATACGTTGAGCTGTTCCATGTCCAGGGGATGCGATAACAACCTGTTGACCTTGTGCTAACTGATCAGCGATGTAATCAACTGGTTCAACATCCATACCTTTGAAATTAGGTATCTCAAAGAGATTCAAAGCTATCTGTTGATTCTCATCAACTAGGAAAGAGGAGATGCTAACTAGCGCTCTGTCGTTTAGTCCAGAGGTGAAATCGTGCAGAGTCTTGAATCCACCGGCACTTAGATCGATAGGAGCTTTAGCACCTTCGAGTGCTGCATCCCAAGCAGCATGTAAGAACTCTTCATTTGTTTCAATAAGGTTGGCAGCTCTTGCCATCGATTTCTCAGGAGATAGCAAAACAACATAGGCATCCTCAGCCAAGTAATCACTTACCTGACCTAAAGAATCAACTAAGGCAGGAGCAAGAGATTCCATGCCATCAACAGGAATGCCTTGACCAATCTTGGCAAGCATAGTTGAAAGGTTTGGAAACTCATGTTCCATTTCTCTTGCTCGAAGAGCTACCTGTGGAGTAATGATGATTTCTCTGGCTGGATAAACAGTTAGCTCTTGAGGTCGACCATCTAATGATCTTTGGTCAGCAACACTGAATTCTCGCATCTGTTCTAATTCATCACCAAAGAATTCAAGACGAATTGCATGAGAACTAGTAGTTGGGAAGATATCCAAGATGCCACCACGAACAGCAAACTCACCACGCTTAGTCACCATGTCAACTCGTTGGTAAGCAATCTCAACAAGTTTTAGGGTTAGTTCCGGTAATAGATACTCACCTTCAACTTTTAGTGTCAACGGTGGGTAATCAGCTAACCCAAGAACTACCGGCTGCAATGCAGCTCTAATAGATGCGACAACAAAGACCTGTTTGGTGCTCTTCTCTTGGTTTAGTTGATTGAGTCTGTGTAGTGTCTTGAGCCTCTTACCAACCGTCTCAGCCGAAGGAGAGAGCCTTTCGTGAGGAAGAGTCTCCCAGGATGCGAACTCAAGTACTTCAGCATCTGGATTAGTTACCTTTAGGAATTCAACTAGGTCTTCTGCTTCACGGCCGGAACTCACCACAACTAAGCACTGCTGGGATAACTTCTTATCTTTACGAAGATCTCCAATGGCACTGAGAATCCAAGGCTGTGCTCCACTAGGTGCAACTACCTCTAAACGTTTATTAGCTAGGGCTTTAGTTACCGCAACAAAGGGATACGAATCTGAAACGCGTGCGACAAGGCGCGACAAACCCTCAGAAACTTGTATCGCATCCATGGGTCAAGTCTAAGTGTCTAAGGTGAGTGAAATACCTGCTGGGCTTCAGTTAGCCCCTTAGTAACGATGGCCTCAACTGCATCTGCTGCTAGTTCCAAAGTGGTTGGCAGTTCTGCTCTTTCGGTTGAGTTGAAGTCTTTGAGGACAAAGTCAGCTGCATCCATGCGTCCTGGTGGACGACCAATGCCAACTCTGATTCTGATGTAATCATTGCCAACGGCACTGATGATATCTCTAAGTCCATTGTGCCCCCCGTGGCCACCAGAGAACTTAATCTTGATGGTTTCAGGTTCAATGTCTAATTCATCGTGAATGACAATAAGTTGATCTGGCTTTAGATCATAAAACTTTAGAAGGTTAACAACCGGTCCCCCTGAGGTATTCATATACCCAAGCGATTTAGCTAGCACTAGTTTTGGTGCATCAAAGCCTTGGCCTAGTTTGCCTTCGGCAACAAGAGCATGTGCTTTATGAGCTTTGAATGTTGCGTTAGTTCTTTTAGCTAACACGTCTAAGACCATCTGACCGACATTGTGCCGGTTGTGAGAATAGTCGGGCCCGGGGTTACCGAGCCCGACTATTAGATAAGTCTTTGTAGCGATGAGGACTACTCAGCCTTTGCAGCGTCAGCAGGAGCAGCTTCAGCTTCATCTGATGCACCTGCACCGGTACCGATAACGGTAGCAACTAGCACGTGGTCATCTAGGTCTAGCTTTGCCCCAGCTGGA
>RFYI01000076.1 GCA_009921165.1 Actinomycetota bacterium | reverse complement strand
GGATCTATTGTTTTTTAGGGGCTTTAGAAACCCGATTGGTTGTTGGCTTTGGCTTAGCCACTCCAGCTTTTTTAGGACCCTTTGCACTACTGGGTTGTCTAGTTTCCTTAGTTGGTTGTCCGCGCTCTGGGTCCATTCCAATATCCATTCGGGTGAGTCCAACATGCTCTAGGACCTCATCCATCGAATATGTCTTAAAGCCTCGACGGCCTGATCGAATAGCTGCACGTATCTCCTCGAGTTCGCGTTGCTCTTCCTCGAGTGCGTCAACGCCACGTTCGACCAACTGACGAATGAAGTAAGACTTTGTGCGCCCACTTCTCTCAGAGAGTTTGTCTATGCGATCGCGAAGTTCCTGCGGAAGCCTGATTGTTACCATGGCCATAAGTATCTCCTGTCTTACTTGTCTTACATGTAAGACTAAATGAGATTGTGGATAAGTCAATAAGACTTGGGAACTAACATCAGTATCAGCAAACCCACCCTTATGTGAGAACTAAAGATGAACTTACAAACTGACTCAATGGCAGAGAAACGTATTGGCTCCAAAACTGGTTCTAACAAATGCAAATGTCAGTGGTCTCGGTTAGAGTCCTATCCCAACGATTTCCATTAGGAGAAGTTATGAGCAAGAACGCCAAGAAGTTCCAAAAGCATCAGTTGAGTAAGCATAACCAGAGATGCTCAGCAACTCCGGACAAGCGTCGCTACCGCGACAACCAAGAAGCTAAGCGCGACCTAAGAAACTTTAGAGCCCGCGCTTTCCAGGAACTAAAGACCATGGGCTATACAACCTATAACCAGAAGAGAACCTACGAGTGCTCAGCTTGTAAGGGCTTCCACCTAACCTCTCAAGAGCTTGGAAGGGTCGAGTTCGAGGTAGTTATAGAACCCACAATCAAGGATCTAATTCTTTCTGCCTAACGGGAATAAAACCCGAGCCTTTTTGGTATCCATTACCCTCATCAACTTTTCAAGGAGCTAGCCATACCAGAAGATACCCCAAAGATCATCGTGCGAGAACTAGGCGGCAATGTATTCAATGCCGCCAATATCTACTACATCGAAGCTAGAGATTCCTCAGAAGATCTTCCCTCCAGAGGCAGAGTCCTCGCCGAGAAGGTTTAGAAAGCTCTAAGACTCTTGGTTGATCAAGGTTTGGTTATCAAACTCACACCAGTGATCGAAGAAAATTAAGCACTAAATAAGCATCTCCGTACTCCCTCGGTTTGCCTGTGGCGAACAACGAATTAAAAACTTAAAAGGGAACGGCGTGTTCGAGATTAATGTCAGTCGTTTGTATGACAATAACTCTCCAACACAAATTTCCAACACCCGCAGACATCATTTGGCGACCCCAAAAATGTCAGAACCTTGGAGCAGAACATGAGCTTTAACTTCGGTGATAATTCAGACGATCTCTGGAACGAATTCAACAATCCAAACACACCTTGGGAACGCAAGGCCGAAATTCTCTACAACCTCGCAAGCTTGGAAGCTCGCGATAGCCACTGGGACTTAGAACTTGAGCTACTCCGCAATGCAGTAGACATCGCAAAGACGCATGAACTAAAGAAGCATTACTTTGAGTATCTGAACGTTCTCTCCGCCAGAGCACTACACGGCAAAGAAGACTTCAAGCTTGCACTTAGTGCGGCAGATGAAGTTCTAGAGGCACTACCAGGCTTCCAAACTGAAATCGATGCCATGGAATGGGTAAGCACTGCCTTCTGTAATCGTGCCAGAGCCCTGATGGCACTTGAGCGTTTTGACGAGGCTATCCCAGCACTCAAAGCTGCTTTGGACTATGCCGAACTAATCAAGGATCTACCTGAAACCGCACACACGAACCTAGGCCTAATGCGTTGCTACATCGAGGTAGACCGCTTAGATCTAGCCAGAATCCATGGCAATACAGCTAGAGAAATTTACCGTGACCGTTCACAACTTGCCTCACTTTGTGAAACAGACAGACTGTTTGCAAGAATTTTCATTCTCGAAGGAAACCCAGTCCAAGCAAAGGATGAACTCAAGGAAGTTCGGGCTCTAGAGCAGAGAATGTTCAGTTCATCACATGCCGAAACAAAGATGATTCTGGGACTTGCATACATGGAACTAGGACAATACGAAAGAGCAGAGAAGCTATTTGACCGCATTGTCGATAGAGCAATCCAAGGGTGGCTCAAGGACCTGAGACTGGCCCTAAAAGCGCTAGGTTATCTATCCATCGCTTTAGAAGCTCAGGGCAAAATAGCAGAAGCGGCAAGAATCGGACAACAGCGCGAAGCTCTCGGCTCTAGAGTCCAAGGAGCAAACGCTAAGAAGCCCGAACTAGCTTTGAGGGAAATTCAAGGTCTACGTAAGTCCGGCAAATACGACTTGGCAAAAATGAAATGCCAAGAGTTGCAAGCAGAAGCCGACAAGGCTGGTGACATCGCCATGCACTGGAAGGCAGTTTGTGAAACTGCAATTACCTTACGTAACGACAAAGATTACCTTGGTGTCCTAAAGCTCTGGGACGAAAGCACACTCAACGGTTTGGAATACCAAGATGAAGTTGTTATTCGTTTTAAGAACATCGTGACTCACGCATTACAGAAGTGCGACAGACACGAAGAAGCACTAAAAATCAACAAACAGGTCCTAGATGATTCACGTACCAACCTGGACACTGAGCAGCTTGGGTATGCACTTGAGAACGCAGCAAGGGTTAACAAGGATCTGAAAAACACCAAAGTAGCAAACGGCTACAAAGAGAAAACTTTGGTGCAGTACTTGTCTCAGGGTAAGAACGATAGAGCTCTTGAACTTATTGAGTATTTCAAGAAGAAGTAATACGATACAAACACAACTTAATAATTCTGTTCAAGTTCTAAAGAACTTAAGAAGAGAGCAACCTGCCACCCATCG
>RFYI01000075.1 GCA_009921165.1 Actinomycetota bacterium | reverse complement strand
TGACTGGGCTGGTTGGACAAAGATCACTGCAGATCTAGGTGACAAGATCCAGATTGTTGGCGATGACCTTTATGTAACTAACCCAACTCGTTTGCAGAAGGGTATTGATCTCAAGGCAGGTAACGCAATTCTTGTAAAGGTTAACCAGATTGGTACTTTGACTGAGACTCTAGATGCTGTTGCTCTAGCTCAGCGTTCAGGTATGAAGGCAATCATCTCGCACCGTTCAGGTGAAACTGAAGATACCTTCATCGCTGACCTAGCTGTTGCTACCAACGCGGGGCAGATTAAAACAGGTGCTCCGGCTCGAAGCGAAAGAGTGGCTAAATACAACCAGCTACTTCGTATTGAAGAAGAGCTTCAAGATGCTGCTTACTACCCAGGAGCAGCTGCCTTCCCACGTTTTAAGGCTTAGTCGTTACAGTGTGACTGCTCGCCCACAGTCCAAAGTTGGCACTGTTCGCGAGCGTGTGAGCACTCGTTTTTCTTGGACACCTTCAACCATGATCACCATTGGACTTATGGTCTTCAGTGTTTTTACTCTCGCTCCTAAAATCGGTGAGTATTTCACTATGCAAACTCAGATTGCTCAATTGCAAGCAAAGATTGATAAAGCGAAGCAGAACTTAGAAGACATTACTGCTGAGAAAAAGCGTTGGGATGACCCGGTATACATCCGTGCTCAAGCTAGAGACAGACTTTTTTATGTTGTTCCGGGTGAAATCAGCTATTTAGTTTTAGATGCCGATGGTTTGAATCTTTCAGATACCAGTGGAACAGTCGGAGCTAAGCTAGCCGCTAAGAAAAACAACGGTAACTTCTCACAATCTATTGGAACCACCAAGAAGGACTGGGCTAAAGGATTACTGCAATCAGTTATCCAGTCCGGTTTAGACCAACCGGTAAATAAACACAGTTCTTCAGCAAGTAAATAATGCCAATCACACCTGCAACAGATAAAGATCTAGCCGAGATGCAAATCCAACTAGGCAGACCTATGCGGGATGTTCTAGGGATAGCGGCTAGATGTGTTTGTGGTAAACCTTTAGTCGTGCAAACTTCTCCCAGGCTCTCGCATGGTGAACCTTTCCCTACCTTTTATTACCTGACCCATCCAGCAACTTCAGCACTTCTTAGCGGTCTAGAAGCAGAAGGCTTTATGGTCCAGCTGCAGGAGCGTTTGTCAGCTGAACCTGAGCTGGCTAAGGCTTATTTGGCTGCTCATGAGGCTTATTTGGCAGAGCGTGAAGCCTTGGGACATGTTGACGAATTAGCGGGTATTAGTGCTGGGGGAATGCCTACCAGGGTCAAGTGTCTTCATGCTTTAGCTGCTCATTCACTGGCCAAGGGACCAGGATTGAACCCTATTGGGGATTTGAGCCTAGAAGCTATAGGTTTTGACCCGAACAAGTGCTCCTGCAAGGTTCCGAAGCAGTAAAATTGTAGAGGCGCACAGTTGCGCAATCACTTTAAAAGCCCAGACCTTAGGAAATCCCAGCATGCAGAAAATCTTGATCGTCGGTGGTGGCTACGCCGGTTTTTATACGGCTTTCAAACTAGAAAAACTTCTTCGTAAGGATGAGGCCGAAGTAATACTGGTAGACCCACTGCCTTACATGACTTACCAACCGTTCCTGCCTGAGGTAGTTGCTGGTTCTATTGAGGCTCGTCACACAGTTGTCTCACACCGTAGACACCTAAAGAGCACGCACTTCCTCAATGGCAAGATGACCAAGATTGATCACTCAAAAAAGATTGCCACACTTGAGGTTCCAGGTATCGGTGAAATCAAGCAGTCGTACGATCAGGTAATTATGACTGCCGGTGCGGTTTCCAGAACTTTCCCTATCGCCGGTGTTGCAGATCAGGCAATCGGGCTAAAGACAGTTGAAGAAGCGATTGAGATTCGTAACAGAATTCTTACTAACTTTGATAAAGCAGCCAACATGCCAGCAGGGGCTCAACGAGATCGCCTGCTAACTTTCGTAGTTGTTGGTGGCGGTTTTGCTGGTATAGAAGTTTTTGCTGAAATGCGAAACCTAGCTTCATACCTGCTTCGGTATTATCCAACGCTCGAATTCAAAGATGTTCATTTCCACCTAATCGAAGCAATGGGAAGAATTATGCCTGAGGTGTCACAAAAAACTTCAGAGTGGGTTTTGGAAGATCTTGATCGACGCGGCGCTCAGGTTCACTTAAACACTCAATTGTCATCGGCAGCCAATGGTGTCATTGAACTTTCAACCGGCGAGAAATTTGAGAGCGATGTGATTGTTTGGACCGCTGGTGTGATGGCATCGCCATTTGCAAAGAATACCGATTTACCAATCGATGAGCGAGGAAGAATCCTGGCTTTGCCAACACTGCAGATAAACCAAGATGGAGTTGCACTAAAAGATGCTTGGGCTGCCGGAGATGTTGCAGCTGTTCCAGATCTAACCGGTGGAGGTGTTGGTGGTTTCTGTGTCCCTAACGCTCAGCACGCTGTTCGTCAGGGAAAATTGTTAGCCAAGAATATCGTTGCCTCTTTACGCAATGAAGGTGTTGTTGAATACAAGCACAAGAACATGGGTGCTGTTGCTGGTCTTGGTCTATACAACGGTGTCTTTCAATCAGGAAACATCGTTCTCAAAGGTTTCCTAGCTTGGTGTGCTCACCGCGGTTACCATGGTCTAGCAATGCCAACTTGGGAGCGAAAGCTTCGTGTAATTCTCGGCTGGGTCGCAAGCCTGTTTCTTAAGCGAGATATCGTATCCATTTCGGCAACCAAGGATCCTCGATTAGCCTTCGAGACCTGGGCTTCGCGTCCAAAGGCCTAAAACCCTTTCGCGAATCGGCACCCAGCAATAGGTGCCGATTCGCTTTTATAACTAAATAAGGTGCGCCCCCATAGCCCAATGGCAGAGGCAGACGACTTAAAATCGTTCCAGTGTGGGTTC
>RFYI01000074.1 GCA_009921165.1 Actinomycetota bacterium | reverse complement strand
GAGTAAATGTTTGCCTTAGCAACCATCTTTCCTGTTGAGATTAGAGAGGTCTTTGCAGGCTTCTTTAGGAATGTAGTTCCAGCCCAGCCTTCACCAACAGAGATAACTTTTAGCGCAGCTGCAGATCCAGCCGAACCACCAGCAGGAGCGTCAGCAACAACAGATGTGCTTGCACCACCAAAGTTTGTGATTGCGTAACCAGATGAGTCATTGCTTTCAAAGTTAACCAAAGTAGCAGGAGCGGTGCGAGGAACTACAACAACAGCTTCAGCTGCATCTCTTGCACCTGGGTATGAAATGTTATCTACGTACCAAGTGGTAAGAGGCTTTCCCCAATCCCAATTGCCACAACCAATACCTGCAATGTTTGGCATAAGAGCCAATACGTTGTAGTTCTTGCCGGAGGTGTAGTTAGCGGAGTAGTCAACGCTAATTGTTTGCCATCCTGCAGTTACGTGAACAATGCGTTCAATGGCAACTCCTGGGCCTTCCAACTTAGCGAGGAAACAACGGTCCGCTGAATCCGGTGAATACACCGAAAGTGAACCAGTTGCGTTAGTCGAAGAAATAAAACTTGAGGTCTCAGGGAGAACAAACTTGGTTCCAGCCCATGCTGCACCTTGGTTGTCCAACTTGATGGCTTGACCAGAAGTGAATCCGGCACCAGCAGGTTGATCTGAGACCAACGTAGTTGTGTTGCCGTCGAAGTCGATACCATCGTATGTTGTCATGGCGTCGAAGTTTTGTGTATAAGGAGTTGACGCTGCATTAGCGGCAGCTACTCCTAGGCCAACAATTGATGCACTCAGCATTAATACAGATGCGAGTGTGGCCATCAATTTAGATTTGTTTAGGTTCATCCCTGTACCTTTCAGTAATTAAAGATCCAATGTTGAAGAAAGCGTCTGCAACATAGGGTATGGCTCGCCAGATGAATGGCTTGTTTAGACTTTATGCCTGAAACCGCTTTCTAGAAACCGCTTTCAACGAGTCGATACAAATTCGTTATGAAAGGAGTATGTAAGCGTTTCCCTGTATTTATTTGGGAATTATGCCTTTTTGAAGTAGCCGAGGATACCTCGCACTGTGGAAATGCGCCAAAGATCGGATGGCTTATAAATAGATCGCCAGAGACCCGCATGAACAGCCAAACGGCTGAAAATAGCGGTTGGGTTCGATTTATCCACAGCAATAGGGCTACTTAGCTCAGACAACAGCAAACAGGTGGCTAAAGAGATGGCTACGTCTGTCTTATAGGGGAAAAGTCCGAAATGCGGTGCTCCGTGGTAGCTAGCCCGCAGAATCCGATAACTGAGGACTGAATCTGTGTAAGCGGGAGGTGAAACTAGGTAGATTACCTTTCTATCAGCAGCTTGCTGCTGATAAGCCATCCAACGCTGCACTCGCTTAGCCAAGGCATAGGAAGAGCCCTGAACAGAGGAACTTGGATCAATTAGTGCCAAAGCAATTCCATTTGCATTGGTAAATAATGTGGGTTTATTTTCTCTAGCCCCATAAAAGAAGTCTCTGAACTTGGTCAATAAACTTCTCGAGGCGAATCTTGACTTTATGTCTTCTGCAAACTCAACCGGGACAACGTGGGAATCAGTTGGGGTGGCCAACCATGTCAACACCACCCTGGATTTAGGTAGGGATTCGGTCATCACCCTGCCCAAGCAATGTTGGACTGCTTGTGCCTCTATGTGCTTTGCGCCTGGTGCATATGCGTAACTACCTAAAACAAGTCTTCTGGTTTCAGTTCTGGCTAATGTTGCTAGCCAACCTGACGCTGCTTCGAAATCATTCACTAGATCTAGCCCAGCTATTCGCGCAAGCTCATCATCATCAAGGGTTTGGCTGTCGGCACCTTTGAGTTTTGATTTTAGGACTGGGACATAAAGAGTTCCAGCACTATATCTTGCTCTTGAAATTAACTCTTGCCAAAGCTCTACTCTCGGTCTTGCCACAATCGCAACGCTGCCTCCCCAGTCAAGCCAAGGTCTCGACGGTGAATATTCTGCTCCACCGGCTAAAGCAATAAGTAAGTCTTCATCTACTCTCGATTTGTCTAAATCATTTATGGCGGCAATTATTCCTGACTCAGCCATGTGTTTCTGAGTCATTTGCTCGAGAGTTTCTGTGCCGCAAACTTTAGGAATTAGTTTCTCCCCTGAACCCTTGATCACAACTGTCGCAACAAGGTCTTTGCTTAAGCGCCATGCATTTCGAACGGCATCAACAAGTAGTTCTCCCGATTCAGTTACCACTCTGCTTTCGAATTCGATAAGCCCCTGGGTGGCAACCTCCAGCATTGAAGTTGAAGAGGAGAACTCAGCTTGAGCAACGCAAGCGAAAGCGCTTTGATAGGTCTTTCGCCAGTCAGGTTGATTGGAAAGTGAATTAGAGAGGCTACTGTCAAGGTTGCTCATCGCTGCAGAAAGAACCGCTCTGCCAAGAGAAGTTGAACCTATTTGTTCTCCAGATATTGGATCTATGAATTTCAAAGCCATTGGATTCAGCCCTGGAACTAGTTCTTGGGTTTACTAAATGGGGCCCGAAGCGTTGGTCTGATAAGCGCTCTGTTTTTGTAGAAGTAAACAATTGCAATCAATAAATGCACTGCACCTAAAACATTTCTAAAAGTCTCGTCAGGTATAACGCTGACCAAGAACAATCCAAGCATGAGAAGAGAAGAGCCCAGACCCCAACGTAGTGTCAGCAGAATCGCGACACCCAGAAGAGTCTGCGCAGTGGTTAGCCAAAGCTCTTCTGCACCTCTACCATCAACAGGCAAAGCGGCATTAGCTCCACCTCCGATAACATACGCAATCGGCATGGAGCCGGCAAGCAAGGTCCACTGGTTAAGCTTGCTCGAAATAAGAATTGCTAAAGCGGCAGCTTCCTTGCCGCGAGCGGCAAACAGGAAGGCCAATGTGAACTCTGGTGCTTCAGAAGCGATAGGCGCTAGCCACTGAACCAAGATGTACTCATCGATA
>RFYI01000073.1 GCA_009921165.1 Actinomycetota bacterium | reverse complement strand
TAGGAGTTTCTGCAACTAGTTTGTTGGCAACAATGCCGCCATACTTCAGGTGGCTGTGACCACCCAATACGATGTCTGATCCTGTTAGCAATGGAGTGATATCTAGCAAGCGTCCCTCAGCAACAGATGTTTCGGAGTTGAACTGGCCGAAACCTTCGTGAACTAGTGAAACAACGATATCTGCACCAGCTTTACGAGCTGCTTTGATTGCGGCTTGGACCTGATTCTTAGTTGCCACACCAGCTGTGTTGGTAGCCAAGATGTCACCGATGTTCATGTTTCCTAGGTTGCCAGGGAAGACTACTTCCTTGGTCTCTGGAGTGTTCATACCGATGACACCAACCTTGACGCCGCCACGGTCAACAATTGCCCAAGGAGCAACTGCTTCGCCCTTGGTGTTCTTACTGCTAAGTTCAGTCAGGCTTGAGTAGTTAGAAACAATCCACTTGTAATCAGAAGCCGCGATGCGACCGTTTACTCTAGCCAGGTTGTTGTCGTGTTCGTGGTTACCGAAGGTCGTGACATCAACACCCATGTAGTTCAGTGCCTTTACAGAAGGCATTTCATCAAAGACTGTTGAAAGCGGTGGAGCTGCTCCCCAGTTGTCACCACTTGAGAAAGTGAACGTTGCTGGGTTCAGCGCACGGTCGGATGCAAAGTTAGCGGCCATAGTGGCAGCACCGCTAGTGTATGTGTCGAAACCACCGGCTGTTGTTTTTGTGTAATCCAGTGCTCCGTGGAAGTCGCTGAAAGCGTCAATTTGAAAGTCTCTGACATCGCTTACTTTTGCAGTGTTAATTAGAGCAACTGCCTTAGTAACCGACTTGACACTCAGGGCTGGGATATCACCAAAAGCTGTAATGTTTCCTGCACCATCCAAACCGTAAAATCCGTCGCCGTTTGAAGCTACTGCAGTGTCTTTTAGTCCAGTGGCGAAAGTAGCAATAGCTGGCGCATCGCCATAAGAAACAATCTTGCCTGTCTTTGTGATAGCCCAAAAACCTTCTCCGGTGGCCCGTGGGACCACTCTTACATAATTGTCCCTAGGCAAAAGATCAGACTGTGCATCGCCTGCGCCATAAATCTTTCCTGATGTTTCAACAAGCCACATTCCCTTGCCGCTCGAAGTCGGAGCCCCACCAATAACGTAACCTTTCACAGAAGAATTTCCTGCGATTGCCGGAGCGTTAGCCGAGGCCGAAACTTGCCCTCTCTTACCAATTAGGTAGTAACCCAGTTTGTCGTAAGAGGAAACTATCTGAACTGCAGTGTCATTCAATGTGTTGGTGGAAAGAGTTGCATCACCCAAAGGGACAATTCTGTTACCGGAGGCTAGAAGCCAAGCACCATTACCTGAAGGGGTTGATACAGAGCCGAAGTAGCTGGAAGACTTTGTGGAAAGTCTCGCAAAGTTACCTGTCGTTGAACCAAGGTTCGTGGTAATTCCGTTGCTGCCAACAGCAAAGAATCCAGTCTTCGCCGCCAACGGAGCGACACTTGACGAGGCCAATGAGCCAGTTCCGAATCCTTGATTGTTTACCGCATAAACATTGAATGTGGCTACGGAGTTATTAACAGCAGGAACGAAAGCTGAGTGCTGGGATGCGTCAACTGTTGTTGTGCAGGTACCCTGTCCACCATCAATTACGAACTGCGTAATAGGCGTGTTCCCGTTTGATGACGGGTCTGACCAAGAAACTGTGAAACCACCTTCTGCTGGAACCGCTGTTACGTTTAGCGGCGCTGTTGGGGTTGAGAAAGTGACAGCTGCATTCGCTGACATTGGGACCACTGCAACAGCGATCGAGAGTGATAAAGCAACAAAAATGGAATTTAATCTGGATGTATTCTTCATGCTCCAAAGAATGTCCGAAAGAGATTAACAAACGGATAACCGTAATAGTGAGGTTGCTTAAACTTTGGTTTCCAGATTCAAAGAAAAAGATTTCTAATTGGTAAACGAAGCGAAGATTATTAGAATTCTAAATGTTTAGGGCGGGCACCAATAGTTGTAACAGCAATAGCAGCTATTTTAGTTGCTAGCTCAATTGCTGTGTTTAGTTCTTTACCTTGGGACAGGTTTGCAACTAGTGAACCTGCGAAAGCATCCCCTGCTCCAGTTGGATCAACAGCTGTTACTTTTGCTGCTTCAAAAGAATTGGTTTTGATTCCCTCTACATAAAGGTCAACTCCGTTAGCGCCTTTAGTAACGATGGTTATGTGTGCAGGGGTTGTTGAGAGTAATGCAAACTCGTCTTCGTTTGGTAAGAGGATATCAACGCCGTTGATAGCTTCTTTGAACTTTTCAACACCAAAGTCTTTGATGTATCCGGTTGAACCAGGGTCAATTACTAACAGTGCGCCAGCATCCTGCACTCTTTGAATAAGTGATTGAATCTCATCCTTTTCTCTTCCAAATAGTGAATAACCACTGATGTATACATAACCGAAGTCACTTAGATATTCTTCGGTGAGTTTTTCGAATGAGAGTTCTTTGTTTGCTCCCCTGTCGGTGAGCATGCTTCTCTGGTCACCTTCAACTAACACAATCAATGTTCCAGTTTGTTTAGTCGTGCTTTTTTGTAATTCGGTATGAACGTTATATTTCTCAAACTGCTCTTTGATTCTGTTTTCATCGTTAGCGCCAACACAACCAATGAAGGTAACTTCTGCCCCATGGGTAGCAGCCCAGCTAGCCATGTTGCTAGCTGACCCACCTAAAGTATTAGCAATGCTGGCATCAGTATCGGTATTAGCTCTGATGGCTTCAGTTGGAACAACGATTATGTCATCTATGACATCACCTATTACGAGAACTCTCTCCACTATTGGACTTTCACCCAGGACTTAGCTATTTCGCCTGCAAGTCTTACGTTGTTGCGAGCAAGGTCAAGGTTTACTTCAAGTGATCTGCCTTTAGATTCTTCAACGATGAAGCCAAGTAAGAAAGGTGTGACAGCCTTTCCATGAACACCAGCGGCATCTGCTGCTCTAAAAGCAATCTGAAGAACACGATCGTGTTCT
>RFYI01000072.1 GCA_009921165.1 Actinomycetota bacterium | reverse complement strand
CCATTTAAGGTGCTCCATGCCCGGTAAAAGCCCTAGGCCACACTCACTTGGGCTTTCGCCTAAAATCTCTTGTTATTCACGGTTGTGAACAACTAAACCTAATATCGCGAGGTACAAATCCCGAGACCACTATTTACTGCCCGATGGGTCTTATGTGAAAGTGTCTAAAGTACCTGCTAAACCTTTGTTTATCTCTGTGTGGTTGAGATGAACTACTTTCAGTATGGCACGAATACCCCTAAAAGTCAGTAACTAAAAGTGCCATACTTGAACTGTGAGCGAACAAAAGAGCGTAAATCCAGGCATTACTGCCCCTAAATCACTGGCTTGGACCATGATCATTTTCGGCCTAATCGGCTGGATTGGGGCTTTTGCCCTTACTCTGGAACGCTTCCACGTTGCTAATAACCCAGATGCAGTGCTTGGTTGCGATCTCAATGTATTTATTTCATGCAAATCAGTAATGCTAACCAAAACAGCGAGCTTGTTTGGTTTCCCTAACTCACTAATCGGTATTGCAGCATTCATGGCCCCAATACTCGTTGGCTTTGCAATTCTGGCTGGAGCTAAGTTTGCCGCTTGGTTCTGGAGATTATTTCTTCTAGGAAACACTCTTGGTTTTATTTTTGTGCTGTTTTTATTCAGTCAGTCGCTTCTAGTTATCAATGTGCTTTGCCCTTACTGCATGGTTGCTTGGGCTGGGATGATTCCAATCTTCTGGCATTTGTTCTTATTTAGTGCAAAAGAAGATGTAGTCCCAATGCCAATTAGAACAACATCGTTCTGGGATTGGGCGGCAACAAAACCGTGGACCTTTACATTTGTTTTTGAATTACTAATCGTCCTTGCAATTGTGATCAGATTCTGGGCTAACTGGGGTCCGATGTTTAGAAAGCTCGGTTGGTTCTAAAAAAGCTACTTAAAAGTAAATGGGATGGCCAATTGACCATCCCATTTACTTTAGTTCTTTGTAACTAGTTCTTACGAGCTCTTACAACAACTACTGAACCGGCAGCCACAAGTGCGAGTGCAAGTGCAAGAAGAAGTGCTGCATCGAAACCAGTTTCAGCTAGTTCAGGACTAGGAGTGTCAGTTGTCTCAGGAACGACAGTATCCTCGACAGCTGGAACGGCGTCTGTTCCTTCACCAGTGATGTTATCGAATGTAACTACGGCAGTCTCGAAGTCACTTGGAGTAGTGTCAAACTCAACTAGGTAAGACTGTGAAGTTGCGCATTCGAAGTCATTCCACTTACCTGCAACACCTTCCCAGTTAGTTAGTCCACAACCTTCAATTCCGCTCCAGTTATTTGGCTCTTGCGGTGCCCATGAGTTATAAAGACCATCAACTGCAGTCGGAGTTACTTTACCTGTGCTGAAGTTTGTTCCTGCCTCAGTTCCGCCATACCAGTAGAAAGTTCCGGTAAGTTGAGGGTCTCCAATAACGGCAGGCTTGCCACCTGCGGTACGAGCTTCACCGACGAATGTCTGGTCTGAAGTTGCACCAAACCAGACATTGCTTGCACCTGACTTGTTAGCCACGAAAGTGTTCTCTTCATCACTTGTGATGTTTGTCAGATAGCCAGACTTACCCTTGTAAGTCATAGCCTTAGCAGCTGCCATAGCAGCTGACCAGCTCAACTTGTCGCTAACAAACTTGTAGGTGTGGCCTGTTGCTGGGTCGTAGGTTGTTCCAGTTTGGTATTCGCCAACCTGAACGCGGATTGAAAGTTCAGAAGTTGAAGTTGCATCTCCAGGAGCAGTCCAGCTAACACCGGTTTCCATAGCGCTAACTACATCTGCAGCTGCACCGTGGAATGAAACTTCGGTCTGAGCAGCTAGATCTGCATAACCAGGGTTCAGTGTCAGAGTCGAGGCATCGTTAGCAACAGTTAGAGTTCCTGCTTCAACAACAAGCGTTACTGATAGGTCCGTGAATGCGAAATCAGTTAGGAACATCGGGATGTTCACAGTTTCACCGCCCGCTACAGGATCGTTTGGTAGGTCAACAGTTACCTTACTTGCAGCAAAAGAAGCGGAAGCGCCAGTAAACACAAGCATTGAAGCTAGTGCTGCAATTACAGCGTTCTTTAAGATTTGAGTTTTCATTGATTTCCTTTTAGTTGAGAATGCGAAGTTTTCGCTTACTTAAGTACTTCGTCCTAAAGTCTAGGGGAAAACATCCTTTTTTTTAGTTCCTAAACCAGGTTTTGTGTTCAGAAGGCTAGAACCAAAGCCCAAGTTCACGGTTGGCGGATTCAACTGAATCTGAACCATGAACAAGGTTCTGCTGAACCTTTAGACCCCAGTCACGTCCAAGGTCTCCTCTTATGGTGCCAGGAAGAGCCACTGTCGGGTCAGTAGCACCCGCTAATACTCGGAAGCCTTCAATGACTCTGTTGCCTTCGACTCTTAGCGCGACAACATCACCCGAAGCCATGAACTCAACTAGTGGTTCATAGAAAGGTTTACCCTCGTGTTCTGCGTAATGCTGAGCTAATAGTTCTATTGATGGGGTGAGTTTCTTGACATCAGCGATGACATAGCCTTTAGCTTCAATACGTCTGATGATTTCGCCAATGAGGTTGCGCTTGACGCCGTCTGGCTTAATTAGGACCAGTGTTTGTTCAGACATTATTTACTCTCCTTGGATTCAACTGATATTTCAAAGGTATCAACACTTTCCCGAGCTTTGCGGGCTAAGTCGATGGTGCTTCCGGCAATCATGGCCCAACCCCATAAACCAACAAAGATCATAGAGACAATAATCATCCAGAAATCAACGTAGAAAGAAACGACAAGAAGTGCTAACTGCAAAAACCACCCAAACCAGTAGGAACCACGTCTACCCAAATAACCTGGTGTCAAAATAAGAATCGCTGAGAAGGTAAGACCGAAGGCCCAAACGGTTGGTGCAGGGGCAACCTTTAGTCCAAAGGCAATCAGAGTTCCAAAGAATGCCACGAAGGCTTCACACGCTAAAACCATTGAACCTAGCGTTCTTCTTATAGAACGATTAGACATCTGCATCCTCCTG
>RFYI01000071.1 GCA_009921165.1 Actinomycetota bacterium | reverse complement strand
ATTTGTCTGAACTTTAGAACATCTCCGATGAGACTTATGGACCCGGTAACAACAATTGTCGCATTAGGAGTTGGCGGTAACTGTGCTTTAGCAATCGAAAGCGCGTCCCTAAAATCCTCAGCCACAAAAACTCTTTCTTCGCCAAAAATCTCACGAGCAGTTAGAGCTAGAACCTCAACATCATGGGCTCTAACACTGGTGCTTTTAGTGATGACAACATCAGCTAGAACTGGTTCAAGTGCGCTAAAGATACCAATGGCATCTTTATCGTTCAACACAGACATAACTCCAACGCTGTGCGGTAAACCAAAAGAATTCTCTAGAGCGCTAGCAAGCGATGCTGCTCCATGAGGGTTATGTGCAGCATCGAGAATGATTCTTGGATTACGTCCAATAATCTGCAATCGACCAGGAGAGCTCACATCAGCCAAAGCAGGCTTCAAGAGATGTTCCGCTAGTGGAAACTTTGCTGATCCAAGAAACTCTTCAACAGCAGCAACCGCTAAAGCAGCATTTGCTGCCTGATATGCACCATGCAGTGGAATAAAGAGATTCTTATATATTCCGGCAAGTCCCTGCATTGAGAAAGTGACTCCAAGTTCTGATTCAACAAACTCAGTTACCGCGAAATCTCTACCGAGAACTTTGAAAGTTTCAGCTAGTTCTTCTGATTTCTGCTCAAGAACTAGTAGCGCTTCCTGAGGTTGAACCGCAGAAACAACAGCTGCACCAGATTTGATAATCCCTGACTTAGTTGTTGCAATCTCTGTGATGGTATTTCCAAGACGTTCAACGTGATCGATATCTACTGGTGTAAATACCGCAACGTCACCATCGGCAACATTCGTTGAATCCCATTCCCCGCCCATGCCAACCTCAAGAACAAGAACATCAATTGGCGCATCAGCAAAAGCGGCAAAAGCTAAGGCAGCTAAAGCTTCAAAGAAAGTAAGCCTTGATTCACCTTTGGCTAATAGTTCTTGGTCAACCATTTCAAGCACAGGTTCAATGTCTTTGAATACTTCATACAGAATTTCATTAGAGATTGGCTCGCCATCGATGGCAATGCGTTCATTTAGATCTATGAGGTGAGGACTAGTAAATCTTCCAGTTCTTAGCCCGTGTTCTCTGAGAATTCTTTCAATAATCCTTGATGTGCTGGTCTTGCCGTTAGTTCCTGTGACGTGAATAACTCGATAAGTCTTCTGCGGATCTCCTAGTAATTCAACTGCTCTTCTGGTTGGTTCAAGTCTTGGGCGAAGCTTATGCTCAGGAATACGAGCCATAAGCGCTGCTTCAATTTCTTGAATCTTGGCTAATGCATCTGATTCTGAACTCAAAGCTTTGCCACCACAATCCCAACCGGTAGATCTTCTCCAACAGTTGTTCCTTCACCTGCAACATCTCCAAGGGAGGTGACTAACTCAAGAGTTAGAGTCTCTGATTTCACTAGCTCTTCATGATTTGCAACAGCGTCAAGAACCTCTTGAACTGAAGTAAGCACTAGCTTGATGCGATCTGAAACATCAAGGTCAGCATCCTTACGTGCCTGTTGAACAGCGCGAATAACATCTCGAGCAATACCTTCTGCTTCAAGATCTGGTGTGACTCTTGAATCAAGAAGAACGAAACCACCTGAAGGCAAGATACCGATTAGATTTACTGACTCTGATGTTTCAGTTAGGTCTGCAACCAAATCAATCTCGTACTCACCTTCGATTAGCTCAATACCACCACAGATGACCTTGTCTCCATCTTGTGACCAATCACCTGACTTAGAAGCACCAATAACCTGCTGAACTTGTTTACCAACACGAGGGCCAAGTGCTCTTGAGTTAACCGTCAGACGTTTGATAACACCAAACTCAGTTGTTGAATCCAAAGAGAGTTCAACTAAGTCAACTGACTTCACGTTTAGTTCTTCAGCAATGATGTCAACAAATGGATTTAGCTCATCAGCATTCTTAGTAACAACCGTTAGCTTCGCTAGCGGCAAACGAACTCTTAGACCGTTTACTTTTCTTAGACCATTTGCAACAGATGAAACTGCTCTTACCTGGTCCATGGCTTCAACTAGTGAATCATCACGAGTAAGTGCTTCATGGTCAGGCCACTGAGTTAGATGAACTGATCGCTCACCGGTAAGCCCTTGGAATACTTCTTCAGCAATTAGCGGAAGCATTGGAGCTGAAACACGGGTTAGTAACTCAAGAACTGAATACAAAGTGTTGAAAGCTTGCGGGTCACCATCCCAGAATCTAGCCCTAGATCTTCTGACGTACCAGTTCGTTAGAACATCAGCAAAATCTCTGAGCCTGGCTGCCGCACCAAAGGTATCGAAGCCATCAAGATCTGCTGTTACTCCAGCAACCATTTCTCGAGTCTTAGCAACTAGATATCTATCTAAAACATCTTCGCTTGATAAATCAAACTTTGCTTCGTAGCTAGAAGCATTGGCATAGAGGGTGAAGAAGTAATAGGTGTTCCATAGTGGCAGCAGAACCTGTCTCACACCCTCTCTAATACCTTGTTCTGTGACAGACATAGTTCCACCGCGAAGGATAGGACTAGATAGCAAGAACCAACGCATGGCATCCGAACCATCACGATCAAATACTTCATTCACATCTGGATAGTTTCGAAGTGACTTAGACATCTTTTGACCATCAGAACCTAAAACGATTCCATGAGAGACAGCTGTCTTGAAAGCTGGCCTATCAAAGAGTGCAGTTGAAAGAACATGGAGGGTATAGAACCAACCTCTGGTTTGACCAGAGTATTCAACAATGTAATCGCCAGGTGAATGGGTATCAAACCAGTCGCTGTTTTCAAATGGATAGTGGACTTGAGCAAAAGGCATTGAACCTGATTCAAACCAGCAGTCCAGTACTTCAGGAACACGAACCATCATTGACTTACCGGTTGGGTCATCAGGGTTCACGCGGGTTAGCTGATCAATGGTTGGACGATGGAAGTCAGCAACTCTAACTCCGAAGTCTCTTTCCATCTCATCTAATGAACCATAGACATCCATGCGTGGATAGTTAGGGTCAGTTGATTTCCAAACCGGAATCGGAGCTCCCCAGAATCTGTTGCGAGAGATAGCCCAATCTCTAACGTTTTCTAACCACTTACC
>RFYI01000008.1 GCA_009921165.1 Actinomycetota bacterium | reverse complement strand
AGGTTCAACATCGTTATTCCATTCGGTTTCAATCCAACGGGTATAGATTCCGAACTTTCCTTTAGAACCTATAAAAGCTGGGTCGTTCACAATCTTTCTGTGGAACGGAAGAACTGTTGGCATGCCTTCGATGTGCATCTCGGCAAGAGCTCTTCTTGAGCGCTCAAGTGCTTGTTCACGGGTAGCGCCAGTGACGATTAGCTTGGCAATCATCGAATCGAATGAACCAGAGATCTCTGAACCTGCTTCAACACCGGTGTCAACACGAACACCAGGTCCGCCAGGAACATTGAAGACATGAACAGAACCTGGTGCTGGCATGAAGTTTCTGCCTGCATCTTCACCGTTGATGCGGAATTCAAAAGAGTGACCTTTGATAACAGGGTCGGCGTAATCTAATTTGCCACCTTCAGCAATTCTGAACTGCTCACGAACTAGATCTAATCCAGTGACTTCTTCTGAAACTGGGTGCTCAACCTGCAAACGAGTATTTACTTCAAGGAATGAAATGGTGCCATCTTGAGCAACTAGGAACTCACAGGTTCCAGCTCCTTGATAACCAACTTCTTTCAAGATAGCTTTTGAAGATTCATAGAGTCTCTTGACTTGATCATCAGTTAGGAAAGGAGCAGGTGCTTCTTCAACAAGTTTCTGGTGTCTGCGCTGTAATGAACAGTCTCTGGTTGATACAACGACAACATTGCCAAATGAATCAGCAAGACACTGGGTCTCAACGTGACGAGGTTTTTCTAAATACTTTTCAACGAAACATTCGCCTCTGCCAAAAGCAGCTACTGCTTCACGGGTAGCAGATTCAAATGCATCAGCGACTTCTTCTTTTTCATAAACAACTTTGATGCCTCGACCACCACCACCGTAGGCAGCTTTGATAGCGATAGGCAAACCGTGCTTAGCAACGAAATCTAAAACTTCTTCAGCGCCGGTAACTGGGTTCAATGTCCCAGGAGCAAGCGGCGCACCAACTTTTTCAGCTATGTGTCGAGCTGAAACCTTGTCACCTAGTTGATCGATGGCTTTAGGGGATGGACCAATCCAAATAAGACCTGCATCCAAACAGGCTTGAGCAAAAGAAGCATTTTCAGCAAGGAAACCATACCCGGGGTGAACAGCGTTAGCACCGGAGCGCTTAGCGATTTCAATAATCTTGTCGATGACCAGGTATGTCTCAGCACTGGTAGTTCCATTGAGTGAATAGGACTCATCCGCCATCCTGGTGTGCATGGCATCACGGTCTTGGTCTGCATAGATTGCAACCGAGGCAATGCCGGAATCTTTCGCTGCGCGAATGATACGAACGGCGATCTCACCGCGGTTAGCAATGAGAACCTTGGTTATCTTGGCTGGTTTTAAGGCAGTCATAAGCCTTAAGCCTACCTAGTTAGAGCGCCATAGGCTTGGGTAATCTACCCCTAAACCTATGCAAAGCTCCCTGAGGGTAGGCAAACTAAGGCCAACAACGGTGTGAGCATCGCCTTCAATAGCCCTAATAAAGGCTCCTCCGAGGCCATCTATGGTGAAAGCACCTGCTACTTTCAAAGGTTCTCCTGTGCCAACATAGGCCAAAATCTCGCTATCTGAGAGCTCTGCGAAGTGCACTTTGGTGTTAGTTGCCTTGCCATTGGCAGGGGGCATGGTCATAACCTCTCGGTTATCAATTAGCCAATGGCCGGTATAGAGCCTTCCTGAGCGGCCATTCATGGCCTTCCAGCGTTCTATGGCTACATCTGGATCATGGGGTTTACCTAGAGATTCACCATCAAGGTCTAGTGAACTATCGCAACCGATGATTAGGGCATCTTGAGCATCAGGGTGATTTACGACTGCTTCAGCCTTAGCTTTGGCTAACAGGAGAACTAGGTCAGCGGTATTACCGATCTGTCCTGCTTGCATAGCCAAATCGGCTACCAGTTCTTCATCAACGCCAGGGGCGATGGTTATCGGGTCTATACCGGCGTCTTTGAGTAAGCGAAGACGTGCTGGGGATGTGGAAGCTAAAACTAGTTTGGTCACGGGTAAAGACTATCGAAACCGATGTGAAACACTTGTCCAGTGAATAAATCAACTAACTGGCTTGGCCACATCATCGAAGTTCAAATAGAGAAGGTGGCCCATGGCGGTATTTTCGTAGCTCGCCATGAAGGCAGAGTGGTCTTTGTCTCTCACGTTATCCCTGGTGAAGTTGCCAAGGTTAGGGTTTATGAAGATAAAGGTGGAGCGTTCTGTCGAGCAGAGCCGGTTGAAATTATTACTGCTTCCCCTGATCGTGTAAAACACTTTTGGAAAAATGCTGAAGAGGCAGGTGGCGCAGAGTTTGGTCACATAAGTCTTTCTCGTCAAAGAGAACTAAAAGCAGATGTCTTAGAAGAAGGCTTACAGCGCTTTGCTGGAATTGAAATGCGAGTTCCTGTTCTTGCAGCCCCAGGGGATGATGAACGAAATGGTTTGGGTTATCGCACCCGCGTGCAACTTCATGTCAATGAAGATGGCGATGTTGGTCCTTACAAAGAAAGAACTCATGAAGTAGTTCGAGTAAAGACTCTGCCACTAGCAGTTCCGGATATTCAGGAACTAGGACTGCACCTAAAGAATTGGCAAGATGTCAAAAAGATTGAAATTGCCGCATCAAGCACAGGTCAAACACAGTGGACTATCGATAAGAAACTCAAAGGTGAAGAGAAGTTTTTAGAGCGTGCAGGGGGTCGAACATTCCGCCTATCAGCTGGAGCGTTCTGGCAGGTTCATAGAGAAGCTGCCAATCTTCTCGCTGAAGAAGTAGTTGCAGTTACTAAAGCTGCTGGCTTTACTAAAGATGCTCAGAATTATGACCTTTACGGTGGAGTCGGATTGTTCAGTGGTGCCCTGGCTGCCGCATATGGGTTGGATATCAAGATCACAACTGTTGAGGCTTCTAAAACAGCGGCTGAAGATGCCAGACGTAACTTGATAGATATCAAGGGTGCTAAATCCATTGCAACTCCAACTGAGCGCTTCTTAGACCAATTAGCTTCAGCTGGAGCACTGCCTGCAAAGAGCACAATAATCATGGACCCACCAAGATCAGGCGCTGGTAAACATGTGATTGAGAGGTTGATTACTTTAGCTCCTGATCACTTGGTTTATGTTGCTTGCGATCCAATAGCTTTGGTGAGAGATCTAAAGCCACTGACTGGCGCAGGTTACAAGATTGCAAGTATCAAGGCATTTGACCTATTTCCACACACCCACCACTTTGAAACAGTGGTTAGTCTGGTTCGGTGAGTAATACGGGAACAAAGGCTAAGCCGATAAAGGTAGCCATAGTCGATGACCATGAGGCCATCAGACTTGGCTTTGCTGGAGCTTGTCTGGAACATGGTTTTGAACTTATCTCGCATGCTCCGACCGTTGATGAACTGCTTCGTAAATTGAAGAAAAAACCTCAGGTTGTAGTACTTGATCTGTCTCTTGCTGACGGTAGTGAACCTAGTCATAACGTTAGGAAGTTGATTGACTATGGAACTGAAGTTCTTATTTTTTCAATTGCAGATCGAAAGGCGCAGGTTAAAGCCGCTCTAGTTGAAGGGGCTGCAGCATTGGTGACTAAGAGTCAGCAGATGAAGGAATTATTTGAATGTATCCACTTGGTGGCTAACGGTATAAAAGTAAATACTGCAGAAACTATCGCAGCCATAGATAGTGACCAAGAGTTCAAAGCAAAACTGACCGACCGAGAGCTGGAAGTACTGCGACTGTATGCATCAGGCATGACTTTGAAGTCAGTCGCTTATGAATTGAAACTTAGTAAATACACAGTCAAAGAACACATCGATCGCGTAAGGGAGAAGTATTCAAAAGTCGGTAGGCCTGCCCCGGGTAAATCTGAATTGCTAATGAGATTACTCGAAGATGGATATATGGGAACTGACCTAATCTAATGACTAACACACAAGCTACCTTCGCTACCGCTCGAATAAATCGCCTGATTGGTAGAGCGTTAGCTGCTGCATCAGTGTTGCTAAGCGTTGAAAGCGGTTTGAACTATTCCAATCAAGCACAATATTTAGCTCAACCTTTGTCTTGGATCTTGGTGAGCATTCTTTGGGCAACCACAGCAGCCTTTACCTATACTTTCTGGTTTGGCAGCGCTAGCTATATTTATCTTCGAATCCATGCCCTATACATGTTCATTCTCTTGGCTGCTTGGCCACTGATGATCAAAGAAGTCCCAACACATGATGGAAGTTTCTATCCTTTTTTATGGTGGGCCTTCGATACCGGGTGGGTAGCGGCTGCAATTAGCTTTCGGTTACGTTGGACCATCACATACTTTGTATTGCTTTCCATCGGAACACAGTTTATATTTTCTCTACCTATCGGTGGATCCCATACCTTCACACAAACACTTACAGATGCCCTATTCACAGTTCTCACTAATAGTTCGATCGCAGTTATCGTTTTGATGTTAAGAAGTGCGGCAAACAAAACCGATATGGCAAACGCCGAAGCAATTCAGGTAGCAGTGCTTGAAGCCAAGGCTGAAGCTGAAAGCAATGAACGGCAACGATTAGATGCGCTGATCCATGACAGCGTTTTGACGGCACTTATAAGCGCGGCCAATTCGAAGTCTGAGACTGATTCTCGATTAGTCGCTGACCTAGCAGCGAATGCTTTGGACAGACTAGCAAATCTGGAGCTCTCAGGTGAAGTGTCGGCTCCGGTGCTATGTGGGGACTTATTTGACTCAATCATCGCTGCAGCCAAGCGGCTTGATCCCGATATTGAAGCCAGAAAAGAGTGCCAAACTCATTTCGCAGTAAGCCACGAGACATCAGCCGCGCTGACTGAAGCCATGTTGCAGGCATTACACAACTCGCAGATGCATGCCGGGCTCAAAGCCAAACGTGAGCTTATTCTAAAAGCCTCGAACGATGAGTTGAAACTTGTGTTGAAGGACAACGGGAAAGGATTCAGACCAAACCGGGTTCCTAAAGGACGGCTAGGCATCAGAAACTCCATCATTGGCCGAGTGCAAAGTGTCGGTGGAAGAACTCACATCGTCTCAGCTCCCGGGCAAGGGGCAACTGTGGTTCTGGAGTGGAGTAAAAAGTGATCTCCATAAAACGCTGGGTAGCATCACTAATACCAATTGTCTATGTCTGTTATCTTCCGGTTCAGTCTCTTCTAATTCCAGGAATTCAGAATCGGTTCTACGAAATCATGGCGCTTGCCATTTACTTCTCGGTTGCGATACCGACACTCGCTCTATACCGAGGATTGAGTCTGCCAATTGGTCAAGCTATTGCGAATCTATTGGCATCCTTTGCGATACCAGCACTAGTGATTTTTCAGAGAGTTGTTATTTCTAGCGATGATATCGGTGCCTGGATGGTCATGGGAACAACTGTTGTGCTAACAGCCACTGCTGTGAGGCAGAAACGTACCTTTGCAATCGCTGGGTTATTAGTTCTAATAGGGCAAGTGGTCTTTGTTTATGGTCCATACTCCCTAATCACCGCTGGCTTGGCCGGGTCATTAGTTTTTGTATTAGCTGGACTCGGTGTCTCAAGAGGGATTCAAAGGGCTAATAAAGAATCAGAAAAGTATCGTGAGCGTGAAGCTAAAGCATTAGCTTCTATCACCGCTCTGGAAGCAGCCAAAGCTGAACGAACTTCAAGGTTGAAGCAAGTGCTTGCTAGTTCTGTGCCGATGTTGACTCTAATTGCTGAAAATAAAGCCCCGCTAAGCGCTGAGTCTAAGCAATCAGCAAGATTACTTGAATCGTCCTTGCGTGATGAGATTCGAGGTAGGGGGTTGCTCACGCCAGCCATGCGATCTGAACTCTTAAGACTTAGAAGTCTTGGGGTGGAAGTTTCTCTATTAGATGAGGGCGGAGTGGGGGAGTTGAGCCGGGAGGATCTCGAATCTCTTTTGAGTAAGGTGATAGCCGAATTACAACCAATCACTGAAGGTCGCGTGACAATAAGAAGCCCTAGAGGTGAGACGTTCAGAATTACCGTTGTTGCTACTTTACCTGGGGTTGCGAAACCTCTGGTTTCTTTGCGCCTTAGTTAGTTATCCCCCTTAAACCCCCAACGGGCCTAAGGGTTATCACTAACCCCTGGCCCGTCCCCTGGAAATGAACCGAATCAATCCCCTTAAGATCTTCGATTCACCTGTTGAAATAAAACTAGACTCCAACAGGTCTAATCTGCCAAAAATGTTAGCTGTGTTTTAGTCCCCACTTAAGGGGACAGGCTTAAATGTGTAACGGCTCCTCTTTTTCAAGAGGAGCCGTCGCACAGCCTTCACTTTTATCCCAGCAAAGCTTTCTCTAGTGTATCCAATCCAATTCCACCTAGGTTCAGAGCCTTCATGTGGAACTCTTTGATGTTGAAGTTAGCGCCTTGGCGTGCCTTGTATTCGTCTCTTATCTGCTCCCAGATTCTTTGACCAATCTTGTATGCAGGAGCTTGGCCTGGCCAACCGAAGTAGCGGTGCACTTCAAAGTTAATGAACTGTTCGCTCATGTTCACGTTCTTGCTCATGAAGTCAAGCGCGTAGTCGAAGTCCCACTTGCCCGTTCCATCAAGACGAGGTTTACCCAGGTGAACTCCGATGTCAAGCACAACGCGTGCTGCACGCATGCGCTGGCCATCTAACATTCCGAGACGGTCACCTGGATCATCCAAGAAACCTAGTTCTTGCATTAGTCGCTCGGCATATAGTGCCCAGCCCTCACCGTGACCGGACGACCATGAGACTAGTCTTCGCCAAGAGTTTAGATCTGCCTTGTTATATACATTCTGTGCAACCTGCAGGTGATGGCCTGGAACACCCTCGTGGTAGACAGTTGTGGTCTCACGCCAGGTGTCAAACTCGGTGACACCAACAGGCACTGACCACCACATTCTTCCAGGTCTTGAGAAGTCATCGGTTGGGCTGGTGTAATAAATGCCACCGTGCTGAGTTGGTGCAATCATGCACTCAAGTTTTCTTAGAGGCTCTGCGATATCGAAGTGTGTGCCACTAAGTTTATCAATAGCTGCATCGCTAAGTTTTTGCATCCATGCCTGAAGTTCTGCTGTGCCATGCAGTTTGCGCTTCGGGTCATTATCCAAAACTTCGATAGCTTCTTGAACAGTTGCGCCTGGCTTTATTTCGTTTGCGACAGCATTTTGTTCTGCAACAACTCGAGCGAGCTCTTCTATTCCCCACTCGTAAGTTTCATCGAGGTCCACACGCTTACCTAAGAAACTTGCACTTAGCAGTTGGTATCGTTCACGACCAATGGCATCTTCTTTATTGCCCGCAGGAAGTAATTCTTCTTTGAAGAACTGCGCAAGTTTTGCATAACCAGCAGTTGCAACTTCAGCAGAGGAAGCTAGTTCAGCTTTTAGTGCTGCAGAAAGTTCCTTATCCTCAGCCTTAGCATTAGCCGCAAACTTTCTGAAGAAACCATCAGGTGCTTGCAGTTGCTCTGCTTGGTTGAGCGCGATGGTAATCTGCCTGATTGCAGGGGTGTCGTTGTGCTTAATACCTTCACGCAATGTTGCGATGTATCCATCGACAGCACCATCAACCGCAAGCATACGCTTTGACAGGTTTTCCCAGTTCTCTTCAGTTGCAGTTGGACTGAGATCAAAAATATCTCTGATGCCTTGAGCAGGTGAAGCAATTGGATTAAGGTTTCTTCGCCACATTCCTGTGTCGTAGAGCTCACCACTTAATTTGAGAGTTGACATCATTGCGATTTTCGTGACGTTATCGACATCGTCTTGAATTTCAGTTGCTTCAACTTTGGCTAAGGTTTCTTTTTCAAGCTTGTTGAAATGGGCTGCAGCTTCAGGACTGGTATCTTCTAACCTGTCTTCGCCAACTTTGAAACCTGCGTAGGTTGCAAACTCAGGGGACAGGTCAACTAGAGTTTTTACCCAGTCTTCGGCCAGTAAATCTAGTTTGGATTGTTCACGCGACATTGCGATTCCTTTATCTTGATAGAGAATAACTTCAAGATAAATCTAGTGCTGTTTAGTCAAGCCCCGGTCGATATTGGGCTCGCCACTGTCCGACTCCCGGTCGCAAATTGCTCCTCAAGTTCGAAGTATTGCCAGTCCATGAAGACGTTGATTTCTTAAAATTCTGCTTTGCAGCAATCAGCCCTTCCTCATGGCTAGCCTGCAAGATAGCAATAACAGCAGCTAATTCTGCTTCTGTTGGATTGCCGGAGACGACCCTAAGGCCTTCGCTAATCGACTCCTTAGGGATCACAGTGGTATGTTTCCATGCTTCTTAGGAGGGGTGGTCGCACGTTTAGTTCTAAGTGCAGCTAGCGCTTTGATGACGCTCACACGGGTTGCAGCAGGCTCAATGATGCCATCCAGCTCACCGCGCTCAGCAGCTAGATAGGGGCTCGCGACGTTATATGTATATTCAGCTGCTAATTGGGCACGCACCTTGGCGATATCCTCACCGGCAGCTTCGGCGGCTTTAATCTTGTCTTTGAACAAAATGTTCACAGCACCTTGACCACCCATAACCGCAATCTCGGCTGTTGGCCAAGCCAGGTTGATATCTGCTCCAAGGGCTTTAGAGCCCATAACGATGTATGCGCCTCCGTACGCCTTTCGTGTGATAACAGTGACCAGTGGAACAGTTGCCTCTGCATACGCATAAATCAACTTAGCTCCACGGCGAATAACGCCAGCCCACTCCTGATCAGCACCAGGTAGATAACCTGGTACGTCAACAAGGGTTAGCACTGGAATAGAGAAAGCATCAGCAAGGCGCACGAACCTTGCGGCTTTCTCAGCGGCATCAATGTTTAGAGTTCCAGCAAGCGCACTAGGTTGGTTAGCGACGATTGCAATTGATTGACCTGCAACACGTGCAAAGCCAATAAGAACATTCGGTGCAAATAGTGGCTGCACTTCCAAGAACTCGTGATCATCAACGATTGATTCAATAACGTTGATCATTGAATATGGCTGGTTAGGTGAATCAGGAATGATGGTGTTCAGTTCGCGGTCTGCATCTGTTATCTCTAGAAGTTCAGGTGCATCGTACTGAACTGTTTCACTGAGGTTGTTTTCTGGAAGATAGCTAAGCAAAGCCCTGGCATAGTCAAGAGCATCATCTTCATCGCTAGCAAGATAGTGAGCAACACCTGATGTCTGGTTGTGAGCTAGAGCACCACCTAGTGCTTCCATTTCAACTTCTTCGCCGGTAACAGTTTTGATGACATCAGGACCGGTTACGAACATGTTTGAAGTTTGGTCGACCATGATTACAAAGTCAGTTAGAGCTGGACCATAAACAGCACCACCAGCAGCTGGCCCCATGATCAGAGAAATCTGCGGGATAACCCCTGAAGCCATGGTGTGACGTTTGAAGATTTCACCGTACTTACCCAGGGCAATTACGCCTTCTTGAATACGAGCGCCTCCCGAATCTAAGATTCCGATTAGTGGAACACCGGTGGCAATAGCTAGGTCCATAATTTTGATTATCTTGTTCCCAGCAGCTTCACCAAGAGAACCACCAAATATTGTGAAGTCCTGAGAGAACAGAGCAACCTGTCGTCCCCCAATAGTTCCGATACCGGTAACAACTGCATCACCGTAAGGCCGGTTTTTGTCCATACCGAAGGCAGTTGAACGGTGTCTAACGAACTCATCCATTTCAACGAAAGAGCCAGCATCAAGAAGTAGTTCAATGCGTTCACGGGCGGTCTTCTTGCCCTTGGCGTGCTGTTTTGCAATAGCTGCCTCACCGCTTGCGTAAACAGCCTCATGGTAACGATTACGTAGGTCTTCTATTTTGCCTGCGGTTGTTGCAAGGTCAGGCTGATTTTTCTCGGTCAACGCTCTAATCTCCAATTGAAAGTTTGCTGAGTTTGTTCCACTCTATCCAAGAGGTGTCGGTTGGAGGGTTTAGCCTAGGGCTATGGAACTTCATGCAAGTGCTCAATTCGCCTCAAAACTTGAATATACGCCTGAAACAGGCTCGACTAACACTGATTTATTGGGGTTAGCAATAAATGATCCTGGGATTTGGACGGATTTCTCTGTTTTACTTACCGATAACCAGACAGCTGGCAGGGGAAGGCTAGATAGGCAATGGGTTGCCCAGCCGGGGGCGGCATTAGCCGTCTCAGTTTTACTCAGACCAACAACTTTCACAATAAAACAATTTGGCTGGTTACCACTACTGGCAGGGCTAGCCATGCAACGAGCTGTCCAGAGCCTGATTGACAATTCTGAGGTCAGTTTGAAATGGCCGAATGATGTTCTGGTCAATGGGGAGAAAATTTCTGGACTGTTGGCTGAGGTATTACCAGATGGTACAGGCGTTGTAATCGGTGCTGGTTTGAATCTGAATCAAGCCAAAGAAGAGCTTCCTGTTGCCAATGCAACTTCTCTCCACCTTCATGGCGTTAGTGGATTCCAGTTAGATGATGTCCTAGTTCGATACCTAGGATCATTGAGACGGCTTTATGAAGAGTTTTCGGAGGCTAATGGAAATGCAGAGCTCTCTGGTTTACATGAAGCTGTGTTAAGTGTTTGCTCAACCATGGGAGCTAAGGTTCAGGTATTACTTCCTGATGCATCTGAATTTGCTGGAACTGGTGCAGGTCTAGATAGTGACGGCAGGTTATTGGTTGCCGTATCAGATCCAGTTGAGATTCGTGCCGTTGCCGCCGGGGACATTAAACACTTGCGACAATAGTTCTTGTGTCTAAGACAACTTTTACTGAAATAGAGCTTGTAAGCGTGCGAAAGCATGGCTCTGCTTTAGCTCTTTCGGTCTTCATTCTTGGTTTGGATGCCGCAGTCTTCTTTTTTGTTGATTGGCGACTCGCAGATCAACTTCAGCACCAAATACTACTTTCTGGCTGCCTCTTAGTCGCCTTAGTTTTTTGGCTATTTCCAGCAATTCGTTTTTTCACAAACCGAATCGAAATCACTACTAATCGAGTCGTCATTCATCGAGGATTAACCGGCAGCAAGACTGAAGAAATTCCTTGGGGCGAAATAACTGGAGTGAGCGTTTCTAGGGGATTCGGTTCATGGCTAAGAGGAGCTGGAGATCTTCACCTTCACAGAGAATTTGGGCAAGACGCTATATTGCATCGAGTTCCAAGGGCCAAAAAATTATCTAGAGAGTTTGAAAGTTATTTAGTCGGTCGAGCCAAGCGTGGGACAATAGAGCGTGGCTAGGACTATAGGTGTTATCGGTGGCGGACAACTTGCTCGAATGATGATTGTGCCTGCCATAGAACTTGGCCTAGAGATCAAGGTATTAGCCGAAACCGAAGGCTCTCCCGCACACTTAGCAGCCACCCAAGTTGGTGACTACAAGGATTTAGAAACAGTTAGAAAATTTGCAAAAACTGTTGATGTGATTACTTTTGATCATGAGCATGTTCCGCTTCAAGTCTTAGAGACCTTAGAAAGCGAAGGGGTTCGATTCGAACCTTCTTCCAATGCCCTGCGCTTTGCTCAAAATAAGTTAGAAATGCGCAAGCGATTAGCTGAACTAGATGTTCCAATACCTGATTGGGCTGAAGTAAATTCAGCTAGTGATCTTGATGATTTCATAGCTGGGCACAGCGGAATCGCAATTTTGAAGACCCCGACCGGTGGGTACGACGGCAAAGGTGTTCGAGTCGTTCGCTCAAGTTCAGATGCCACCGATTGGCTTGCGTTAGGTAAACCATTACTAGTTGAAGAGAAAGTTAACTTCGTACGTGAACTTGCGCAACTCTCAGCAAGAAGTCGTTCTGGTCAATGGAAGGCTTGGCAGAGCGTTCAAACAATTCAGCGCGAAGGTGTATGTGCTGAAGTAATGTCTCCTGCACCTAACGCAGATTACTCAAAGGCGAAAGAGATTGCAGAAAAGATAGCTATTGGTTTGGATGTGACCGGCGTGCTGGCTGTTGAGTTATTTGAAACATTTGATGGAATTTTGCTAGTGAATGAATTAGCTATGCGACCACATAACTCTGGACATTTCAGTATTGAAGGTAGTCTCACCAGTCAGTTCGAGCAACATCTGCGTGCAGTCTTGGATTTGCCGTTGGGTGATGTGACCGCTGTATCTGAATACGCGGTGATGCTAAACCTTTTGGGCTCTGATGATAAGAACACTTTCGTCGAGCATTATGCAAAGGCATTGAAGCTAGGAAGTGGAGCTCATATCCACACCTATGGCAAAGGTGCCAGGGCTGGAAGAAAGATGGGGCATATCACCGCTTTATCCAATGAAAGCCTCGATCATGCTCGTGCTAAGGCGATGGCCGCCTATGAAGCGCTGCAAGCCTAACCAGTTTTCTGGCTGGGCGAATCTAAAATTGGGCTGTTAGACACGAATATTAGGAGAAATCATGACTCAGGCACTTGTTGGCGTTGTGATGGGCTCTGACAGCGACTGGACTGTAATGAGTGACGCAGCCCAAGCACTTAAAGAATTTGGTATTGAGTACGAGGTGGAAGTGCTTTCCGCTCACCGAACACCCGATCGCATGATCGAGTGGGGCAAAGCTGCCGCTAGTCGTGGAATAAAAATAATTATTGCTGGAGCGGGTGGAGCAGCCCACCTTCCAGGCATGATTGCCTCCGTGACCACCCTTCCGGTTGTTGGAGTCCCTGTGAAACTCAAAAGTTTAGACGGCATGGATTCATTGCTTTCTATTGTTCAAATGCCAGCTGGGATTCCAGTGGCGACAGTTTCGATTGACGGAGCTCGTAACGCAGGTATTTTGGCAGCTCGTATTATTGGTGCATTTGACCCTAAGGTTGCTAAAGCGCTAGAGGCTTTCAGTGCTTCACTTGCGGATCAAGTTGATCAAAAAAACCAGAATCTCAAATCTAAGTTATGAGCTCAAGAAACACTCAAAGCGAAGTAAATACTCCATTTCGCGAAGTTAGAAATGCTAGCTCGGGGCAGATGCTCAAAAGAGCCTGGTGGATTATTACCCTAAACTTCTTCATCCCTGGCTCGGCTCAGATTGTCGCGGGTAATAAAAAGTTGGGTCGAATTGGAATATTGTTCACCTTGGGCTTCTGGAGCTTCTTACTACTTGCTCTTAGCTTCGCGTTGGTTTCAAAAGTTGCATTTTTCACTCTTCTGCTCACTTCATACGTCGCCATTCCGCTGGGAATTCTTTTAATTGTTTATGCAGGGCTAATTGCACTCTGCAGCCTCGATGCACTGCGCTTGATGAGCCTGAATCGTGTTGGGAGTAAGGCAAGACCGATTGCTCTTGTTAGCTTGCTCGCTACAGCGGTCATAGGATCTTTCATTGTCGGAACTATCGGATCAACAGCCTTGACCGCAACAAGTTTTATCTCAGGTATTTTCAGCAACAGTGGAACATTAGAAGCGCATAAGGGTCGATACAACATTTTGCTTTTAGGTGGGGATTCCGGTTCTAATCGTTTTGGTCTCAGACCGGACAGTATTTCAGTACTGAGCATCAGCACTGAAACAGGTGCAGCTGTGAATATCGGATTACCTCGTAATCTAAGTCGAATTCAATTCACCCCAGGCTCCCCAATTCGGAGGGTTTACCCTTACGGCTTCAATCATGATTGTGGTGGGGACTGTATGTTGAATGCCGTCTATAAAGCGACAACGGATAATTACTCGTATCTTTATCCAAAAGTTCATAGAAAGAACTCGACCGCAGGTATTGAAGCAACTAAGAGTGCGGTTCAATGGGTTACCGGCCTAAAGATTGACTCCTACGTTCTGATCAACATGAAGTCTTTTACTGGACTGGTGGATGCACTCGGCGGCATAGAGGTAACGGTTAAAAAAGCTTTACCAATTGGCGGTCAAGAAGATTGTTCCCCGGCTAATAACGAGCATGAGTCAATTTGTCCTGATGCCATGAGCTGGATTGAAAAAGGTAAACAGCACATGGATGGCCGCACCGCACTCTGGTACGCCAGATCAAGACACAACACCAATGACTACGACAGAATGCGCAGACAGCGACAGATTGAGGACATTGTCTTAAAGAAGATAGACCTGCCCACATTACTTTTCAAATTTGGTGCGGTGGCCGGTGCAAGTTCTAAATTGGTCACAACCGACATCCCCTCAGGTTCTGTGCCAACACTGATGGATCTTGCTTTCAAAGCTAAGTCGATGGGGTTGAAGTCTTTACAGCTGACTCAACCTCTAATTCAGGCCAATAATCCAGACTTCTTCTTGATGCGGCATCTAGTTGCGCAAAAACTGAGAGCTCACAAATAGTTTTCTCACAGTTTCGCAGAAGAGATTTCACAGGTCTAAAAGTTAGTCTGGAATTATGAAAATTCTTAGAGTCATTTCAATTGCTGCTATTTTGGCATTTACGGTTAGTGGTTGCTCTATCTTGTATCCCAATGCGGGTAAGCCAACCGATAGTCCAAAACCGACGAACACCGAAACCTCAACTCCAGAACCGACAGATACCAAGACGCCGACTCCAGAACCGACTACTAAAAGTGAAGCAATTGTCGAGATTATGGATGCATATGTTGACTCTGCAAATGGCATCATTCAGGTTGTCGGTCAGGTAACTAATTTCAGTGAAGACGGGGGAACTTGTTCCGCGACCTTCAACGGTGGTGGCAAGACGGTAACAGTAAGTGCAGCAGCAGAATCCAACGCTGCCAACACCCAATGCCATCCAATTGAGATAAATCTGGCTGGCTTACCATCAGGTTCGGGAGTGGTCACGGTTACCTATGACTCAGCCAGGAATCACGGCGTTTCACTAGCAACAGCGGTAACTATTCCGTGATCCCAAACCGGTTGACTAAGTATTTGGTTGCAGCGCTTACTTTGCTGATGACCTCTCTTGGGCTAACCGCCATAACTCCTGCTTCTGCGCTTGATGGCAACAAGTTTGATCCTGGTTTGATAATTAGCGACAGCGTATTTTTTGATTTTGGGACCATGACTGTCGAAGAGATTCAACGTTTCTTGGAATCTCAAGTTCCAGTTTGTAAATCAGGTCCAACTGGCATGCCCTGCCTTAGAAACTTTAAGGCGGATACTCCTGAAAAACTTGCCGACCCTGGTAAGTGTGCATATATGCCGGCTCAGAAACAGGCAACGGGTGCTGAGATTATTTATAACATTTCAAGAGCCTGCGGTATCAATCCAAGAGTGCTACTTGTAACACTGCAGAAGGAACAGGGTCTAGTTCAGGCCTCCATTCCCTCTCCATACATGTATAAGGCGGCGATGGGTTACGGTTGTCCAGACAGTGACCCTGGTATTTGTGGAAAGGTTTGGTCGGGGTTATTCAATCAGCTCTATAAAGCTGCTGGACAATTTCAGTGGTACGGAGATCCAAATGGTTCGTTTACGTATCTGAGACCTGGCAGAACAGTCTCAATCTCATACCACCCAAATGCAGCAAGGAAGTGTGGCAAGAATACTTTCGTTTTGAAAAGTCAGGCAACAGCTAACCTCTATTACTACACACCCTTTACTCCTAATGCTGCAGCCCTTAATAATCTCAGGGGGACTGGCGATGGCTGCTCAGCTTACGGAAATAGAAACTTCTGGAGATTTTATTGGGATTGGTTTGGCTCTCCAATTGGGGGAGGCTTCTTACTGAGAAGTTCGACCAGTGACACATACTTCATTTCAGATGACACAAAGTATCCGCTATCAGATCCCACTCTGGCGGCCGAATTAGCTCCACTGGGTCCAGTTGGTGAAATATCACAGGAGTATTTGGATTCTTTCCCTACCGGAACTCCGATGACGAGGCTAATCAAAACTGCACCTGTATCAGGAATAAGCACTTATTACTTTGTTAGCGCGGGGAAGAAGTATCTAGTTGCTAATTGTGATCAAGCAGTTAACTTTGGTTTGGACTGCAATAACGCAACTCAATTGACTCAAGTTCAATTAGATGCCTTGCCAACTGGAGCTTTTCGGCCTGATATCACAGGAATTGTAATGAGTATCCCCATTGCTCCGGCAAAACCTTCATACTTCATGGTGAACGCCTCAAAGAAATTCCCCGTCGACTGTGCGAAGGCATCAACTTATGGGTTCAGTTGCAGCAACGCAATTGCTTTGGATGACGTCAAACTAAGTGCTTTGCCAACCTCGCGATTAGCTGCTGCTGCTCTGGGCATTTCTCCAATCATGAATCTTTCAAATGGCTCAAGGGTATTAATCCAAGGTGGGCAAAAACGTGAAATTCTAGATGATGCTTCAGCAAGTGCCGCAGGTGTCATTTCTTCAGCTCCATCACCTCTAACACTGAAAGACTTTAGCTATCTGCCATGGGGACCACCGATAGCGCTTGATGGAAGCTTATTTGTCAATCGCGATTTGAAACGCGAGGGCATAATCTTTAACGCTAAGTACTATGACATTGGTCCTGCGACTCGAGCGGAGATAGATTTCACCAAGCTGTTTAGACAAACAACTGGAACTCTTGGTACTGATGGACTAAGCGCAATCCCTCGAACGTTCGCAGACCTGGTTACTGAACTCTGACGGTAAAACAAAGGTGGATGATTCAACGAATTGGATAACCGCGGCCAGTCCAATCACAAATGATTTGGCCGATAAATTTCCCACCTTGGAGCAATCAATCAATGGCTTCAACTTTCTTCGGGCTCAAGGTCAAATGACCGTGTATTTACTCAAAGACGGCATCATCAGGGCCACCTATAACGAAGCAGATAGAGCTCTCCTGGCAACTGGAATGTATTCCACAAACATAGTCTCTGTCTCGCCCTCGGGCTTGGCATACATTCCTAAGGGAGTCATGATTTTGCCTGAAGGAACACTAATAAAGAATATGAAGACTGGAACTGTTGGTTTGATTGACGGGCCTACTCGGTTAGTCAATTTCTCACCAACATCTATGGTGCTAAATTTGCCTGAGCCTAGAGAGCTATCCAATTTCTCGCTAATCGGCTATCAGGATCAAGAATCGCTTGCTCCCTATAAAGTTTTGTGCGACGGCCAGAGATATGTGGTTGCCAATTCCTTGTTGTATCCAATCGAATTAGCTGGTGCCAAGAATTTGCCAGGTGTTTCAACCCTTCTTAGTGACGCTAGTTGTGCACTGCTAACCACTACAGACATTGCTTTCGGGCAATACGTAGGAGAAAGAACAATAGACCCTAAAACTAAGAAGAAGAACCTCAAGGCATACAAGATCTCCAAAGGTAAACGCTATCCTTTCAAGACTTTGGCTGAATACAAGAAAGAAAATCTCACAGGCGCGCCTCTGATTTGGGTAGATCAGGCTTTCCTAAAGAACCTCCCATTAGGCAAAGAAATAGGTAGTGCACCTGTGAATCCGATTCCAGACCCGAAGCCAACTCCTAGGCCGAAGCTATACACGGTTTCTGCTGGAGATTCTCTGATTTCAATTGCTTCAAAGTTCAAGACCACAGTTTCTAAAATAATGCTGCTCAATAACTTAGCAAATGCTGACCGAATATCTGTCGGCCAGATTTTGAAGCTACCCTAACGGCGGAGTAATCGAGTTATAGGCCTTCGGCCAAGTCTTTCTAATCGATCTCGCTTAGTGGTGTGCTTGTTTGGTTCAAGCAGCTCTTCAGGATCATGACTCTTTACTGCAAAAAGAATTAGCATCATCATCGAGGATTGAACTAGCAATCTTGATTCTGTTACCCCTCGAACCAATTGTGTAATGAGGACCAGCAGAGGCCACAAATACAGCACATTAGTGTGGTGAACGCCTAGACGCCAAGTCTTTACAAAAGTTCGGGTCAATAAAACAATAAAGAGCACCAACCCGACCGCACCTAATTGCAACCACATGTCGAGGTATGCGTTATGTGCTTGATAATAGGATTCTCCGTTTATAACTACTAAGCCTTCGTATGGTTTGACTCCTGGTACCCACACGCCTGTGAATCCCCATCCCTCGAGGGGCCGTTGAGAGATAAGCGAAAGAACACGCCGCCAGATCTCACTGCGGTGGGTCATGTCTGGGCTCTTCCCGAGGAGATCAAAAACTGCTCTTCGGAATACCAACACGAAGAACATTGCAACTCCGGCAAGTGACCAGGCAATTCGGTAATAGCGATGGCGAGTATCTCTGTCTTTACCCTCGGCTAAGAGTGAGACAGCCGCGGCCAGTAGGACTGCGATGGAAGCAAAGATAATTCCTGCTGACTTTGAAACAAGAATCATCACAAGAGATGCAACTAGGCTCGCGATGCTCAGGGTCTTTCTGGATTTGGTTACTCCAATTTCGATAGCAAAAGTTATAACACCAATCAAAGCCCAAGCTGCCACAAGATTGGCATTACCTAGTAACCCCTGAATACGTCCACCATCAAACAGATGACCGCTTTGGGTAAAGGCATCTTGGATTGCAGGATCAACGCCAACAATGAGTTTCGGCAGGATTCCTTTGAATGTCGAAGTGAATAGCTCGACAGCAAAAGAACCAAAAATAATTATTCTGATGGCGTTAGCAAAAATCTTCAGCAGTTCGCGCCAGCTAAAAACTGCGGCAAAGAATAGTGCGATAACAGTCACGCCGATCTGAATCAAGAATCCACTTATGGTTTCATCTGCATAGGCAGACCAAGGGGAACTTCCAATCATCAGCGCAAGGAGCAATGCCAGCTCTATTGGTATCTGTCTAATAACTCTGAACCAGTCAGCCCGTAATAGAAAATAGGAGGAACCGGTAACGCTAGCTAGTGCTAATACAAGCCATATTGACCAGACTGGATTTGCTCTGATGTAATCCTCGGCGAAGAAACTATCACCCGAGATAAGGACGACTAAGGATAAGTAGGCCAAAACCTGAGGCTGCCACCCCTTGCTCATAGTTGTCTTTGCATTATTCATCAGCGTTAGAGGCAAGTCTAAACCTCCTTTGGTTAGGCTGGATAAGTGCTCGTAAAACTTACCAATGTTGCCCTCGATTATGCCTGGGGTTCTAAGACATTGATTCCAGACTTCTTCGGTGTCAAGCCAACCGGCAAACCGATGGCAGAAGTCTGGTTTGGCACGCACGATGGGTCACCAACCGAGGTGGTTGGGCACAATATTTCTTTGCATGATTTGCTCAGTGCTCAGGGCAGAAGTGACCGACTGCCATTTCTCATGAAGATTTTGGCAGCTGAAGCACCGCTATCAATTCAAGCCCACCCCAATCCAGAGCAAGCAGCGCGAGGCTTTGCTCGGGAGAATGAACACGGATTAGCCATCTCTGCAATCAATCGGAATTACAAAGACAATAAAGCCAAGCCAGAGATGATTGTTAGCTTGACTGAAAGCTTTGAAGCACTAATCGGGTTTGCAGATGCCCGAATAATTAGCGAAAAGTTTGCTGAATTAATAGAAGTCAGCCAGTCTGCAAAAGTAAAAGCTGTCTTAGGAAAGTGGATTACTTGGCTTAGCCAAGCCGACGGTATTCGAAAGGTAGCGCTTGATTCGCTAAGTTCCCCTGAATGCGATGATAGTTTTATTACCGATCTAATCGATGCTGCTGAACAGTGTCCCTCTCTTGTTGATCTAGTTTCTCATCTAGCTTTTCACCATGGTTCCGACAGAGGAATTGCAACAGCACTGTTGCTAAATCACATGATTCTCTCTCGAGGCGAAGCCGTATTTGTTCCAGCTGGTATGCCGCATGCTTATCTTTCAGGTTTGGGGGTAGAGGTGATGGTCGCCAGCGACAATGTACTTCGAGGTGGTTTAACTCCCAAACATATTGATGTTGCTGAGCTATCCGAAGTTCTTCTCTTCGAATCAACTAATCCACAAGTTGCCAATACCAAAACGCTTGCAGTTGGTTTTGAAAGATTTGATTTACCGACACCTGAATTTGACTTCTACCGAGCAGTGGTTGGTTCAACTAACATGTTGGTCGACTTGAATCTTCCAGGGGACGCGATTGTATTGTGTTCCGAAGGGTCAGTGGCCGTAAGTTCAAGTAAAGATGAGCGTGAAGTTATCAACAGCGGTCAGGCAGTATTTATTTCAGGTGATGCAAGGACGTTTAGCCTTGCCGGCAATGGGACTGCTTTTATAGCGGTTGCTTCGAAATAGCACGGTAGTGGCTTGAGACTATGTCATCGAGTGTGTGCTTAGCTTTCCAGCCAAGAGTCTTTTCAATTCTTGAAACATCAGCACTTAGAGCTGCTGGATCACCGGGTCTTCTAGGAACTAAATCAACTTCAAACTCAAGTCCCGTCACATCCCTTATGCTTTGAATGACTTCAAGCACTGAGGAACCAGTTCCTGTCCCAACATTGAAAACACTGTGTTCACGTGAGTCTTGGCTCAGGTATTCAAGTGCTGAGATGTGAGCATCCGCCAAATCCTGAACATGAATGTAATCGCGAACGCAACTACCATCAGGGGTTGGCCAATCTGAACCAAAAATTTGAATAGCTTTCTTATTAGCGATTGCATTGAAAGCAATAGGAATGAGGTTGGCAACCGCGGTGTCCGCCAACTCTTCAAAACCAGCTCCGGCAACATTGAAGTAGCGGAGAGAAACAGTTCTCAATCCCCATGATTGGTTCGCCGCCGCCATCATCCACTCACCGATAAGTTTTGTTTCACCGTAGGGATTGATTGGCCTGCAGTTATAGTCTTCGTCTACTTGCGGAACATCAGGGGAGCCGTAGGTTGCCGCACTGGAGGAGAAGACCATGTTCATTACATTTGCAGCTCTCATGGCGACTAAAAGATTGGTCACTGAATGAAGGTTCTGTTGGTAGTAATACTCCGGTTTTTCCACCGATTCGCCAACAGACTTTCTGGCGGCTAGGTGGATTACACCTGAGACTTCATATTCTCTAAAAGCATCTATTAGAACTTCAGTGGCTCCCGGGGACGCTAGATCGATTTGGACCAGGGGTGTATCACCAAGCCTTACTTGCTTCCCACTGGTGAGGTCATCAAGTGCAATTGGTTCGTGACCGGCAACTTTTAGTGCTCTAATCACATGAGAACCGATGTAACCAGCTCCACCGGTAACTAAAATCTTCATAAGTCAAGGTTATATGCGCATTAGGGTCCAAATAGCCCTAAAAATCGCTAAATCTCAAATGTTAAGGCTTGATAACACCTTTCGATTTGACCTTCTGTCAACTTGACATCACAATACTTACAACAGTGTAATTACACCTGTGAAACCCAGCTTTGCTGGGAAGCCTTGGAAGGAACCGGATGTCCCAGAACGACGACCGTAGCGGCGTAGCCGATGACTGGTTTATTGACCCTATTCTGCGCGGCCTAATCGGTGGGGATCTAAGCGCCGACACCAACCCGCTAGCTTGGCAGCGAGACGCTCTTTGCTCACAGACAGACCCTGAAGCTTTCTTCCCTGAGAAGGGCGGATCAACCAGAGACGCAAAACGTATCTGTTCAGGTTGCGATGTTCGTCAACAGTGCTTGGATTATGCACTTGCTAACGACGAGCGCTTCGGTATCTGGGGTGGCTTATCAGAACGTGAGCGTCGCAAGCTAAAGAAGCGCGCCTAGCTAAAGGCCAGGCCACGCTCATGACTATGCGTGTGGTGGCGGTAGTTGTTTCGAATGACCAACCGCTCTACTTAGAAAAGGTTTTAGATGCTCTGAAAAAACAGAGCTTTAGATTAGAACGAACTTTGGTTGTTGACAGTTCTAAATCGGATTTAGTAAAACCAGTGTTGGAAAACTTTGTTGCTCAATCTTCTAAACATGCAGTGCTATCTGTAATGGATAGAGCATCATTTGCAGAACTTTCTGCACTGGCTATCAAACAAGTTTTAGATGGCTTCGAAAATCTTGATGATGTCGCAATTTGGTTATTGCACGATGATGCAGTTCCGGAGATTCATGCACTTGCCGAATTAGTCAGGTCGCTAGAAGTGTCTCCTTTAGTTGCAATTGCTTCTCCCAAGCAGGTAGACATTGATAATCCAAAGTTAATAATCCAGCAAGGACTAACTCTTACCAAGACTTTGAAACCTTTCTCTTTAGTTCATGACGAATTAGATCAAAAGCAACATGACAACATGAGCGATGTTCTTGCAGTTAGTTCGAATGCCATGTTAATTAGGGCAAAGATCTGGATTGATCTTGGTGGTTTTTCCCTGACCGCACCTGAACTAGCAGCCGATATAGATCTCGGAATTAGAGCGCACCAAATTGGCTCGAGAGTAATTGTTGTTCCAACTGCAAGAGTGAGACATGCCGAATTGTCACTTCACGGAAAGAGACAGAAACGTTGGTTAGGTGGTTCGGTTAAGTTTGCTTTAGCTAAAGCAACCAATCACCTCCGCTTGGCACACCTGCCTTTGTTTTTAGCTTTCCTTTACTGGTTAGCATTACCAGCCCTCTCACTCTGTCAAGTGTTCTGGCTGTTGCTTATAAAAAGACCTGATCGAATCTTCTTTACCCTGCGAGCAAATCTTTGGGCTTTCTTTACAGTCAGGGCAAGACTTAGAGATAGGCACTCGGTTACCATAAAGCCTTTGCGCTCACTCTTCGCTAGTTCAGCTCAGGTCAGGCAAAGATCCAGACTTGCACTGGAAAGAGCCGAACAGAAGAGCAACATAGACAATTTCGATGAGAGCACCCCGGCTCGAGGTTCAGTTCCGCAACTTAGTTTTGCAGCTTCCGGCGGTCTCTGGATCATGCTGGGCCTAGCGGTGTTGTCCTTTAAATTCTTCCCGCTGGGACAGGCCGGCATTGGTGGATTTGCCTTACCGCTAAGCGATAGTTGGCTCCAGCTATTTGCCAATACTGGAGCTAGTTTTCAACGTGCGGGTTTGTGGCTGGCCGCTCCAAGCGATCCGTTCAACTGGGTACTGCTAACCATCGGTTCACTGACTTTTTTTGCACCTAACTTAGCCCTTAGTTTCTTGTTGCTAGTTGCTAAACCAATTGCCTTTATGGGTGCCTGGAGATTACTGACAACTATCACGGTTCGGAACTCAATAAAGATTCCCTTAGCACTTGCCTACGCCTTATGGCCAGCACTGACCGATTCACAATCGCTCGGTAATTACCCTGCAGTTATTTTCGCAATAAGTTTTCCCTGGTTGTTGTTCTCGCTAGCTAGAGCTGGGCGACTGGGGCTTAGTAGTTCAGTTAGATCAAACCAGCAGAGTGTTTCTTGGATTGCTGCTGCTGGATTATTGGCTGCCGTAGTTTTGGCCAGCGCTCCGAGTGCCATAGTTTTGCTTGTGCTCATTGGTCTGGTGTTTGCGTACTTAGCTAGAACCAGAATTAGGTCAGTAATTTTTATTGCTCTGCCAGCAGCCGCCATCAGTTTGCCCTATTACCTGAATCAGATTCTTGTAAATAAAAAACCATTTGGGATATTCGCTGACCCAACTATTTCTTATCCGACTAAATCGCTGTCCGTCTTTGAAGCGCTATTTGGTCAAGACGGTATTTTCGGCTGGTTTGCAATTGGGTTAGCTGTTCTAGGAATGCTCGCGGTTGCCAGCAAGGTGAGAATCACTTTTGGCATTTGGTTATTAGCTTTAGCTGCTTTAGGGAATATTTGGTTCATCAATTCAATTTCCTTCCCAGCCGGTGGAGCTGGTTCGATTTTTCTAGCGCAAACCAAGCAGGTCTTTGATAGCAGCACCCCTAGCGTGATGATTTTTGCTGTTCTTGTCATCTGCGCAATTGCACTCTGGCTTGAGTCTCTTACGAGGGCTGGATTTAGAAAGTTAATGGTTGCATTTATATTTTTAGGGGCTGCTATACCGATGGCAGTTGCAGCGGCTAGTGCAGAGAGTCTTGTGAAATATGTTGATTCAAGAAACCTGCCGGCGATCTTCTCTGCGGAAGCAAGCGCTGGAAGTGAGCTTAAATTACTGGTTATTTCAAGTAAAGGTGAAAGAGACTTCATAGCTGAGGAAGTTGGAGGGCTTGGCATCAAACTTGATGGTATTTCAACTGCGTACCGGCTAAATGAGAAAAATCTAGAACCGGATGCCTCCATCAAAGCATCAATTACTTCAATGGTCGCAAGCTTAGTTTCTGCAAATGGTAAGTCTGTCAGTAAGGAACTGATTGCCCAAAACTATGGTTATATTCTTGTCCCGAATCGTCCGGGAAACAGCGATATTGGTGTAGCGCTGAATACGGCCGCCGAATTAGACCAGGTAGGAACCACCGAATTCGGCCAGCTGTGGAGAGTAAAACAAACCGGTGAAGCGCATAAGTCTTCAGGTAGCTCGCTATGGTCTGTTACTAAATCTGTTCAAGTTGTAATTCTGCTCGGCTTCATTTTGCTTGCCTTGCCTACTTCTCGTGGTCGCAAAACTAGAACTCGAGAAACTAATAGCTTTGAAGCGGAAGGGGAGCAAGAGTAATGGTAATCCGTCTTCTTCGCCTGCTGCTGATAGCTATAAGCGCAACTGCTTTGGTCTACTTTGGAACTTCAGCTCCAATATTTAGTGCTGGGGAAGTCAAATCTAAACTCCATCAGGTCAGCGCTAGAGACTTGCAGGTTACTTGTTCCGGTCCAGCATTCCTTTCCGGCGGCACAGCTGGAACCTCGGTCACTGGCTTTAAGCGATTAGGTTCGGCGGCAATTTCGCTTAGCTACTCTGGGGCTAAGTCAACGTCTTTGAATCTGTTTACTGGAAAGAAGATCACCGGTTACGGAATTAGGCAAGACATTTTCCAAAGACTGAAGAAGGCTGGCGCAGTTTCAGTCCTTGATAGCAGTGGAAAAGTCGAGCAAGGTTCAGCGCTGCTTACTGCCAACGAGATACAAATGGCAAGCAAAAAGACTATGAGAGGACTCTTAGCAGCTCCTTGCCTAAGACCACAGTCTGAACTCTGGCTAGTCGGTGGTTCAACGATGACGGGACGTGAGTCACTTTTGATTCTGAACAATCCCACGCAGGTCGATGCAACAGTTGACTTGGAGATTTTTACGGAAAACGGTTCGTCCCATAGCGCTGGGTTAACTGGAGTTGCTGTTGCTTCGCATAAAACGATCGTCTTGCCATTGGCGGCTTTTGTTCTAAGGTCACAATCGATCGCTGTTCACGCCATTAGCCGTGGTGGATCTGTAACAGCCCTAATTCAGCAAAAGGCACTCAGAGGAGTCAAAGCAGCTGGAGCTGATTACATCGCTCCTGCACCAGCGAGAAGCACATTTAGTGTCATCCCTGGCATCTTGGTGCGCGGATCGAAGGATTCGGCGAGGCTGAGAAAGCATTCCCATACTTTCTCTGATGTTGAACAATTGCTCAGGGTTTATGTTCCAGGTTCAGTAAATGCAAATCTAACCTTGCAGGTTCTTGGCAGTAATAGTCACACCTTTGGTACGGTTCTTTCGGTGAAAGCAATTGCCGGTAAGGTAAGCGATTTTGAGATAAAGGGACTCAAAGATGGCGACTACTTTGCATTGTTGAATTCTGATGTCCCCGTGCAATCAGCTATTCGACTCGTCAGATCCAAAGTGACTTCAGATAAGGTAACTGATTTTGCCTGGTTGAACTCAGCTGAAGGATTTCAAACACCAAGATATATTGCGGTGCCTAAAGCTGGCATTTCAAAACTTTCTATCATCAATCCAAGTTCAAAATCAACTACTGTATCCATCAAGATTGGATCTGTAACTGTAAAGCGCACTATTGCTGGGGGATCTGATGCAGTCATCAGAGCCAGTGCTGGGATGTCGATTGGTATATACCCAAGTGATAAAAAAGTTTATGCGAACCTCATAGTCGATGTCTCCGGTCGAATCGGAGTGCTACCTGTTCTTGACGATAAAAATATCAGCGGGAAAGTCAGCGTAAGCGTTCACTAATTCTCCGGTTCGTCTCCAAAAATAAGTTCCCAAGGTTCTTTGCCGATAAGTTCGGCAGCCGCTTCAAAGACATGGTGCTCGATACGAACTCGTTCCTCGGTTGGGGAAGCGTGAGCATTTTGGTCCAAACGCAGAATTGGTAGACGGTAAATCACTATCGTCATAGTCTCCACTCTTGCGGCCCAGCGCTTGACATATGTTGAGTTAACGCCAAGTATCGGAGCATCAAGAATCTGAAATTTCAAGGAACCAAGCTCTTCAGGCCAGCGTTCTCTCAGATACTCGCAGGTAGAACTAACAATGGAGGCAAACTGATCTTGGCCTGATCCGCCAGTCTTGTAAAGACCGCCAGAGAGAGAATGCCTTATTCCGCGACCATGACGGTCCCGGTTTGTAAGTCTTTGCTCCATGCTGTCATTGTATTCTTTAACTTTGTTGAGAGGTGAGGCCAATTATGAGTGTGAACTGGGACGCAATAGTAAAAACGTATGATGTTCGAGGTTTGGTCAACGTTGATCTAACCGAGGATGTTGTTGAGGCACTGGCTGCCGGATTTATTGATGAGTTGGGTCTTGCCGGTGAATCAGTCATTGTCGGGCATGACATGCGTGACTCATCTCCGTTGTTTGCAGCTGCTTTTGCTCGCGGTGCACAAAAGCGCGGAGCTAACGTTATCTCGATTGGTCTCTGCTCAACAGATGAGTCATATTTCGCTTCCGGTTCGATGAACCTAGCTGCAGCTATGTTTACTGCGAGCCACAACCCGGCAACCTATAACGGAATAAAGTTCTCTAGAGCAGGGGCAAGAGGAATTTCTCTCGATACCGGGCTAGCCGCTATTCGTGATCGTGCAAAAGATTTTCTATCCCACGGTATTACAGAAGTAAATACACCAGGAAGTTATTCAACCCAAGATGTATTAGCCGACTATGCTGCTTATCTTCGGAAGCTTGTAGATCTATCTGGGGTGAAACCAATGCGAATTGTTGTTGATGCTGCTAACGGTATGGGCGGGCTCACCGTTCCAGCGGTGCTATCAACTGCTGCCGGCCTTGCCAAGCTACCGATTGAAATCATCGACATGTATTTCGAATTGGATGGAACTTTTCCAAATCATGAAGCAAATCCACTAGAGCCAGCAAACCTTGTTGACCTTCAGAAAGCAGTTGTTGCTCATAAGGCAGATTTAGGTTTGGCTTTCGATGGTGATGCTGATCGCTGTTTTGTAATTGATGAAAATGGTGACCCGGTTACCCCTAGCGCTGTTGCAGCTATGGTCGCTCGTCGAGAGATTGCCCGAGTAAGGGCTCTTGGAACTGAGTCTGAAATCACGGTTTTATACAACTTGATTACCTCAAAAGTAGTTGCTGAGGTTATTGAGACTGACGGCGCGAAGGGGGAGCGAACTAAGGTTGGACATTCACTAATCAAGGATCGGATGGCTGATACCAACGCAATCTTTGGTGGCGAACATTCGGCTCACTATTACTTCAGAGATTTCTGGGGAGCTGACAATGGAATGTTGGCAGCTATGCACGTGTTAGCCGAGTTTGGTTCACAGCCTGAATCGCTAAGCGCCATCGCTAAGCAATACAATCCGTATTTCCTCTCGGGAGAAATCAACTCTAAGGTTCAGGACGTTGCCGCAGCCAAGAACCGTGTTGAGGAGGCTTTTGCTGCAAGGGCTACTTTTGATCACCTAGACGGCATTACTGTTTCAGGGTCTGAAGAGAACGGAGACTGGTGGTGGTTCAATGTTCGTGCCTCAAATACCGAACCACTGCTGCGCCTAAACGTTGAATCTAATGACCAAGCCAGTATGGAAGCAATCAGGGACGAAGTCCTCGGGTTAATCCTTAGATAACATTTTGGTTTCTAAGACCACATTTAAAGGGCGATAATAGAGAACATGACAGCCTCAACCACGCCAACAGACACCCGCATTGATCACAAGGTAGCCGATCTCGGGCAAGCCGATTACGGTAGGCACCTAATCCGCCTAGCGGAAAACGAGATGCCTGGCTTAATGGCCCTGCGCGAAGAGTTTGGCCCTACTCAGCCACTTCGTGGAGCTCGTATCGCCGGTTCCCTACACATGACCATTCAGACCGCTGTTCTGATTGAGACTCTAGTTTCACTTGGGGCAAAAGTTCGCTGGGCATCTTGCAATATTTTCTCCACACAAGATGAAGCTGCGGCCGCTGCAGTAGTTGGTCCTCACGGAACCGTTCAAGCGCCGAAAGGTGTTCCGGTATTCGCTTGGAAGGGTGAATCGCTAGAAGAGTACTGGTGGTGCACAGAGCGAATCTTTGACTGGACTGAAGAAGCTATGGCTGAAGGTGCCGATTACATCGGTCCAAACATGATTCTTGATGACGGTGGAGATGCAACTCTGCTAGTGCACAAGGGTAGAGAATTTGAATTAGCTGGATCAGTGCCACCAGCAGGTGTTGAAGACAACGATGAGTATCGAGTAATTCTTGCTCTGCTGGCGGATCAATTCAAACTTTCAAATAATCGTTTCACTCGTATCGCTGAAGAAATCTATGGCGTTACCGAAGAAACTACAACCGGTGTCAAGCGTCTCTACGAAATGTTCAAGCGTGGCACTCTGTTATTCCCAGGTATCAATGTGAACGACTCGGTAACTAAATCTAAGTTCGATAATAAATATGGAATTAGACATTCATTGCCAGATGGCTTGAACCGTGCAACCGACATTCTCATTGGTGGTAAGACTGTTTTCATCGCGGGCTATGGTGATGTTGGCAAGGGTGCTGCCGAAGCAATGCGCGGGCAAGGTGCAAGAGTAATAATTTCTGAGGTGGATCCGATTTGCGCCCTGCAGGCTGCTATGGATGGTTTTCAAGTAACTACGATTGACAAAGTGGTTGGCGATGTTGATTTCTTTGTTACTGGAACCGGTAACGCAGGAATCATCAGAGCGGAACACATCCTCAAGATGAAGCATCTAGCAGTTATCGCTAATATCGGTCACTTTGATAATGAAATTGACATGGATGGAATTGCCAGAATTCCAGGCATAAAGAAGATTGAGGTTAAACCTCAGGTCGATGAGTGGCAACTAACAAATGGAAAGTCAGTTCTTATCCTCTCCGAGGGTAGACTGATGAATCTCGGAAATGCTACCGGGCACCCAAGTTTTGTAATGAGCACATCGTTTAGCAATCAGGTATTAGCTCAGATCGAGCTTTTCACCAAGAGGTCGGAATACCCAATCGGCGTCTATATTTTGCCTAAACATCTGGACGAGAAAGTTGCTCGTCTGCACCTGGCAGCATTAGGAGTTGAACTGACTGAACTCTCGAGCGATCAGGGTCGCTATATTGGTGTGGAGCCTAACGGCCCATTCAAACCCGAACACTACAGATACTAGAAAGTTTATTGGATGTATAAACTCCTGATTGTTGAAGACGATGATGCTCTTAGAGAGCAATTGGAAATTGGCCTAGCATCAAGTGGTTTTGAGCTTTGCTTTGCCGCTACCGGACTTGAAGCAATCCCAGCGTTTGAAAAGCATAAGCCGGATCTGATCCTTCTAGATCTGATGTTACCTGGTAAGAATGGCATTGAAATTTGCACCGAAATCCGTAAAACTTCAGGCGTCCCGATCATCATGCTGACGGCACGAACCGATGACTCAGACATGATTCGTGGTCTCGAAGCAGGAGCTGATGACTATGTAACCAAGCCATACAAGATTGAGATTCTAGTTTCAAGAATCAAGGCTAGATTGCGCCCAATCAAAGATGTTCAACAGACCATCATCAAGATTGGACCAGTTGAGCTCGACACCCTGAGCCACGAGGTTCGTAAGGGGGACAAGAAAATAGCGCTTACTCCGCTCGAGTTCAAGTTGCTAGTGACTCTGGCTTCTCATCCAAATGAAGTTTTCTCAAGGGAGATGCTTTTAGAGCAAGTTTGGGAATATACATATAAGGCAGATACTCGTCTGGTTAATGTTCACGTGCAACGTCTGCGTTCAAAAATCGAAGACGATCAGGAAGACCCTAAGTTAGTTCTAACCGTTCGCGGTTGGGGTTACAAAGCTGGACCCGAGTAAATGATTTTTAGCCGCATAGCTAAGGCGGCTCTAGACCGGTTTAGGTCTTCGCTGCAGATTAGAGCGCTGGTATATACGGTTGCTTTATCTGGATCTGCCCTAATTGTTTTAGGTGGGGTGCTCAGCGTCTCTATCGGTAACGGACTGTTCAATACCAGGACCGAGCACGCAGTTATGGAGAGCAACCGAGCCAAGTTCGCTGTTGCCAGATTGTTCCAAGGAGTTCCGGGTCAGAACTCTTGGCAATTGCAGCAAGCACTCGATGATGTTGTTTCAGAATTGGAGTCCATAGGAGTTTCCCAAACTCGACAGGTGGCTTTTATCCAGTCGCCAAATCAAGCAAATTCACTTAATCTTTCCAGTCCAAGATCAGCTGGTTTAGATCTGGACCTGATTACTAAAGACTTTAGAAAGCTAGTGCGCTCTGAACCAACCGTGCAATCACAAACCGTTCAAATTATGCGTGGCAGTGAATCAATTCCTGCCATTTTGATCGGGCAAAGGTTCACATTGCCAGGTGGACACAGGTATGAGCTGTATTTGGTTTATGACATGTATAACGAGCAGCAGACGCTCGCTTTTGTGCAAAGGACTTTGGTTTTAGGTGGTTTAGTAACACTACTAATTATTGGATTCTTCTCCTTCTTGGTGACCAGTTGGCTTGTCAGGCCGGTGCAAGATGCAGCTGAGGCTAGTGAGCTCATTGCTAGTGGTGATTTGGACAGACGTCTTGTTGTCAGGGGATCCGATGTAGCGGCAGTTTTAGCAAGATCTTTTAATCACATGGCTGACAGTCTGCAAGACAAGATAAAGGCTCTTGGGCAGTTATCCAAGATGCAGCAGCGCTTTGTCTCTGATGTGTCTCACGAACTTAGAACGCCGCTTACCACAATGAAACTTTCAGCAGATTATCTTTACGGTGAGAAGGATGGTTTTCCAGACCCTGCAAGAAGATCAGTTGAAATCCTGCATGGTCAGATGGATAGATTTGACGTTTTACTCGCTGATCTCTTGGAAATATCCAGATATGACGCAGCTGGGGTGAAACCTGAATTCGAAGTTCATGACATTAATGGTCTGGTTGGCACTTCACTAGCCGCAATCCAACAATTTGCAGATTCTAAGGGAGTATATCTAGATGCCGATATTCCTAGTGGCGCAGTGCAATGTGAAGTAGATGCTCGCAGAATTGATCGAATTATCAATAATCTGCTGACTAATGCGATTGAACACAGTGAAGGCAAACCGGTGAACATCCGAGTGGCTCAAAACGATAGAGCGATTGCTATTAGTGTTACCGATCACGGTATTGGTATGAGTGAGAACGAGGCAAGACAAGCGTTCAACAGATTCTGGCGGGCTGATCCTTCACGTAAAAGAACTACCGGTGGCACTGGATTAGGTTTGGCTATTTCAATTGAAGACGCTCAGCTTCATCAAGGCAAGCTAGAAGTAATCGCTGAACCTGGTTTCGGCGCGTGCTTTAGGTTAACTATCCCAAAGCGACAGGACGTCACGGACTATGTTTCGCCTTTGCCCTTAGCGCTTGATAAGGCCTAGTTTTTCACAATCACGCACTTTCAATTTAAATATCAAAACATAATGTTCATAATGACTGGGTGTCCAAACTCATAGATTTTTTACTGCCAACTCCATGTATTTTGTGTATGAGGGTAGGCCCTGCCATGTGTGAAAGTTGTGCAAGTGCTTTTGACATAGTTAGGAGCGAAATATGTAACAAAGCAATCTCTGGTTATTCGTTTTGTTATTACTCAACACAATCATCCGTAGTTGTGAATGCAGTAAAAGAGCAAGGGCAAACCAGTCTCGTGCAATTTATGGCGCAGTTCATGGCATCCAACTGGCCAGCTGAATATCGCGATGTAGTTTTGGTGCCAGTTCCCTCATCGCCTGCCAACTTCAAAAAGAGGGGCTTTTCCCACACTGAGCTTTTGGCTAGGCAGCTCGCTAGGCGAATTGATGCAGTATCGGTTTGCAACTTGTTATTTTCAGTTAGGAACAGATCTGACCAAGTGGGATTGTCTTTCAGTGAGCGAGAGCAAAACATGGTCGATGCTTTTAAGGCGGATTTACGGGTTTGGCGAGGCAAAAATAGGCCCGTGGTTCTAATTGATGATGTTTATACCTCTGGCGCTACGCTTAGTCAGGCCTGGGCGACCTTAGAAGGTTTGGGGGTAAATGTGGTTGGTTTCTGTGTATTTGCCCAAATAAGGCCAATAAAGCCCTCATTTACAGGGCAGGAGAGCCTTGGCTCTTCTCGTCTAAGATTGTAAGGAATCCCCCGAATGAGCGTTTGGAGCTTAACTTGGCATCAATAGTTGATCGTTTGCTACGAACTGGTGAAGGCAAGATTCTTGCCAAACTTCGTTCTATAGTCACCCAGGTGAACGCCTTGGAAGAAAGCTTCATCGCACTAAGCGATGAAGACCTATTACATGAGACGGCATCGTTGCGTGAGCGTTACATCGCCGGCGAAACACTCGACGACCTGCTTCCGGAGGCTTTCGCATCCGTTCGTGAGGCATCAAGAAGAACTTTGGGCATGCGTCACTTTGACGTTCAGATCATGGGTGGAGCAGCGCTTCACTTGGGCAACATTGCTGAAATGAAAACTGGTGAAGGTAAGACTCTTGTAGCCACCTTACCTGCCTATCTAAATGCCATTGCTGGTAGAGGTGTTCACGTAATTACGACCAACGATTATCTCGCTGAATACCAGGGTGAATTGATGGGTCGTGTTTATCGTGCTCTGGGTATGTCGACTGGAATTATTCTTTCTGGCCAAGCACCGGACGAGAGGCGCGAGCAGTATCTTGCAGATATCACCTATGGAACAAACAACGAGTATGGCTTTGACTATCTAAGAGACAACATGGCGCAGAGCGCTGGAGACCTAGTTCAGCGCGAACACTTTTATGCAATCGTCGACGAAGTTGACTCGATCTTGATTGATGAAGCTAGAACTCCGTTGATTATTTCAGGTCCCGCATCTGGAGAGGCTAACCGTTGGTTCAATGAGTTCTCAAAGATTGCCGAGAAACTTCAGCCAGTTATTGACTACGAAGTTGATGAGAAAAAGCGCACCATTGGAATTTTGGAACCAGGTATTACCAAAGTTGAGGACTACCTAGGAATAAGTAATCTTTACGAGGCAGCGAACACTCCGCTGATTTCTTTCCTCAACAACTCAATAAGAGCTAAAGCTCTTTTCAAGCGTGATAAAGACTATGTTGTGATGAACGGTGAAGTGCTAATCGTTGATGAGCACACCGGTCGTATTCTCGAAGGTCGCCGATACAACGAAGGTATCCACCAAGCTATTGAGGCTAAGGAAGGGGTTCAGGTTAAAGCTGAAAACCAAACCCTAGCTACCATCACCTTGCAGAACTACTTCCGCCTATACAAGAAGCTCTCCGGTATGACAGGAACAGCCGCAACGGAAGCAGCTGAATTCATGAGCACATACAAACTAGGCGTCGTGCCAATCCCAACTAACAAGCCAATGGTTCGTATTGATCAGTCTGATCTGATCTATAAGAACGAAGCAGTGAAGTTTGCCATGGTTGTTGAAGATATTGCTGCTCGTCACGCTACTGGTCAACCAGTCTTGGTGGGAACCACCAGCGTTGAAAAGAGCGAGTATCTATCTAAGCTTCTGGCCAAGCGCGGAGTAAGACACGAAGTTCTAAACGCCAAGAATCACGCTCGTGAAGCAGCCATCGTGGCTCAGGCTGGTCGCCTCGGTTCTGTAACTGTTGCAACTAACATGGCTGGTCGTGGAACAGACATCATGCTCGGTGGTAACTCTGAGTATCTAGCCTTTGAGGAATTGCAGAAGCGCGGTTTCGATTCAGTTGAAAAACCTGAAGAGTATGAAAGTGCTTGGGCTGAAACCTACGAGAAGACCAAGGAGCAAGTAGCGCTGGAAGCTTCCAAGGTTGTGGCTGTTGGTGGTTTGTATGTGCTTGGAACAGAGCGTCACGAATCCCGTCGTATCGATAACCAGCTTCGTGGACGTTCAGGTCGTCAGGGTGACCCGGGTGAATCTAGGTTCTACCTATCGCTAACCGATGATCTGATGCGACTATTCAACTCAGGTGCAGCGGCTGCACTAATGAACCGAAGCAACGTGCCCGATGACATGGCTATTGAATCAGGTGTGGTGAGCAAAGCTATTGCTTCTGCTCAATCACAGGTGGAAGCCCGTAACGCTGAAATTCGTAAGAACGTTTTGAAGTATGACGACGTGTTGAACCGTCAACGCGAAGCTATTTACTCAGATCGCAGACACATCCTCGCCGGTGATGATTTGACCGGTCGTGTCGATACCTTCCTTGAAGATGTTGTGACCACGATTGTTGATTCGCAGATTATTGATAACGCTGGCGTTGACTGGGACCTAGAGAGTCTTTGGAAAGACCTAAAGACAATTTATCCAATCGAACTAACAGTTGATGAGGTGTTGACTGAGGCTGGAACTAGAGCAAAACTTACTAGAGCTTGGTTGACTAGAGAAATACTTGCCGATGCACGCATCGCTTATTCAAAGCGTGCGGCCGCTGTTGGTGAAGCTCCTATGCATGAACTTGAAAGAAGAGTAGTGCTTTCAGTTCTTGATAGAAAGTGGCGTGATCACCTCTATGAGATGGATTACCTCAAGGAGGGAATTGGTCTTCGTGCGATGGCTCAGCGTGATCCGCTTGTGGAGTATCAACGTGAAGGCTTCAACATGTTCACTCAAATGATGGGAAGCATCAAAGAAGAGTCAATAGGTTTCTTGTTCAACTTAGATGTTCAGGTTGAAACACCTGCACCGCAAATTAACTTAGCTAACCTGACTTTTAGTGCTCCAAGTGAAGATGGGGCAGCAGAGGTGAAGGCAACCAACCAGAAGCCAGATAACGGTGCGGGAAGTTCTTTCTTCAAGAAGTAATCAAAGAACGGCAAGACTCTTAGCTCGCCAACGATTGTTGTAACCTTCTAGGCGAATTGCGACAGCCCTAGCTCTGCCACGGTTGTGAACAATCACCACTCCTTCGATAACTCCTTCGGCAGGGCTAAAACTTGAGATCTTGCCGATGGCTAAGTTTGGTCTTAGTTCCCTAATTTGGCTCTGTGACCTGACTCGAGTTGCAGCCAGGGCTTTCTGTTTCAATTGTTGATAGACCCCGTCAGTGAGCCATCTAGCGCTTTGCTCGACATCTCTAATTCCAGCTAGGGTTTCGATGACTGCTTGGGCTAGAAATGCCAGTACTGGAATCGGATCTCCCAGGTCAGTGCAGGTCACTAGTGGAGCGCCGAAGTACTCGTCGGAATCAAAAGGAGTGGGGACTTTTCTTCGGCTGGTAGATGAAACAGACATAAACGACTAACTTCCCCCCATGCATGAATAAAGATAAGTTACCGAAAGAACGAGGTTTCACCTAATTTGAAATTGAGCTGTGGATAAGAAAATTCTTCGATCGTGAAAATTCAAATAATAGTTAGATGAACATTGAAGCTACCTTAGAAGACCTAGAGGCCCAAGGTTATTTTGCTACCCAGACTAGTCTTCAAACTAATGACCGGACTGGTGTTTGTGGGTTAGTGCGAGTGAACTTTGCAGATAGCTCTCCAACTAAATATCTAGCCAGACCAATTCTTGGAGCAAATTTTATTGGAGGATTCACCACGAACCAACCAAGTTCCAATTGGCTGGCAATCAATCTCAATCAGGTAAGTCACATAGATAACCTTGATAGCCAAACTCTCTTAGAGACACCGGCAACGCTTCTCCAAGTAATTACTGAACACTTTATTGAAATAACTTTAGAGCTAGGTTTGGCACAAAAGCGATTATCTGGAAAGGTAATGTCCCAGTTAGGTAACTGCGTAAATTTTCTTAGAGAAGACCGGGTTTCTTGCTGGATTCCGGAGTCAAACATTTCCTACGTGGCTGTGGAAAAATTGAGCAATCGTTTGAAACTTTGACCAACATAAAGTGATGGCCTTATTCATGCGCAGACGTAAGCGGACGATCAAACTAAATAATCGTTTAGGTTCCAGAAGAAATAAATTACTCATTTCATTTTCGCTAGCCCTTGTGGCGCTAGCTTCATGGCTGGTGAGTTCGACAACCGAAGATTCCAGGCAAACATATTTGGTAGCAGCCATGGACTTAGCCAGTAATGCACCTATTTCAGACACAACAGTTTCGACCATAAAACTAGATCTTCAAGAAACTGGAAGCAGTTATCTGACTGCTGAAACAAAAGGTAAGAACAAGTTCTTCGTAAAATCGCCTTTGTCAGCGGGGCAGCTTATCCCGATGAGCTCGCTGCTCTCAGAGAGATTTCAGAACTGTTCAGCGGTCGTGTTAGCCCTTGGAGCACCGATGTCGTCGTCCATCGCTAAAGGGGATCTAATTGATATTTGGTCTGCTGAACAGAGTGCTTCAATAGACTCAATTCCGGTTCAAATAGTCACTAGCGGAGAACTGATCAGCATCAAGAATGCTACCGATGGATTTAGTCAAAACACACAAACCATCGAAGTCTGCGTCTCTGTCGCTGAGATTAGATCGGTCGTGCAGGCCATCACAAAGAGATCAATTGTGGTTGCTGTTAGAGCTGATAGTCAATGACTTCGGTTGATTTGAGGCAACGCGGCAGGAGAAGGCATCTAGCGGCTGTTGAGACACCGAAGGAACCTCTTGAGCCTGCTACCGTTTACCCAGTTCAGGTAATTGCTTGCTGGGGTCCAGCTGGCTCTCCTGGTAAAAGCACCATCGCAATCAACATTGCAGCCGAACTAGCTCTTGGCGGTCACAGTGTTTTGCTCATAGATCTCGATACTCTAGCTCCCGCCATTGCACTGTATTTAGGTTTGGTTGACACACCAGCCGGATTATCTGCATGCCTAAGGCTTGCCGAGCAGCAGCGCTTCACCAGGGAAGAGTTTGAACGACTCACAGTGTCAATTACTCTGGGCAGGCAAGAACTTAGATTCATGCCTGGACTAATTGGTGCTCATCGTTTCCAAGAGGTTACTCCAGAGAGATTTGAAGGGCTATTGCAGCAGCTGGCTGGGTTTGTTGACTATGTGGTGCTTGATTTACCACAGGCTACCGAATTCAAGTCACCAGTGGTGCACCCATCGACTTTGGCTATCCATGATTTCTTCTCTAGAGACAAATTGTTACGAAGCACCCTGGCTAAAGCCAGCAAACTGGTATTCATTTCTGGCTGTGATCCCGTTGCCGCTCACAGATTTATCCTTGCTAATGAGTATCTGGCTGAGCTAAAGACAAGCGCGCAGGTTTTTGTCTTAGTCAACAGATTTAGAACCACCACTCTGGGTTCTGGAGCTAGGGACGAAATTGAACAGACTTATCTGGACCTAGCAAAGCTAAGAGTGGACTGCTTTATCCCAGAGGATTCTCAAAACATCGATAAAGCAACCCTCAATGGATTGCCCTTAGCTCTCCTTAAGCGCTCATCACCAGCACGTCTAGCAATAGGTCAGTTAGTAAAACAGTTGGTAGCGGGTTCCGGTACGAGCGGAAGCGTGGCTAAACTTTCTTAGGTGTCCACACTTTCAGAGCTGATGAAGCAAAATGGCCAGAGCCATGAAGCTGACATTGAGTGGTTGCATGCCCTGATGGCCGACTGGCAGGTCATAGCTGACCTTTCTTTTGCAGACCTAGTGCTGTGGATCTCTGACGGCAAGAAAGGCTTCATTGCAGCCGGTCACGCTAGACCATCATCGGCTGCAACTGTGTTTTACAGAGACATAACTGGTAAACCAGTGGAAAAAGCATGGGCACAGTTAGTTTCCAAGGCTTTCACAACAGGTAAGTCTGTTGAATACGGTGAACCGGATAAGTATCAGGGTGTTCCTGCACGTCTAAGCGCTGTTCCAGTTTTTAGAAGGCTAAATATTTCAAGTGGAACGGATGTAACTCCCTCGCCGATAGCCGTTGTCACTAAACACACCAACCTTGGTGAGGCGGCAGCACCTAACAAGACTCGAATTAATCTAAATAACCTTGGCGACAAATTGCTCAACATGGTGGTTGATGGCAGTTACCCAGCTTTCTCGACACAGTCCGCACCAAGAAGAGGGGCACCTCGTGTCAACGATGGACTAATTCACATTGATGCCAACAGCAAAGTTGTCTTCTCTTCACCTAATGGCATGTCAGCTTTTCAAAAACTTGGAGTAGAGACTGAATTAGAAGGTAGATCGCTACAGGAAATCACTGCAGCGCTCAATAAGGGAAGATCCAATGTTGATGAGAATCTCCCCATCGTAGTTGCAGGAAAAGTTGCTTGGCGAGCTGACATCGAAGGCAATAACGCAGCTCTGTCAGTTAGAAGTATTCCGATTTATGAGAACTCGATAAACACAGGCGCAATTTTGTTATGTCGTGATGTGACTGAACTTAGAAGGCAGGAACGTGAACTAATCACAAAAGATGCCACCATCCGTGAAATCCATCACCGAGTCAAGAACAACTTGCAAACCGTAGCCAGTCTTTTGAGAATTCAGGGCAGGCGAAGTAAGTCACCAGAGACCTTGGAAGCTCTAAGTGATGCAGAAAGGAGAGTGGCAGCAATTGCTGTAGTGCATGACTCGCTCTCCGAGGGTTTAGCGCAGGATGTGAACTTCGATGAGGTATTTGATCGCATCATTGCATTGGTAGGGGAGTTGGCAGCTGCCTATAACGCCAAGGTAACAAACCTACGTATCGGTAAATTTGGAAGATTACCCAGTGAAATAGCAACACCGCTAGCTGTTGTTCTAACTGAGATTGTGACCAATGCTTACGAGCACGGATTAGCCAATAAGACTGGGCACTTGAGTGTCACTGCCACGAGAAAGTCCAAGAAGTTGTTTATCACTGTTGCCGATGATGGCATTGGCTTAGCCGAGGGCAAAGTGCTATCAGGCTTAGGCACTCAGATTGTTAAGACTCTGGTTGAAGGTGAACTTAGAGGAAAAATTGAGTTCAACTCAGATAAAACTGGGGGAACAACAGTTTCTCTTGAGGTTCCTTTTAACTAAGCAGATCTGCGAGCGCGAGCGTACTTGCGCTTCAAAGACTTACGCTCATCTTCACTTAGGCCACCCCAAATACCGTTATCCTGGTTTTCTTTGATGGCGTACTCAAGACAGTTGTTGGTAACTTTACAGTCACGGCAAATGGCTTTGGCTTGTTCGATCTGGTCTACTGCTGGGCCGGTATTTCCCACTGGAAAGAACAGTTCTGGGTCTTCTGTTCGACAGCGAGCTTCTGTTAGCCATGGCAGTTCCATATATTCATGTTCCTTAGATCGAATCTGGAGTATTTGCTAGAACAAATACGAAATCGGGTCATTTTGAGTGTTTAATTCGCGACCGCGACTAGTCAATTTTCCCACAGCGAGCGTGGTTTGTAAATACCCATTTAGGCTTGAATCTATGCGTAAGCCACAGATTAGGACCACCCTGATGGGACTAGCTATTGCCTACCTGCTGGAAGCCATTGTGCTCTATGTCCTAACCGGAATAACACTCTGGGCAATGGTTTCAGGAGAAGCCAAAGCCATCCTCACCGACTCAGCACTAGTGGTCTTAACAGGAGGAGCAGCTCTATGGCTTACCTTCGCCTCAAGAGCATTACTAAAACAAAAGCGCTGGGCAAGAAGTGCAGGAGTGTTCTGGCAACTAATTCAATTGACAATTGCGTTTGGAACGTTTGAGGCAAATGTCATCTGGGGGCTAGCCATAGCGGTGCCTTCGGTACTTGTTCTTTTCACTCTCTTTAATAAAGAGGTAGTTCAAGCAACCAGTGAGAACAGAGACTAAACCTCAAGCACCTTACGCAG
>RFYI01000070.1 GCA_009921165.1 Actinomycetota bacterium | reverse complement strand
GCCTGAGTTAGAACTCGAGTAGTTTCCTGGAATGAAGCTGCAGATAGCCATGATTGAGCTGCCAATGAAGCACGGGTCATACCCATAACTTCCTGACGGGCTGAAGCTGGCTTTGAACCAGCTCGTTGAGCTTCACGGTTCTTAGCCTGGAAGCGGGTACGGTCGATAACCTCACCTGGGAGCATGTCTGTCTCACCAGATTCGATAACGGTAACCTTACCCAACATCTGACGAACAATAACCTCAAGGTGCTTGTCGTGCAGTGGAACACCCTGTGAACCATAGATCGCCTGAACACCACGGATGATTTCGAATGCAGCCCACTTAGGACCAAGCACTGAAAGCACAGCGTGAGGGTTAGGAGTTCCATCGATCACGTATTCACCCTGACCAACCCAGTCGCCTGGTTGAACTAGAAGCTCAGACTCGATGTCACCTGAATTGATGGTGGCAATCTTGTCCTTTGGAGATAGCTTCTGGAAGGTCTTAGAAGTTGAACGGCTGAACGCGTAGTTCTGAGCAATCTTCTCTGCTTCGTCATAGCCTTCATCTGAAGGAGTGATGAAGACATCAACTTCCTTCACGATGCCGAACTTAGCAACTAGATCGTTAGCGTTTATGACCTTACCTGCTTCAACCTTTGCCTTCTTCAACTTCACAAGAGCATCGGCGTCAGCAACTGGATAAGCAAGCAAACCATCTGCGATAACTTGACCGTTTACAACAACATCGCCAACCTTGGCAAATACACGCTGCTTCGACTTGTTACCAGCGAATGCAACCAGCTCATAACGAACCTTAGACATCTGGCTCTTGGCCTTCTTGTTCTCGGCTTGGACTTCCTGCAACTTAGCGTCAGAGAGGTTAATACCTGGCTCTAGACGAGGAGTAACAGTGCGGTCAACTTCAACCTCAATGAATTCGTCGGTGACCTTGGTAACAGTTCCACCTTCTGCAACGATTACAGCTTTACCAGCCTTAGTCGTGTCAGCAACCTTTGAACCATCTTTGTCATCGACTGCGAAAATCACCTGAGCAAAGATCTTGTTCTTAGTGGTCTTCTCATCCTTGGCTTCAACCTCTGCGATTTCGCGGATGGTTACATCGCCTCGACATACTGTGAACTCACGGCCAGAAGCCTTAAGTTCAATACGTCCTGGCCAGAAAGCTAGAACACCGACTTTACCCTGACGCCAACCTGGACGTGCTTCAAGCAAGTCGGTAACACCAGTAAGACCCTGAGTGATGTCATAAGAAATCAGACGCTCAACACGGACCTTCTGACCACCGATTGACTTCAAGATAGTTCTCTTAGTCGTTGCTGCAGCTGCACCACCGGTGTGGAAGGTACGCATTGTGAGCTGAGTACCAGGCTCACCGATTGACTGAGCAGCGATGATACCGATAGCTTCACCAAGCTCAACCGGCTGGTTGGTAGCAAGGGAAACACCGTAACAGGCAGCACAAACACCAGATAGAGCATCACAGGTGAATACAGAACGAATCTTCACAGTCTCAACATCAGCAGCCTTTAGGTTGTTGATGGCCTGAAGATTGATTGAATCATTGCGCTTAGCAACAACTGTTGAACCAACCTTCACATCTTCAGCTAATTGACGCTGCATAACTGAAAGTTCAATGTTTGAATCATCCCAGTTACCATCAACGTCCTTTAGAGACTTCTCTAGGAAACGTGTAGTACCACAGTCTGGATCGCGAACGATAACATCCTGAGCCACGTCAACTAGACGACGAGTTAGGTAACCAGCAGCAGAAGTCTTCATCGCAGTATCAGCGTTACCCTTTCGAGCACCGGTTGCGTTAATGAAGTATTCGTTAGCAGTAAGACCAACAAGGTAGTTACCCTTTACCGGCATCGGAGCAAAGTCACCCGATGAAGTTGCAACCGGTCCACGCATACCTAGAACAGAACGAATCTGAATCCAGTTACCACGAGCACCTGATTCAACCATCATGCGAATAGCGTTACCCTGAGGAATTTCATCCTTGAGCAACTTCTCGATTTCAGCAGTTCTCTTGAACCAAAGAGCACCAAGCTCGTCACGACGCTCAAGGTCAGTGATACCACCAAGGTCGAATGACTCCTGAATCTTGGTATGTTCTTTTTCACCATCCTGAATCATCTTGGCGCGCTGCTTGTCGAACTTACCTTCAGAGTCGAAGTTTGCATCCGAGATAGCCATTGAAACACCTGAACGAGTAGCCCAGTAGAAACCAGCGTCCTTGATACGGTCAAGTGCTTGCGCAACTTCAACACGTTCGTGCAGTTCAACCATCTCAGCCAAAATCTGGCTGATCTGCTTCTTACCGACTTGACCTTCAGACCATTGGAAACCTTCTGGCAGAGTCTGAGCAAACAGAGTGCGGCCTAGAGTGGTTTCCTTGATGAGGCCGTCAATACGAATCTTGATTAGTGACTGAACATCTAGGTTGTGAGAATCAAAAGCTAGTTGAGCTTCAGCAACAGATCCGAATACACGGCCCTCACCCATTCCACCTTCTTTGACGGTAGTCATGAAGTAAAGACCAATGATCATATCTTGTGAAGGAGTAGCAACTGGCTTACCATCCGAAGGCTTCAAGATGTTGTTAGATGCGAGCATCAACAAACGAGCTTCTGCTTGAGCTTCAACCGATAGCGGTAGGTGAACAGCCATCTGGTCACCATCGAAGTCAGCGTTGAAAGCAGCACAAACTAGCGGGTGCAGCTGGATGGCCTTACCTTCAACAAGCAGTGGCTCAAACGCCTGGATACCTAGACGGTGAAGAGTAGGTGCACGGTTTAGTAGCACTGGGCGCTCGCGAATAACTTCTTCTAGAACATCCCAAACCTGCGGACGGCTTCGCTCAACCATTCGCTTCGCACTCTTGATGTTCTGAGCAATGCCCAGATCAACTAGACGCTTCATAACGAAAGGCTTGAAAAGTTCCAAGGCCATCAACTTAGGAAGACCGCACTGGTGCATCTTTAACTGAGGTCCAACCACGATAACTGAACGACCAGAGTAGTCAACACGCTTACCTAGAAGGTTCTGACGGAAACGACCCTGCTTACCCTTTAGAAGGTCAGAGAGTGACTTCAATGGACGGTTACCAGTTCCGGTAACAGGACGTCCACGACGTCCGTTATCGAATAGTGCATCCACTGCTTCCTGAAGCATGCGCTTTTCGTTGTTCAAGATGGTCTTAGGAACAGCACCTAGATCAATGAAACGCTTTAGACGGTTGTTACGGTTGATCACACGACGG
>RFYI01000069.1 GCA_009921165.1 Actinomycetota bacterium | reverse complement strand
GCACATTTATCTTGTTCAGACCAAAGGTTCGAACTATGTGCTGCAAACGACTACTATCAAGAGTTCTTGACCTGTTAACCCTAACGGAAAGGTAACGTTTTGCCTAGAGGCAATATTTACCTGTCTAGGCTGCGTAAACCGGCTGAAAACTGGACCATATAGTTGCTGCCCTGGGTTAGATATTGGTTTGCCTGTGCCACCTGTGCCCCGTTTTGCGCCTGAAGAGCATATTTCAAGGTGCTGAAGCAGCTCAGATAACTAGTCCAGCCATTTATCCAAGTCTGATTCAATTCATAGAGCTCTGAAGTAGTTGCCGGTAAGTTCTGAAGTTCGTCTAAAAACACCTGAACATCCGGAATTAGAGCTGTCACCGCGTTATACATCACAAGATCTGACGTGTAATTTACGCCTGAGACGCTGGTATATCTAGATACTAGGCTTGATTCTTCCGCTTCGAGTGCTACGGCGGCGGCGTAGTAAGCCCTATTCGCTTTGAGTCTAGGGTCAGCCGGCACTGGCTTGCTTGAGTCGCATATCGGCAAGAAGAAATAGGCTTTTCCCTTGAGAACAGTTGCATGGTTGAAGTACTTTTTACCATCCCAGTCAATCTGGAAAACAAATGTGTCCCCCGCCGGCTTTTTGTTGGCGAGTTTGTTTAGATAGTCTGCCGGCACTTTCCATCCATGCTCTTTTGCCACAGTGCCCAGATCTGGCATTGGGTTACCCCAACTTGAGTATTTAGCTAAACACCCACTTGGGTTTGAATACATTCCTGGGTAATTATGGGCCACTATATATTTCTTCTGTGCCGACCAGCCCTTGCCTGCAGCCTGTTGATAGCCGTAATACAAACTTCTAATAAGAGACTTTGCGGAACTTACTGAAGTGGAGGTTTTATGGGACTGTGCCTGTAACACAGATGATCCCTGGGCCGGTACTGCAAAAGATGCTGTAAGTCCAGCTGCAATTGTTATACCAATTACTTTTGATTTCCAAGAGCGCACGTTGTCTCCAATCAGGAATGAAAGCTTGGCTAAACTCTATACCCGATGTTGAAGTTAGAGCCTAAATCAAGCCCCGAATGGTCAATTCCGCATGTAATTCAGGGTCACTTGGCTCAACCAGGTGCTTGCCATCTGCAAAGAGGATTACTGGGATGTTGGTTCTGCCAGAGATGTTTCTAGCTTCTTCGGTGTATTCAGCAGACTGTTCAACGTCTCTTTTTTCGTATTCAACATTTAGTGCTTTTAGTAGAGCTTCTGATCTTCTGCAGTCCCCACACCAGTCAGCTCCATAAACGATAACTTCACTCATTTACCTAATCCTTATCTCATCCGGTATTACTAATACTTCACCATCAAAACTAATACCTGTTAGGTCTCTAATAACTATGTCTGCTTGAGAATCTTTAGCTCTCTCCCCAACACCTATAACTAAGCCAACACCTGCCTCTATTGCTGAGATAACACCAGCTTCAGCATCTTCAAAGACAACACAGTCCATTGGTTCAAACCCTAGGTTCTTAGCTCCCAACAAATACGGATCAGGATGCGGTTTACCCTGCTTCACATCATCCCCTGTTACTAGTTCCTTAGGAATAGGTAGCCCAGCAGCTTCTAGTCTTGCTTTACCAAGGTTGGGGTTAGCTGATGTGCAGATAGTCCAAACACCACTAGGTAAAGACTCTAAAAGTTCTTTAGCTCCAGATAAAGGAATAGTCATATGTGCAGTGTCTTGCTCTAAAGCATTAATACGATCATTTGCCTTAGCAAACAGTTCAGGAGAGACAAGCTCACGAACCATGTCCTCTGCTCTTCTACCAGCATTATTAGCTTTATCTAAGTCATAACCAGGCGAGAATTCAGTAGCCCAAATATCCCAAGCAGCTTTAGCTGCTTGGTGAGAATCAACTAAAACACCATCGTTATCAAACAGGAGTGCTGAACAAGAGAACTTCATTTATAAAGGCTACCTTGGTCCAAGTTTTGTTATCTAGGCGTTAGAAAAATGTGGCTCGATGATGTTTATCGAGAACAGTCAATCTGCTAAGGTTCAATCCATGGGGGCATGGGACCTCCATTTAGTAACGGAGGCATTCGTGAGCAAAATACCCATTGAAGGTAAGAAGTCAATCAATAAAGTTCTCTTTTTTACATCTTTGTTTAACTGGGTAATAGGGGTGATGGTCTTTTTTCTCCCTACTTATAAGTTTTCGTATCTGAATAGCTTGCCTACTTCAGAAGGCTGGAAGATTGCCTACCAGCCTTTCTCTATTGGTTTCCTAATCTCGATTATTGGATGCGGAATGACTTTCGGGTCTTTGCTTAGAAGAAGAGTTCGAACACCTGAATTAATAGCCGCAAGGAAAGTCTCAAATATAGTGTTACTAGCTCTCAGTGGAGTAGTGCTATGTATAGCTATTTACGAGACGTTTCTGGTCTCAGGAGTGGTCAGATAAATGAGTATTGACGCCATCCAGGCCAAGAAACAGATTAACCGGATTGCCTTATGGACAGGAGTTTCTAATTTACTTTTGGTCGTATTTCTATTGTTTGGCTTACCAATTTTTGAAAGTCCAGAGAATGAAATGCACAGATTGTCGGGTTCTGGCGGTCCCGTTTTGATTGCTGCTTTTCTTGCAATCATCATCGCCCTGCCTTCTCTTGCCCATGTTGTCTTGGCACTTACTGTCCGTAAAAAAGTAGCACCAAAGCCTGGTGGAATTTCTGGTTTCGACGCAGTTTTGGTTACGTTTTCAATTGGTCTTTTTATTGTCGTAATTTTACTTACCAGGGCAGTTGCTGGAATGGCATAACAGATGAGCGATTCATCGAACCAGGCTAGAAAGCAGATCAACAAAATTTCCTTGGCTACTGCCTTATCAAATTTTGTTTCAGGAACCCTGCTGATGATTAACCCTGTGTTTGCAAGCCCTGCGAATATTCAACACAATAGTTCAGGCTCTCTCACAGTGAGCTGGTATGCCGTTCCACTTGGATTTTTCATCTGCATTATTGCTTTCATCCAAATCATCGTGGCTCTGATGAAACGAAGAATTCCAAAACCACTAACTAAGTTAAATGAGCTTGGTTATGTAGCAATCGCACTTGGGGCTCTTTTTGTAGTTCTTATTTTCTTAAAGAACTTTAATAGCCCGCCTCTATTCGTACTCGATGGAATTTTCATGATTGTTCTTGCACAAAGATCTAAAATTCAAAACTTGAGTTCTATTCTGATTTCAGCAATTTTGTTTGCATTAGCAGTTGAGATGACTCTAACAATAGCTGAAGTACTGTAAA
>RFYI01000068.1 GCA_009921165.1 Actinomycetota bacterium | reverse complement strand
TTTAGGTGCAGGTGCTCGCGAACACGCGATCATCAAAGCTCTAATAAGAACTGGAACAGCACCTGAGAACATCACCTGTGCTCCAGGTAACGGCGGCATCAGCCAAGAGGTTACCTGCGTTTCTCTAAACCCTAATGACCCAACAGAAGTAACTAACTGGGCTCAAGACCATGCAACAGATCTAGTAATAATCGGCCCAGAGGCACCGCTGGTGGCAGGTGTCAGCGATGCCCTCAGAACTGCGGGCATTCCAGTCTTCGGCCCTTCTCAAGCAGCTGCTGCGTTGGAAGGATCTAAGTCTTTTGCTAAAGAGGTAATGGCAGCAGCTGATGTTCCTACCGGTATGGCAAGAGAGTGTTCAAGTATCGAAGAAGTTGGATCAGCCCTGGACGCCTTTGGTGCTCCCTATGTTGTTAAGGCTGATGGCCTTGCTGCTGGTAAAGGTGTGATTGTCACTAGCGACAAGGCTGCTGCTTTAGCTCATGCCCAAACTTTCTTAGACCAAGGCATGCAAATACTTGTTGAGGAGTTCTTAGAAGGTGAAGAAGTTTCCCTGTTCTTCCTAAGTGATGGGACTACGGTTCTACCGTTATCGCCAGCGCAAGATTTCAAGAGAGCTTACGACAACGATGAAGGACCTAACACCGGAGGGATGGGAGCATACTCTCCGCTTCCTTGGTTGCCTCATGGTTTTGTTGAAGAAGTTCAAGAGAAGGTTGCTCTGCCAACAGTTAGAGAACTAGCAAGACTCGGAACACCTTTTGTTGGGTTGCTGTATTGCGGGCTTATCGTTACCAAGAATGGAATTCGAGTTATTGAATTCAATGCACGCTTTGGTGATCCTGAAACACAGGTTGTCTTGAGAAGATTGCTAACTCCGCTCTCTGGGTTATTACATAAATCAGCAACAGGGCAACTAGCAACAACTCTTGAACCTGAGTTCAGTAAAGATGTCGCAATCACTGTTGTTCTTGCTAGTGAAGGTTACCCAGTAACAGCAGCTCCTAATCGAGAGATAACAGGACTTGCTGAATCTGATGAACATGTTGAGATAGCCCATGCAGCAACCAAGTTAGGGTCAGATGGAACTCTAAGTGCAACCGGTGGCAGAGTGCTAAGTGTTGTTTCAATGGCTAAGACTTTTCACAAGGCACGTAAGCATGCATACAAGTCGATGAGGGTAAAAATGACTAAAGTTATCCCAGGTTGGCATCATGTTTACAGTGGGAAGGTCAGAGACCTATACGAATCAGATGATGCTTCGCTCTCGCACCTACTCCTTGTTGTTGCAAGCGATCGAGTTAGTGCCTTTGATCGAATCCTTGAACCTGAGATTCCTAACAAAGGTGAATACCTAACCACTCTTACCCACTGGTGGTTTGACAAGCTTGATGTTCCAAATCACATCTCTAAAGAAGTGCCTGTGCCCCAAGAAGTTTTAGGCAGAGCTATGGTCTGTAAGAAGCTAGAGATGTTCCCTATCGAATGTGTTGTTCGTGGATACATCTCCGGTTCTGGTTATAAGGACTACGTAGCAACCGGTGAGATTTGTGGGAATAAGCTACCTCAAGGTTTGAACTTCGGCGATAAGTTACCCGAACCAATCTTCACTCCTGCATTCAAAGCTGAACTAGGGGATAAAGATGAGAACATCACTTTTGATAAGGTAATTGAGATCATCGGTCGAGAAAATGCTGAATCCCTAAGAGCTCTTAGCCTCAACATCTTTAATAAGGCCAGTGCTCTAGCCGAACAGGTTGGTCTTATCTTGGCTGATACCAAGTTTGAATTCGGCATCAATCCAGCCAATGGGGAAATCACCCTAGGTGATGAAGTGCTAACCCCTGACTCAAGTAGATACTGGTCTAAAGCTGCCTGGGAGGCAGGAGATCGTAAGGAAAGCTTTGATAAGCAAATAGTCCGCAACTGGTTAGCAGCCAACTGGGACCCGACAGGAGACAGTAACCCTCCTTCGCTGCCCCATGGGATAGTTGCTGAGACCAGTGCTAAGTATGCTCAACTGATTAGCCTGCTAGCCCGATAAACTAGAGGTGTTCGCGCCCGCCAAAGGTGACGCCGGCGGACAAATTACTTGAGCCCCACCAACCTACGGGAGCGTATCTGTGCCAAAAATCATCGTTGAAGTCATGCCTAAAGCAGACCTACTAGACCCAGCTGGTAAGGCTGTTGCTAACGCTTTGCAGCGTAAAGGACACAAAGAGATAGCTAACGTTCGTATCGGCAAGCGCATTGAACTGCACTATGCAACAACTCCAACAGATGCAGATCTAGAGGCTGCTAAGCAGATTGCTACCGACTTCCTGTCCAACGGTGTCATCGAAGACGTAATCAACGTCACTGTGGAGAACTAAGCTCCATGAAGATAGGTGTTGTTACTTTCCCTGGAACACTTGATGATCGTGATGCTCAAAGGGCAATTCGATTAGCCGGTGGCGAAGCTGTCAGCCTCTGGCATGCAGATACCAACCTGCATTCTGTTGATGCTGTTGTATTACCTGGTGGTTTTAGCTTTGGTGATTACCTACGTTGTGGTGCTATTGCAGCTCAGGCACCTGTGATGCAAAGCATCATTGATGCAGCTAACGGTGGTTTACCAGTACTAGGTATTTGTAATGGTTTCCAGGTGCTGGTTGAATCACACTTACTACCTGGTGGTCTTATTAGAAATGAACACCAACACTTCATCTGCCGTGATCAGAAACTAATTGTTGAGAATGTTGAAACTGCATGGACCAATGGTTTTGAACTAGGACAAGAAATTACCATTCCACTGAAAAACGGTGAAGGTGGATACATCGCTGATACTGAAACACTTAAGCGTCTTGAAGGTGAAGGGCTCATTGCTTTCCGTTATAGCGAAGTAAACCCTAATGGTTCTATAAACAACATTGCAGGTCTTCGTAATGAACGAGGCAATGTTGTTGGTTTGATGCCTCACCCAGAGCATGCTGTTGAACCAGGCTTTGGTCCTGACACAGCTCTTGCTATGCGAAGTGGTGTCGATGGTCTAACTTTCTTCACATCTGTTCTGAAGCAAGTGGTGAACTCATAATGGCTATCGCAACAGTGGACACTACGAAGAATGCTAAAAAGACTCCCGAAAGAGAACAGCCCTGGAAAGAACTAGGGCTAAAACAAGAAGAGTATGACCGCATCAAACTAATTCTTGATAGAAGACCAACCAGTGCTGAACTAGCCATGTATTCAGTTATGTGGTCAGAGCATTGTTCATATAAGAGTTCAAAAATTTATCTTCGTCAGTTCGGTGAGAAAGTAACACCTGAAATGACAAAGCA
>RFYI01000067.1 GCA_009921165.1 Actinomycetota bacterium | reverse complement strand
AGATCTGCTTGGGTAGCTTCTGGCTTTAGAAGAGTGTGATCAATTAGGGCAACGATTTGTTCTTGGGTGTATCCACGGTAACTAGTCATGGGACAAGTCTAAGTTTGATTCGGTTCCAGAAAACTTGGTTGTTCACAGACACTCTCTGCTCTTTCGATATTTTCGAATTGATGTTATTCTCTGGGCATGACAAAAAACGACGATTTAGGTGCCAATCACTTGCCTGGGCCATCTACTTTTGATTACTTTGCTCTCTCTGAAAACCTCAAAGGGGGAAAGCTTTTCTTACTTGGTCCCGAGAATAAGAAAATCGATATTCCAGAACCATTAGCAAAAATCTTGCATGAAGCGATGACTGAACTGAGCCTAGGCAGTGAAGTTCAGGTCGTAACCTGTGATCTTCTAATTACTACACAGGATGCAGCTGATTATCTAAGTATGAGTCGCCCCACTCTTGTTCAACTTCTAACGGATGGACAAATACCTTATACACAGACTGGATATGGAAAGCACCGGAGAATCAGAATCTCTGATTTAGTTAAGTATCAAAACAAGGTCAGGGCTGATCGTCGTAAGCACCTAGCGAGCATGGTGAAGATAGGTCAGGAGATGATGGCTGATCCAGATTTCGTTGAGCCAAGCATGGAAGAAATAATTCGAATCATAAATGAAATTAGAAGAGAGAATGCAGAAAGAAAGAGCGCTGAAGGTAACTCTTGATGCCTGCATCATCTTTCCACTAGCAGCCTGTGATACTTTGCTACACGCCTCCGAGGCTGGTCTCTATACCCCGATTTGGTCGACCGCTATCTTAGAAGAAGTTTTCAGAACATCCCGTAATGTTCTTCACCCACATAAGTACAAAGGGCTGAGTAAGCGAATAGCTGACATGAATAACTCATTTCCAAACGCTGTTGTTGACTCACCTATTGAGGCAAAAACATTTCCCCCGCACTTGCTTCCAGATCCTGACGACGCTCATGTCATTGCGACAGCAGTAGTGTCCAAATCGAATTTCATCGTTACAGAGAACCTGAAGGACTTTCCAGAGAAGTTGCTCGCGTCACTTGGCATAAAGGCCATTTCCTTCGACAACTTTATGAGCTATTTATTTGATGTTGATGCTAATGCAGTCCAACAAGCTCTAACTGTGCTGACATTAGAGAAAGACAATCCCCCAATTACTGTGCTAGAGCACTTATTCAAACTGGAACCACTTTCTCCAAATTTCAATAAAAAAGTAAGAGAGCGACTTGCTTCCCACAACGGTTCATGATTTAGTGAACTGAGAACAAGTCCTCGATTTCACCAACGGGTAAGGCAATCCAGCCTTCCACCTGAGCTCTTTCAAGTTGCTCTTGGGTTGGTTTGATGTACAAACCTATTTCTGCAGCTCTCGTTGCAAGAGAAGCGATTACAGAATCAAATGCGTCAGTGGAGCTAATCATCAGCTCTCTGTGTGAACCTAGATTTAGCCATGGAGTTGAATGCTCAATGCTCGTTAGAAGTTCAGCCCTTGCGTCTTCGTTAGCCCGATAGCCAGCAGTATCAAAGCCCCAGAGTCTAAGAGATGCTCCTGGATAAATCTCGACTATCTTGCCTGAACCTGATCTGTCTACTTCGATTCCACTTTGCTGGATTCTTCCTTGCAGACCGGCACAACGCATTGCTGTTAGCCCTAGACGGTCGGTTGACACACTGAGTGGCCACTTTCCAGTGATCTCTCTAACATGTCTGTCTGATTCTCTAAAGGAAGCTCTTCTGCGCCAATCCATTCCCCCATCAGGAAATGAAGTGCTCTCAAGATTTGCATGGTTATTCAGAAACTCAACGAATTCGATTGGCCAACCAAGAGCACAATCAATACCTAGTTTGTCGACAACTCCTGCTGCCTCAACGATTGTTTCGTCATTCACTCCAAGTTGAAGATCGACAAGTGTTGCCTGTGTTTTCTTCCATTCAATGATGGCAAGGGCTGTGCCCTTGGGTTCTGCTGCTAAATCAACACCTGCGGTAAGCATTGGTTATTTTCCTAGAGTTACAAAATGTAAACGTAATGCGTTTAGCACCACCGAGATACTCGAGAAGGCCATAGCAATACCAGCGAACATTGGGTTTAGCAGTCCTGCTGCTGCTACTGGGATTAGAAGAACGTTGTATCCAAAGGCCCAACCGAGGTTTTGTCTAATGTTTGACCAAGTCTTCTTAGACAGAGCTAGAGCATAAGAAATTGCTAGCGGGTTGTCGTCAACAATGGTTATGGCTGCAGCTGACTGAGCAGCGTGAGTTCCTGAACCCATTGCTATACCAACATCAGCTCCTGCAAGAGCTGCAACATCGTTAAGGCCATCACCAACCATGGCTATAACTGAGCTGTTGCCTTCGGTATCTTTTCTCAGTGCTTGGATCTTGTCGAGTTTTTCTTCAGGAGTGACTTCAGCGAAGTAACTCTTTATACCAAGCTCGTGGGCAACAGATTCAACTCTTGCCTTGGTATCTCCTGATAGCAGTATTGGTTCGACATTCAGTGCTTGAAGTTGAGCAATAGCCTTAGCAGAATCCTCTCTTAGTCCATCTGAAAGAGCTAGCACTAGCCATGCGGTGTTATCCCAGCTCACTACAACAATGCTGGCAGCACCTGCCTCTGTAATTGCTGTTGCTAGCTCATCCTGGTTTGAGACTTTGAGTGTCTGGGATCTGGTTACTGTTATCTCTTTGCCGTTGACTGTTCCAGAAACTCCGTGACCGGCTATTTCCTGCACATTAGTTGCAGTCAGAGTTCGATCTAATGACGCAATTGCTTTGGCTAATGGGTGTGAAGAGGATCTCTCAACCGCTGCCGCGATCGCAATTGCTTCTTTGGTAACTGTGTTGCCTAAAGCAATAGTCTTTGTTACTTCTAAGTGACCAGTAGTGAGAGTGCCTGTCTTATCTAAAACAACTTTGGTTACCTTGCTTAGAAGACTTAGGGTATCTGGGTTTCTAATTACTATTCCCTGCTTAGCTCCTAGGGATGTAGCGACCACGAGGCTCATAGGCACTGCTATTCCTAGAGCACAAGGACAGGCGATAACTAGCACAGCAATTGCTGCTGACAGACCTTTATCGGAATCTCCTAGAGCAAAAGTCCAAACCAAAAACGTGAGGATGGAAAGAATAATTACTGCTGGCACAAACACGGCAGAGATTCTGTCGGTGATTGAACCAATCTTGGTTTTCTGTGCTGTTGCTTCTCTAACCAAGTCAGCTATCTGGGCAATACGACTTGATGCACTAACAGCAGTGGTTTTTATTACTAGTGCTGGTCCTAGGTTCATCGAACCGGCGGCAACTATGTTTTTGAGAGTGACTTCAACAGGCACTGATTCACCGGTTATTAGTGAGTTATCTATTTGGCCAGTTCCCTCAACTACTTCACCATCGACTGGAACTCTCTGACCGGTAGCGACAACAACTAGATCACCTAGTTTTACTTGGCTGGTTGGAACTGTTTCTTGAACTGTACCTTTTCTAACTTCTGCTGTTTCAGGTATTGCACTTAGCAGTGCTTTTACTGAATCTGTGGCTGATCTTCTAGTTCGAACCTCTAGCCATCTACCAAATAGAACGATGGTTGGAACTACAGCTGCTACTTCAAAGTAAACCTCGTGGCTACCGGTAAATACTTGAATGAAACTGTAAACGTAGGCAACAACCACACCAAGAGACACAAGTGTGTCCATGGTTGCTGCTTTTAGTCTTAGGTTCTTGATAGCTGCCTCATGAAACGGCCAAGC
>RFYI01000066.1 GCA_009921165.1 Actinomycetota bacterium | reverse complement strand
CGTCACCTCGATGATCTTCGAATGGAACACGAGAGATTAGATTTCCCAGTTGAAGTTGGCGATGGTGGAACTCTCAGAGTTGAACTAAACCATATCGACCCAAACATCCTGCCAGTTGGTTTTCAGCTAGGAGATAACGATTCAAGAATCCTGGCAGTGGCAGCCAACCTAGCTAACGAGGGCTTCGAAGTAACAGTTGTCTCTAAAGACCTACCTCTCAGAGTAAAAGCCTCAGCACTTGGGCTCACAGCAGATGAATACCGAGCAGAGATGGCGGTTGACTCTGGCTATACCGGTATTCATGAAATAGCCATGAGCGCTGATCAGATGAGTGATTTCTATGATGCTGAAACCTTTGAACACCCAGAGGTGAAGAACCTGCCGGTGAACTGTGGTTTGGTGATCACTAGTGAAAGAGGCTCTGCTCTAGGAAGAGTGACCTCGGATAAGAAGATCAAACTGGTTAGAGGTGACAGAGATGTCTTCGGTGTTCATGGCAGATCTGCCGAACAAAGACTGGCTATCGATGTCTTGCTAGATCCTGAAATCGGCATTGTGTCCTTAGGTGGTAGAGCTGGAACAGGCAAATCAGCGTTAGCGCTATGTGCTGGATTAGAAGCAGTGTTGGAGCGCAGAGCTCACAAAAAGATCATGGTCTTTAGACCGCTCTATGCAGTTGGTGGTCAGGAGCTTGGTTACCTACCTGGATCTGAGGCAGAGAAGATGAACCCTTGGGCTCAAGCGGTCTTCGACACTCTTGGCCCTCTAGTTTCAAAAGAAGTCTTAGAACATGTCACTGACCGAGGAATCTTAGAAGTGCTACCGCTGACACACATCAGAGGAAGATCTCTGCACGATACTTTCGTAATTGTTGATGAAGCTCAATCACTTGAAAGAAATGTTTTACTAACAGTGCTCTCACGAATTGGTCAGAACTCAAGAGTTATCTTGACTCACGATGTTGCCCAAAGAGATAACCTGCGAGTTGGCAGACACGACGGTGTTGCATCAGTAATTGAAGCTCTCAAAGGTCAATCACTATTTGCTCACCTGACACTCACCAGAAGTGAACGCTCACCAATTGCAGATATGGTTACCTCGCTTCTCGACACCTAGAGCTGTGTATAACTAGAGCAGTAAAAACTTTTTCTAACTAACTTAGGGCTGTGCCCAGTTTTCCTGAAACCATTTCTTTGATACCAGCTCTGTATCTGCTAGCGGTGGCATGGCCACTCACAGCTATAGATCTGAAGGAGCATCGATTACCTAACAGGCTTGTCCTCCCTGTTTTCCCGATAGCTCTTTTATTTCAGCTAAGTGCCACCATGGTTTCAGGGGACTGGGCACGCCAACTCGCCACAGTGATAATTGCACTTCTAGTAATGGCTATAGGGGTAGTGGCTAATTACTTTGAAGTACTGGGGATGGGGGATGTGAAACTAGCCGCAGGCATTACGTTGGTGATTGGCTATTTCAATCTCTATCTACCAATCATGGTCATTGGTACATCTTTTGTTTTAGCGTTTGCGGTTGTTTTAGTTTTGATATTTAGAGGTAAAGCAAAGCTGGGCTCTAGTATCCCGTTAGGACCTTACCTACTTATTAGCTTTATTGGTTCTATCTTCTTTGCTGTGACTATGAACTAGGTCTCGTCATCGATAACACATCAAGTGCCTTATCTAGCTGTTCCATAGTTAGCATCTCGCCATCGACGTAACCAAGTTCAATAGTTGCTTCACGAATGGTGATGGCTTTAGCAACGGCATGTTTAGCAATTTTGGCAGCTGCTTCATACCCGATGTATTTATTCAACGGTGTAACAATCGAAGGACTTGATTCAGCAAGAGCTCTAGCTCTTTCAACATTTGCTTCAAGACCTGAAACTGTCTTATCTGCTAACAATCGCAAGGAGTTAGAGAGCAATCTAATTGATTCCAATAGAGCATTACCCATAACTGGAATAGCAACATTTAGTTCAAAGTTACCTGTTGCACCTGCCCAGGCAACAGTTGCATCGTTACCGATAACTCTGGCAACAACCATCATCACTGCTTCTGGAATGACAGGGTTGACCTTGCCCGGCATGATCGATGAACCTGGCTGAAGATCTGGAATAGAGATCTCACCAATGCCGGCGTTTGGGCCTGATCCCATCCAACGAAGATCATTAGCAATCTTGGTAACGCCAACAACAAGGGTTCTAAGAGCGCCAGAAGCTTCTACTAGTGAATCTCTAGCTCCTTGAGCTTCAAAGTGGTCTCTAGCTTCAGTGATAGGCAGTTTGGTCTCTGCTGCCAGCAAACGAATAACTTCCTGCGGGAATCCCTTAGGAGTATTAATACCAGTTCCAACTGCAGTTCCACCAAGTGGCACTTCAGCAACTCGAGGCAGTGCTGAATTGACTCTTTCAATGCCATATCTAATCTGAGCTGCATAGCCACCGAACTCTTGGCCAAGGGTTACCGGTGTTGCATCCATGAGATGTGTTCGACCAGCTTTGACAACGCTCTCCCAATCCTTGGCTTTTACTTCTAAAGCTTTAGCTAGATGATCAAGGGATGGAAGTAAATCATGAATAAGGGCAGCTGTGACAGCTACGTGCACTGAAGTTGGGAAAACATCGTTAGATGACTGTGAAGCGTTGACGTGATCGTTAGGGTGAACTTTGCTGCCAAGTTTGTTGGTTGCAAGAGTTGCTAGCACTTCATTCATGTTCATGTTTGAAGAAGTTCCTGAACCGGTCTGGAAGATATCTACCGGGAATTCATCATCATGCTTACCTGCAATAACTTCATCAGCAGCCCAAGCAATGGCATCAGCAATGTGCTTATCTAAAACACCAAGAGATGCGTTAGCTAGGGCAGCAGATTTCTTGATTTGGGCTAGAGCTGCGATGTGTGCTCGCTCTAAGGTGGTTCCACTGATAGGGAAGTTCTCCACTGCTCTTGCAGTCTGCGCTGCGTAAAGAGCGTTTACAGGGACTTTGACTTCACCCATGGTGTCATGTTCAATGCGGTATTCCATTTAGCTGCCTAACTAGTTGATATTGCCGAAAACTACGATTTCGTGAACTTCACCTAGGGTGAGTTTGTAATTAGCTCCAACAACTGCCAATTTACCCGATTCAATGCGCTCTGCGATTAGGGCTGACCGTCCAATCATTTCGTTGATGGTATCCCTTACGTGCAGGTCAGTAATTTCATCAATGTGATGCATGCCATGGGCTTGAGCCTCTTTGACTGTTGGGGTGATGCGTTCAACCAGGTTATGAATGAATTCGCCCTGAGCAAGCATCTTGCCCTCTGTTGCATCAATAGTTGCTCTAATAGCTCCACACTCATCGTGGCCTAATACCAAGATCAGAGGAACGCCTAGGACTTCAACTGCATACTCTAAAGATCCAAGAATTGTCTCAGCAATAACCTGACCAGCGTTACGAACAACAAAGAGATCACCCAAACCAACATCAAAGATGATTTCAGCAGAAAGTCTTGAGTCAGCACAACCAAACAGAGCAGCAAAAGGCTTTTGTGCTTGAGCTAATGCTTCTCTTCTGTCAATGTCTTGACGTGGGTGAGCAAGTTCCCCCGAAACAAAACGGGAATTACCTTCCACAATTGCAGCCCAGGCTTCAGCTGGGGTCTGTGGTCTAGTTGGTTCAGTCAATTTGAGACACTCCTCCAAGTCGGTCTTCTATTTCATTAGCAAATACTTCGAATTCTTTGGTCTCAGCTACGCCATATAGAAAAACGTAGTCATTCTTTTGGTTAGTCATGACCATCATGTAATCCATGGTTTTAGCAGGAGTGT
>RFYI01000065.1 GCA_009921165.1 Actinomycetota bacterium | reverse complement strand
AGAAGATCAACTTCACTTTGAAGGCAAATGGTTCTCACCCTGAGAAAGTTGTTATTCCAAGTGAGTCAGAAACCTTCACTGAATTCCTAACCGCGATGTATTCAGGCTTCTCTGCTGTTGGAACTTACTAAAATACAACTATTTATTTTTAGCCCGCTCATCAGCAACTGCTTTACGTAGTTGTCCAGCCATTTCCTGAGCATCTTTGATGGCAGCTTTCTTGCCACCATCGTGCCAAGCAGTTGCTAGAGACACAGCCATACCTGGAGAGATGTCATCTAGGTTCGGACTCTCTAATCCAGAAGTTTTCTCACGATTAGAAACGGAAATAGAAACAGAGAGACCGTTAGGACCAGCCTCCAGGTTAATAATCTTGTCTAGTTTGAATACTCTGACCTGATTAGCTCCAGAGAAAACTAGTCTCTGGTTAGTGACTGTCAGATCGCCTATATCAATAGGTTGAGAAGTCTCTGGGTTCCTGCTTGAAGTTCCTCCAGTAAGACCAGTATTCAAGCGAACACCCTTAGCCACTCTGAAACTCACACCTGCATAGCCGCCTGAGTAGGTCGAGCCATTACTTTTGAATTCGGTAAGTACCACGTTATCTAGGTGGTAGATGAGAACCTCATCCTTCTCCAGTGAGAACACAGTGTCTTCGACCTTGAAGTCACTGGTAACTAGTTGATCCAGAATTACTGCTTGCTTTTCTAGCTGCAATAAAAGCTTCTTTGCTGAGGATCTTCCAGTAAGGATGGTGGCAATAAACCAAGTGGCAATAACGACAAGAGTAAGAATCAGATAAATCGGATTTGTTTGAAAGTTCTGCAATGAGACAATCAGAGCGAAAACCAAAACCATGGCTAGACAGCTCTGCCCGGTACTAAATTTCATAGTTCATCCCTTTCCCGAATAAGACTATTCCCAACTGTAAACAAAGGGACTGACAAGAACAGCCGATTAACTTCCCCGCCAATACAAAGTAAACTTCTAAGAGTCAGTTGCAAGGCTGATACCCAGGAGAATTCGCCTAGTGGCCTATGGCGCCAGCTTGGAAAGTTGGTTGGGTGCAAGCCCTCGGGGGTTCGAATCCCCCATTCTCCGCAGTGAAAAAGCCCCAGAGAAATTTGGGGCTTTCCTTTTTTGCTCGACCTGAAAAAGGAGGCGTGATTAACTTGCAAAATGCAAGTTAATCAAATAGGCTCCCTCTGCAAACACAAACATTACGAATGCAGAGGAAATGTCATGGAACTAGTTTTGGTAACAGGAATCAGCGGGTATGTCGGCCAACATGTAGCCACCGAATTGCTAAATGCAGGCTATCGAGTGCGAGGCACTGTTAGAGATGAAGCCAAATCTGCTTCCGTATTGAAAAACCTCGGAGGTTTTGCCGACACCAAGAACTTGGAATTTGTGAAGGCTGATCTTCTGAACGACAAAGGCTGGGATGATGCAGTCAAAGGCTGTGCATTCGTTCTACACATCGCATCCCCTTTCGTTCTGGCGGTGCCTAAAGATGAAAATGAACTTATCGCGCCAGCGGTCGAGGGAACTCAAAGGGTCCTAAATGCGGCTAAACGAGCTGGAGTGAAGCGTGCTGTTCTAACTTCTTCAGTAGTGGCAATGACTTCTGGTCGCGCCTCTGGAAATTATGGAACAGATTCCTGGTCTGATTTGACTAACCCAGGGTTCATGCTTGGGCCTGCAATCGGTAAATCGGGCGATGGCCAAAGTATTGCGATGATCGCAGGGCTCATCTCTGGCAAACTGCCGATGGTGCCTCAGGTTGCCATGGGCATGGTGGATGTTAGAGACGTGGCCAAACTCCATGTCGCCGCCATGAAAGACAAGAAGTCAGCTGGCAAGCGTTACATTGCCTCGACAGCAGAGCCGGTGGCTATGTCAAAGCTCGCAGCAACTCTCCGCGGTGCAGGCTATAGCAAAGTTCCATCAATCAAAGCCCCTAACTTCATGATCAAAATGATGGGCCTCTTCGACCGGGAAGCTAAGGGGATGGTTCCTGAACTCGGTCGAATGATCTCATACGACATCTCGGACACAGTAGATAGTCTGAACTGGGAGCCAACCCCGATAGATAAGTCCGTTTTGGAGATGGCTGCCTCGATCTCTAAATAGGAGGCCTATGAACACCGACTCGGAATTGCTGAATCCCGAGTGGAGATCACCCTGCCCTATCGCATCAGGTTTGGATATCCTCGGAGACAAATGGTCGCTAATCATTGTTCGCGATTTAATCGAACATTCCTCTAGAACTTACTCAGAGTTCGCGTCATCCCCAGAAGGAATTTCGACAAACATACTCGCTTCTAGGCTGAAGCAGTTGGAATCACTGTCGATAATCGAGTAGAAGAACTGGGTAAGTGGTCGCAGATTCATCTGAAAGAAATTCATCCAACTATCGTCACGATAATCTAGTTCAACTTCAATGGCCATTGGCGTAGAAAGGCATTTCAGAAGTTAAGTTCCGCCTAAATGTTGGCTTAGAGGGCATTAGTTCGAGTGAAGTATTCTCCGCCAAACACATGGCCTAACAGGTCCTAGCTCGTTTGAGTTAGCTAGGCAATAAACTTCTGAAATGAACACTCTTGTGATCTTTGCGGTAAATGTAAAAGCTCTAGCTAGTTTTTATGAGGCTGTACTTGGAATTTCTGCAACTCCAAAACCGGGAGATGCCAAGAAGGATATCCGTTTAGGCGGTAAAGGCGTTGAACTACTGATCCATTCGATTCCCCCACGTATCGCTAAAACAATTGTTATCAAGTCTCCGCCAGCACCTAGAGACATCGCTGCGATGAAACCAGTCTTTGACGTGAAGTCACTCTCTAAATCAGAAGAGCAAGTCGCTCTTCGAGGTGGGGTTGTAACTAAGGTAACTTTCACTCTTGATGGACTAACTCGTCGTGATGTATTAGACCCTGAAGGAAATGTCATTCAACTCAGAAGCTCGAAATTGTAGAGTTTTGGCTAATCCAGACAAACTGGTTGAACTCAAGATAGCTGGCCGCTATCGGATGATTCCGGTATGGGCTACAGAACTAAGTTTTGAAGTTAGACCTGGACAAAAGTTTGATGCTAGAGCTTGGAAGTATTGGAAGCCAGTATTGCTGCTTCTCAATGAAGTGGCTAAGAAAGAGAAACTCAAGATCAACTGGGTAAGAGTTCACTCACACTTCGGTCACAAAGGTGATGTTCCTCACGCCATGGGTTGGTGGGACCATGAAATCAATGCGATGTTCCTCTGCCACTTTGATAAGGAAACGATGTTGCATGAAGTGGGCCACGCCCTATCAAGTGGTTACCATGGTGACCCTTGGGCTAAGCAAGCCTCAAGGCTTTACCTCAAGTACCTAAAAGGTAAAGAGCAGAAAGATGCCATGATCCAACTGGCTCATTACCTATCTGGCCGCAGGGTATACAAAACTCTCTATGGCGAGAAAGCTCCTAAAGCACCAGAAATACAGAGCCTTTGGAAGGGTCTCGACCCAAAGAAATAGAACTGTAATAAGCCACATAAGGTTTTTCAATGAATAGATAGGGCAATGGGCTAGGTTTTTTGATATGTCAGATGAAAAAGACCACATCAAGAAGGTCCTCATCCCAGGTCGTTGGGTCGAACGAATCGAAGAAATCTTCCATATCGTTCTTGGTTTCTGTCTCTTAGTGATCGCCTGTGTAGCTCTCTTCTTCTCTGTAAGCCGTGCTCTAGAGACAACACCTTTCTTCCCAACTGGAATGATCCAAGCTATCAACGACATCTTGTTCATCATCATCATTCTTGAAATTCTAAGAACCGTTGTTGCC
>RFYI01000064.1 GCA_009921165.1 Actinomycetota bacterium | reverse complement strand
ACTACTGCTGGCTCATTTCAGACCACGAAACCTGTCGCTCCAGTTCATTTAGTTTATGCAGGTGTTGTTGTCAAAACTTCTGCTGGTAATGGTCGAGTTTATGTCAAAGTGCAGAATGGTTACGAACTCGATGAAATCCATGATGTTCTAATCTCAAGTCCAGCAAATAACGAAATACTTACTTACGAAACTTCTAGTGGACTTTGGAAAAACAAGACTGCTCCTGCCACGGGTGTAACAAGTGTTACTGCTACTGCACCGTTGACTGGTGGAACTATTACTTCTACTGGATCTATTGGTATTGACCAAACTGCTTTATCTGTCACACAGTCACAGGTCACTGGTTTAGTTACAGCTTTATCTGGCACAGCAAAACTTGCTTCAGCAAATACTTTTACTGTTGGTGGACATATAATCAACTCTGAGGGTGCAAGCGTAAAGCCTCTCATCATTAGAGGTAATTCGGCTCAGACAGCGAACTTGCAGGAATGGCAGTCAACAGCATCAGGAACCGTGACCGTTGCATCTATGACTGATAGTGGTTTGTTGACCATTCAAAACTTGAGCAGTTATGCAGCAAACATTGGTGGTGGTTCAAGCACAGGTGTGTTATCTGTTTACACTGGTTCGGCTTCGGGCGTAGGTCTCTCTGTCAGAGCAGCAACAAGTCAAACGGCAGACTTACAGCAATGGCAGACATCAGCAGGAGCAACATCAGCAGCAATAAATAATGGTGGTGGTATAGTGACATCAAACAGACTTCATGTTGGTAGCGTGGTCACTGTTGCAGGTGTAAAAGCACAAGTAACCAATGCGACTCCCACAGATATTGCTTTAGTTGTAAAAGGTGCTGCATCACAGTCTGCTAACTTGATGGAATGGCAAAACTCAGGCGGAACAATAATGTCTTATGTCACCTCAGCCGGAGTTGGTCGTTTTGAGCAGTTGCAAGTAACTAGTGGTTATGCACAATTAAGGTATTCCAACTCTGGTGGTCATTTGCAAATGATTAAAAAAACTGCATCAGTTGCCAGTCCAGGGGCAGACAATGGTGCTATTTATTTTGTTGCAGGAACTACTACGGGCACTCTAAAACTTGTTGTCCGTGCAGGTGCCGCAGGAGCCGAAACCACTATCCTAGATAACATCCCACAATAAAAGGAAACCATGTCATTCAACGTATCTAACGAAATCAAAGAGCAACTATTAACCGAACGCTTACAGGCACTAAACCTTGAGGGCTACCAAAACGAACTAAACCTGAAAGCAGCCGAGGCTCTAGGTAATCAGGAAGTTATAGATCAGGCAACAGCCAATATTGTTGTAATCAAATCTGCTATCGAAGTGCACACCAGCGAGCTTGAATCTCTGTAATGACAACTTTGATACATCCACTAAGTCCAGCAACTCTAAACGACTTATTTGGTGAGCAATCTGAACAGCGTAAAGCATTAGGTCTTGGACCGCATCGTGGTGTCGATTACACAGTCCCTAAGGGCACACCGCTAAAGGCTGTCGGTAATGGAACTATCGTTAGAGTTTACGAATCTAAGATTCTTGGTCATGTTGTCGAGCTCAGAACTTATGTCACTGCCGAAAATGTCAGAGTATTCGCTTATTGTCATTTAGATAGAGCAGAGGTCAAAGAGGGTCAAAGAGTGAAACAAGGTGACATTATAGGTCATTCGGGTAACTCTGGAACTTCATCTGGACCGCATCTGCATTTCATGTGTGGTAAAACAGAAAATCTAGCAACCATGCCAGTGGAGGATCCATTACAGTGGTTGCCAAAGTTAGGAAAGAAATGAAAGACATTTTAGCGTCTTATGGGCGTTCACTTTTGGCTACAACATTGACAGCAGTATTTGCTATCGGAAAGTTACCGTTGAGTTTCACTGAGCAGGACTGGTTGAATGTTGCTAATGCTGTATGGATCTCATTCATTCCAGTAGTTATTCGAGTTCTAAACCCTAAAGACACGCTGGGGTCTAGCAAATAGTCAAACCTTAGTGCTAGTCTGCACTTATGACTATCGACCACCTGATAGAGCAAATTGGTTCTGCCAAACTGCTTGGCTATTTTGCACACGATTCTGAGGAATGGCATGAAGCCCGTAAGGGTGTTGCTGGTTCTCTAGTTGGTTCCTTGATGGGACATAACCCTTGGCGTTCCGCCTATACTGCATACCATGAGTATTTAGGTTTACTTCCGAGAGAATCTAATGGACCATCTTTGGCGATGCGTCTTGGAACTGCTTTTGAGAAACCTATTCAGGAACTTTGGGTTCAAGAAAACTCTGAATGGCTTACAGCTCATAACACGGGAACTTGGGCATCTACAAGGAACCCTAATTTTAAGGCTAACCCTGATGCGATTATCGAATGGTCTGACGGTTCTCTAGGTATCTTGGAAATCAAGTTTTCACGTAACCCGATGAATGAACTACCACCACACTATAAAGACCAAGTTATGTGGTATCTGCATGTCCTCGGTTTAGATCGTGGAGTTCTAGTTGCTGTCGCTAACGGTGAACTTGTCGAACATGAAATCAAATATGATGTTGTCTATGCTGCCGAGTTAGAGGCTATGGCTAACGAGTTTCTGAATCGTATTGAAACACAAGTTCCACCTGACTGGGATGGTAGCCAATCAACTTATGAAACGGTTAGAACTTTATCTGACCAGTTACATGATGACGAAGTTGAATTAGGGGAACTGTATCAAAGTTTGATTAGAGCCAAAGAGAACATGGATGACGCTGACCAGCGTTTGACTTTGCTCAAATCTCAAGTGTTGCATCTCATGGATGGTGCCCGTGTGGGGACTTTTGAGGGTGACAAGGTAATACAGCTTCAAGTCAGAGGGACTGGGGCTCCGTTTATTGTTTTTAAGAGAGGGTAACAAATGGCTTTTAGTATGGATGATTATGTTGATGTCGCAGATAGGTTGAGGCAGTTCAAAAGTGTTTATCCGAATGGTTCGTTACAGCAAGTTTCTATACAGTTCATTGACTTCGCTGGTAAGTCTTGGGTTGTTTATACTGCTGCTGCTTATCGGAGTCCTGACGATATTCGTCCTGGGCATGGGACTGCTTGGGAGCCTGTTCCTGGGACTTCTAACTTCAAAAGGGATTCGGAGGTTATGAACGCTGAGACTTCTGCTTGGGGTAGAGCGATTGTGGCTGTTTTGGCTGCTGAAACTAAACGAATTGCTACTAGGAATGAAATACCTCAAAAAAGCCCTGTGAGCCCGATAGATGACTTTATCGCTTTGGCTCACCTAGAGTATGAAAAAGGGGACATAGAGGCTCTACGGGGCATTTACAAGCGTGCTAAGGGCACCAGAGGTATTAGTGTCGAACTTCTGAAACAAATTGAGGACTTAGCCAAAGGTCTAAAAAAGTAAAATGCCCTCCAGCAGAGAGAGGGATTCCGCCAGAGGGCTACACTCTACGGAGTGTAAAGCGACAACCACCTGTCGCAGTATGATACTTACACCAGAAATTGAGAGGGTCAAATATGTCAGCTAAGAGTGTTGCATCAGTTTTACATCATTCAAGCCATTCAGGAACAGCCAGACTTGTGCTTATCGGTATCGCTTGGCATATGAGTGAAACAGGTCACGCAGGTGCATGGCCATCTATCAAACGGTTAGCGGTCTATTCAGGTGTTTCTGAACGACAAGTCATTAGGGCTTTAGCTGCATTAGAGGAATCTGGTGAACTCGATGTAGATCGTCACAAAGGTGAATCTTATGGTGGTCATCGCACTAACCGTTACTGGATAAACATCCCTTGTCCTAGTGACTGTGAGGGTGGAATGTATCATCGCAATTTTGGAGATAATGTGCCCATGTTTGAGGTTGTGGATAACTTCGACACACGTGACATCCAAGGTCAAATACGGTGACATCCGTGGTCAAATACGGTGACATCTGAGACACAATACGGTGACACTAATGTCACTTAACAGAACAATATATAAAAACAAT
>RFYI01000063.1 GCA_009921165.1 Actinomycetota bacterium | reverse complement strand
CGATAGTTTTTCTTCATCTGTGATGAAGATATCTCCTGGTTTGAATTCCATAGCCGAGGCTTCCTTAGTTAGGGGTTATTTATTTCTTGTCAGTCTTTAGAGCCTTGGCAAGCACTGCGTAAAGCACTGCGGCAAGGATAAAGCCAACAACTGGAGTGACGTCACCTAGCGAATACTGCTTAGCTAGAGGACCGGTGTATGCAATCTGGTTGCAGAAGCCCCAAATTGAGACAACAACAGCAACTACGAATGCAATGACGCCTGCCGCGTTTTCACGCTTTGAGTTCTGAGCTAGAGCACCGATGTCTTGACCCTTACGAATTATTGAGTCAGTTAGAACAATCGCGATCCATGGAGCTACCCAGTATGAAACAACTAGCAGGAAGCCTTCGAACTGCTGAACAAAGTTACCTGTAATTGCTAGGTAAGCAGTGATAGTTCCGAAGACACCCGCGATAGCAACCATCACAGCTCTGCGAGTCTTGAATCCAAAGTTGAATCCCATTGCAAGGAATGACATGGCACCTGAGTAAACGTTCAGAACGTTAGCACCGATAGATCCAACCGCAATTCCTAGAAGTGTTAGCGCTCCTAGCCACTGTGGAAGCATGCCCGTGAATAGTTCTGTTGGGTTACCGTCAGGGCTGATAACAGTCCATGCAACCGCTCCAACAGTCATCAACAAAGTGGTTGCGAAGAAGTTACCGAAACCTGCGAACAAGCCAATTTGGCGAGAGTTTGAGTTTGCTGGCATGTATCTTGAGTAGTCAGATGCGAAAGCAGTCCAACCAGCTGTGTAACCGTAAGCTGCAGCTGCAGTTAGGGTGAAGCCAGCTAGATTGAATGATTCATGACCTGCAGGGATAACGTAGTTACCCTGTCCAAGAACGATTACAGCACCGATGCCGAAAACGACTACCAGGTAGTAGAACGCGTAACGCTCAAACTTCTGAATTAGGTTGTGGCCTACGAAAGCGATTCCAATCTGAGCAATAACAACGATTGCTAGATCTATTTCGATAGGCAGCTTGGTAAGAGCCTGGAGAGCAAAAGCACCTGAGGTGCTGTTTACTGCGAACCAGCCGATACCAGCAACGAGGGTAGACATACCTGCTGGAAGCAAGTTACCCCAGTAACCAAAAGCGCTGCGGCCAAGCACCATTTGTGGAAGACCGTGTTTAGGTCCCCAGGTGCTTAGGATTCCGTGGGTGATAGCGGCTAGACCGTTACCAATCACGATAGCTAGGATTGCCTGCCATACGTTCAAACCGAACGCGATAACAGCCAAGAAGCCAATGAATATAGTTGCGAACTCGAGGTTCGGGGACGACCAAACTGTGAATAAGTGCCACGGTTTGCCGTGACGTTCACCCGATGGGATTGGGAGAATGTCGTTGGTTTCGATTGCACCTGCCGAAGCAGAGTTTTTTGTGTTAGTAGTCATAGGCGCCAGATTATTGGCTTGGACCTGCGATTTTCAGGACATTTCGGGTGTGGCTAACAGAAAGTTAACAGGAATGGAACTTTAAGTCATTTTTTATCCACTTTTAAGAGTGTTATCAACAATTTAGGTGGATAAATAACCTGTCTCGTGGTGGGACGGGGTTAGCCTGTCTTTGCGATGATAGCCACGATATCTAGAAACCTGACCCGAGCTGGGTTAGTGCTGACCTGTATTGGGCCTCATTGCTGGGAAGTCAAGAAGCCAGGGGATTCAGAGCTAATCGCCAAGATTGAGCTAAGAGATTTCAAGGAAACAGGCCCAGCTGCATTTCTCGAGGTTGAGCAGCACCTCACGGGGAGCATGGCCTGGATTGCTGAGGCAATTCGTGCAGTTATGGACTACGCCTTTGATGAACTCAAACTGAGCAAGATCTCGGTTAGAGCATCAGTTGAACAGATATCCCTATTGGCAGCACTTGAGGATTATGGCTTTGTTGAGAAATCAAGAAGCAATGAAGGTAAGAAGATCAGATTAGTTGCTGATCGTTGGGATTACATCCGTTCTCTAGCGGAAACAGAGATGTTAGAGCGTATTGAAGACCGGGATTGGTCTTTTGGGTTTGATAGTGGTCGAAGAAGAGCAGGGCTCTGTTCATATTCCGATAAAAGAATCACAGTTAGCAAGTACTTAGCCCTGGTTCACTCTGTTGATGAGGTCATGCAGACGGTCTTGCATGAAATTGCACATGCACTATGTGGTCCTAAAGAAGGTCACGGTAAGAAGTGGCTAGCTACCGCTAAACGTATTGGTTATCGCAATGACAAATACACCGGCGAAGAGATTGCTCAAGTGTATGCACCATATAAAGGTCTGTGCCCAAATGGACACGAACACTATAGATACCAGAGACCTAAGCGTTTATACAGTTGTCACCACTGTGCCAGTGGGTTCAACAAGCTATACATGATTGATTGGGTGGCTAGAGCTAGCTAGAAAACAACCGAGCTGATTAGCAAGATTGAAACTACAAAACCTGCAAAGAAGTTCAACCAGATAAATCTTCGCCAACCCTTATTTGCTTTCTCACAATCAGCATCAGTGATGTTCAGATATGGACTCAGAATAAGAAGGTATGGCAAAGCTGCGATAGCAGCTAATGGTCCTGGCCAAGTTGTGTTCATAACTAGGACTCCGGCTAAGCCATAACAGATAAAAGCAAACCAAACAGTTGCTCTTGCGCCAATCATGGTTGCAATGCTTGATATGTTAGCTTCACGATCTGCTTTCACATCCTGAACTGCACCAAAGGCATGAGAGGCAACACCCCAAAGAGTGAAGGCTAAAACACAAGATAAAACAGCACGGTCAGCAAGGTCTGCACCAGAGAGTGACATGGCGTAAATCATTGGGCCAACGAAGTGGCTGGCTGAGGTAATTGAGTCCAGGAAGCCACGTTCCTTGAATCTAAGTACTGGAGCGCTATAGGCGACCACTGTAAAGACAAAAAGGGTTAGCCAAAGTGCGGAGTTCAGATTTGATACTGAGTAAAGGTAAACAAGGAACGGTACGCAACTAAGGATTGAAGACCAGATAGTTAACTTGTGGTACTGCTTAGCTAGCAGGGATCCTTCAATGCCACCTTTTCTTGGGTTTCTAAGATCGCTCTCATAGTCAAAGACATCGTTAATGCCATACATCAAGAGGTTGTATGGAATGAGGAAGAACAAAGTTCCAACAAAGAAAGTCAAATCAACTTTGTGATTTAGAAATACGTAGGTAGCACCAAAAGGGAAGGCAGTGTTTATCCAAGAGACTGGTCTTGAAGACCAGAACAGAGTCTTTATAGCCTTCATCTATTTCTCCTTGGTTAGTTTGTGCCAGATAGCTGAAACTGCTAACACTGAGACAACTGTGTATGCAAAATCTTCTATTGGAACTAAGCCTAAGAGCACACCACTGATCTTGGTTGTGTCATAGTCGACAATTCCTAAAGCAACTATTAAGTTGTCAAAGATAAGGGTTACTAGAACCATTACAAGAAGTGTCCAGCCAATTAGTTTCCAAGAAGATTTTCTAACAAAGACATTCAGAATTACAAAAGCGATGAGCATAAAGACAACATTGAGCGCTAGATAGTTCATCGCTTAGCCGCTATTCTCTTCACTGCAATAAAGATGGTTAGTGTTGTGTAGTTCAACAGGAATAAGAAGAACAATTCTTCAAGGGGTAGCTCAGGGGCAACGACTATTCCAGTCAGATGACTTGTTTCACCTCTAAAGAAAATACCCAGAGCAATGCCGGCACCATCCCAAAGTAAAAAGAAAACTAGTGGCAGCAAGGTAGCAAGAGTTGCTGCCTTCTTGTTAGTTGAAAAACCTAGCTTGAATTTCCAGTCGAATAGACCTAAACCAATAATGGAAAAGATCAGTCCGGCAAGATATGCAAACTGCACTAGTTCAAACCTTTCCAACCGTCATCAGAAATAGGTTTGATTTCATCAGGTGTTGGACCACTGGACTTATCATCAATCATCAGCTTGTATACAAGCTCTGCTCCGATTAGACACATCGGCAAACCAATACCTGGAATCGAGTGGT
>RFYI01000062.1 GCA_009921165.1 Actinomycetota bacterium | reverse complement strand
GTGCAGGCTGCGTACCAAAAGTTAAGTACTGTAACAACTCCGTTTAGGTTCTCTGAACCTAGTTGATAGCCATCGCTATCAACACCTGACCAGGTAACAGCTTTAGTTCTAGCCATTGGTTTGAACTCAGTTACTGTTCCATCACCCGACATGTATGTCTTATTCATACTTGGTGTTTCTGTGCAAGCAGTAAGAGCAGAGAAGGAAAGACCAAGGGTGAGTATGGCTACTACAGTTCTTTTCATACCGCACCCTTATCAATAGCAATTAGTTCTGCTGCTGGTTCAATGTATGAAACCTCAACTAGCTTGCCGTCATGAACTTCAAAGCTAGTAATACTCGAGAGCGAGCATCTTCTCTTGCGAGGATCATGCATGAGTTTCTCTCCTGCTGTTGATAGATGCATTACCCAGATAGGTAGTTGGTGAGTAACTAGGACAACATCGCCATCTTCCACAGATTCATATGCTCTAAAGATGGCTTCATTCATGCGAGCGATGATCTCTTTGAAAGACTCTCCCCAGGCTGGCTTTGCCGGGTTTCTAAAGTGCCACCACCAGTGTGGTCTTAGGGCAACAGCTTTTACGCTTAGTTTTCTACCCTCAAATACGTTGTGTGGTTCAATCAGGTCTTCATCTAACTTGGCATCAAGGTTAAATGCTTGCTCTATCGGTTTAGCTGACTCTTGAGTTCTAATCAAAGGTGAGCAATAGATAGCTCTTACCGGTGTATTTAGAGCCTTTAGGAGATCAGCTGCAGCCTGAGCCATCAACTTACCGGTATCAGAGAGATGGAAGTTAGGAAGTCTCCCGTATAGGACTCCACCTGGGTTATAGACCTCACCATGGCGTACTAGATGAATACGATTGGCAGGCATAGGTCAAGTCTATCGCCGACTAAACTTGGGGTTTAGGCGAGATTTGAACGAAAGAAAACACTATGCGTGAACGAATCCTGGTAAAAGATTTAGCTTCAAGAGAAGACGGACCGATTCTTATCGGTGGTTGGGTAGAAACCCTTAGAGATCAGAAGCGTATTCAATTCATCGTTCTCAGGGATGAATCAGGTTCCGTTCAGGTTACCTACCCAAGACCAGCTGAAGTTGATGCTCTAGCAGATACTGTCTCAACTCTTACCTCAGGCTCATTCGTATGGGTTAAGGGTCGTTTAGTTCACGATGAAAGAGTCAAACTGGGTGGCATTGAGATTCAGCTTGATGACCTAGAGGTTATTACCATTGCTGACCCTGAGACCCCTATTGCGGAAGACTCAGGTATTGATAAGCGTCTGGACTGGAGATACATCGATCTTCGTCGTCCAGAGATGAACCTAGTGTTCAAAGTTCAGACCACCATTGAACATGCTTGGAGAACATACTGGGTTGAAAATGACTTCGTTGAGATTCACTCACCTAAGCTCATGTCCTCGCCTTCAGAATCTCATGCAGAACTTTTCAAGATGGAATACTTCGAGACAGTTGCCTACCTAGCTCAGTCTCCTCAGTTCTATAAGCAGATGGCAATGATGGCTGGCTTTGGTCGCATCTTTGAAATTGGCCCAGTGTTCAGAGCAGACCCTTCTTTTACTTCAAGACATGCAACTGAGTTCACCTCAGTTGACATGGAAGTTTCATACATCGAATCTCATGAAGACATCATGAAGATTCAAGAAGACCTAATGGTTGCAGCTATTACTGCTGTTAAGCAAAAGCACGGCGATGACATCAAGAGATTATTTGACATCGATGTTGTTATTCCAACCACACCATTCCCAAGAATCCCTCTAGCTGAAGCAATCGATATCGTTGCTAAGCGTGGCCATGAGATTACTCGTGGCGGGGATATGGACCCTGAAGGTGAAAGACAGATTGCAGCTCACGTTATGGAAACCTATAACCACGAGTTCGTCTTCCTAACCGACTACCCATCAACTGTTAGACCGTTCTATCACATGAGACATGCTGACAACGATCAACTAACAAACAGCTATGACCTTATCTGGCGTGGAACTGAAATCACCACCGGTGCTCAACGTGAACACAGATTAGAAGTTCTTATTGAACAAGCTAAGTCAAAGGGATTAGACCCAGCAGGTCTTCAGTCATACATGGACTTCTTCAAATTCGGTGCCCCACCGCACGGTGGTTTCGGTATGGGTCTTCTAAGAGTTGTCATGTTGCTACTTCACGAAACAAACATTCGTGAAGTTGGTTACCTATTCCGTGGACCTAACCGCTTAGAACCGTAAGTCATGTTTGAACGTTCTTCCCAAATACAAGGTGTCAATGCCTCGTATACGGAAGAACAGCAAGCCTCATACAAAGCACAGCATGATGCGATTGCTGAAGCTATCGCTGATCAAAAACGCAAAGGTGCACTATTTAGTGACATCGATGTTCAGAAACTAATTGCTGATCACTACGCCTTCGTCAAACAGTTCTGGACACCAAACAAACAGGCTTATAAATCCTTAGCACTGACATATGTACTAGACCCGGCCTTCGAAGCAACCTATGAGTCGTTCGAGCCGGGTCTAGCTAAATACATCAAGAGTGCTATTGAGATCTGGGCTGACCAGAACCTGGATTAGCTATTCCTCATTTGATTGACTTCTTCTCGGGAAAGAAAAGGTTCGCCCTTGATCCCGTAAGAGAGGTACTTCTGAAGGGATATTAGAGCGACCACGAACACCGCTACTGTTGCAGAGCGGTTATAAGTAAGAAGCTCCCAACCGCCAAGTTCGACGTCATAGGTTTCACGAATGTAGGTGTATGCAACCCATGCCACAACACAAGCTCCAATTATGCTTCTTATGTTTTGATAGGCACGACGATATGCTCTGTCTCTTCTCTTCTCTTGGTACTCGTCAAGGATTTCTCTTCCCTCTATTTGGAATACAAAACGAACCGAGATTGCCTGCATGATGAGAACTACAAACAAAGCACAGATGTAGTGAAGAAGATAATTCTGAGAACTCCAGCAAAGCATTAGTCCTCCGTAAAGAACCACAAAGCTGAGCACAGTAATGATGATTCTCGCTGGTGTATTTCTGAATCCGTCGAAGAATGTGTCATTCCTGAACCAGTGAACCACTCCCGCTGTTATTTTGTTGCCAAACATTTCAGCTTTAACTTCAATCATTTCTTCAAGGGTCTCCGGGGTTCTTGTCCCTGATTTCTTAGCCATTAGTTTTCCTCCAAACTGAAGATCTGTTCTACTTTCTTATTTAGCGCTTTGGCTATGCGCAATGCGAGCACAAGGCTCGGGCTATATTCGTTTCTTTCGATATAGCCGATGGTCTGGTAGTGAACATCAACGGCATCAGCTAGCTGCTGCCTGGTTATGCCCGCTTTAGCCCTGAGTGCTTCGAGCCTGTTAAATACCAGCTCTTCATCTGCTTTAGGTTTACGTCCCATGTATGTAGCATAATTGCTATGTAGTAATAATGCAACATTACTTATTCAGCGTGTTTAGACCAATCCACTACATGTAGGTCGGGAATTCTCTTGAAATGCTTAGTGTTCCGAGTGACCAAGACCGCTCCTTGAGATAAAGCATGGCCGGCAATCATGGGATCTATGTTGCCTATCCCAATCCCGTTGCGGGTTAGCTGAGAGACTAAGTTTCCTGAATACTCCGCAGCTTGCTTATCAAACGGTATAACTTCAATCATCGAAGTGAACAAGCGAAGATTGGCCATAGATCTTGGGCCTATGTTTGCGCTATCCGCTCCTGCCCAAAGTTCATGAGCGACGACTGATGACATCGCCAGCTCCTGTATGTTTGCCAGCTCGAAATTCAAAAGGCTTTCTCGTTGGAATCTCATAATGTCGATAATGGTGCTGGCGTCTATGTGGTACTTCATGCGGAATCCCTAAAAAACGCAGCTACGTCTGGGTTTATTTTTGGGATAGAAACGTCTCGCTTGAACTCCATAGCTTTGATTTCGTCTCGCTCTTCTTTTGTAAGCGATTTAACCTGGGCAATGAATGCGGCCTTCATCTGTTCTTTGTCCAGAGGCTCGATCGAAATAATGCCTGAGTCGACATCGATAGATATTCTCACTTGTTCGGTCTCTACTCGCATGGCTGCGGGTATCCGAATAGCTTGGCTTCCCCCATTCATAAAGACCCTAGTCACCACGCTTTCGATAGCAGTGTCTGATACTTTTTGAATCACTTTCTTGATCATCTTTCCTCCCAACAAGTGTGTATAGACATATTGTATAGACA
>RFYI01000061.1 GCA_009921165.1 Actinomycetota bacterium | reverse complement strand
CCGCCACCGCCACCGCCACCGCCACCGCCGGATGAACCGCCGCCACCTGAACCTCCAGATGAGCTGGCTGCTAGCGACTGGGTAAGAACTTGGTCGAGGTTAGAGAAACTATCCGAGAGCGCTGAAGAACCGATAAACCAAACAGGGCTGCCCTGGTCTTGATATAGATCTGTGAGAACTTTGCTCCATTGCTTTTGTAGACCTAGGAGAATTGCCCAAGGCAACACCTCTTCATAGAGTTTCAAAACTTGCTTACCTTGTATTTCCGAAGGCTTCAGCAAAGCCCCTTGCGGAGATTGTAAGAATTCCAGCCTGTCCTTTTCAGCTAGCTCGATATACATCTCAAGCCCTTTTACGTAGGCGACTAGTTCTGAGCCTTTATCGGTTAGTGCACGCTTTGAGAGCAGTAGCCAGTAAAGAAAGGTAAATAGTGCAAAAGAAAGAACTGGTGCCGAAACATAACCGGCGTCAGTCTCAGCATCGAGTGATGCGGCAAAGAGCATCCACACCACATAAACCAACAGACTAATGATGAAACCTATAGCCGGAATTCCGAGTGCTCGCTTTTTGAAATAACCGGATGAATTCACTAGCTTGGCTGCTTGCGCCTTCAAGCTCAGCAAAGATTTAGACAACTCATTTCTCTCAGTGGCTCTCATGTTGTGAGCTAGGAGCAATTCTTCACCAGGGTTTCCAATGGCCAAGGATTCCAGCAAAGAATTATGGTCGGCGTTGGTAGTAGTTACCTTCGTTCTTCTAAGAATGAAATCCTTGTTCTTACTATCTGGAACAACTTCTATCTCAATGAGCTTCTTGACCGCAAGCTCAACAACGCTAGCCTGATGCAGGTGGCTTGTTTTTCTTGAGACTAAAGCCGAGGTTAATAATCCAGGCTCTGCTGCTGGCTTGTACTGAGGAACAATGAATGCAAATTTGTTAGAAGACCTAATACCAAATATTCTGAAGTAAATTGCCCAAATCAATATCAGGATGGCAAGAGCAAGGCAGACGAAGAATCCATACCAAGCAAAGGTTCCAGACACCTTCGGCCCACTGGTGTTAGCAACATTTGGATTAAAGGCAATAGCTATGGTGAGATTCTCAGTCGCTTCCAGTTTTCTTGAAGTGAAGGTTATCTGATTTGCAGCATCACTTGAGAAATCACAAGACTCGGTCGATCCTTGAGGCCCTTGATAGCAGGATGTCTTATCCATCACTAGGTTGTCAGCAAGTGCCTTATCTAGGCTGACTGTGGCACTCACCTGATCAAAGCTTTGAATCCAGCCTGTTCCATTAACATCCCAGTAGAACTCATCAAAACCAGAAGTGTCTTGATAATTATTTATGACCCAGGCCTGATGATATTTGATTACGTAGGTCTGTTTGCCATGAACAAATGATTCATCAATTGGCTTAATTGCTAAATTGGTAAAACCATTCTCTACGGTTACTTCAAATTCTCTTGATCTTCCAAGTTCATCGGTTACTGAGATTTGATCTATCAGCCCGGGAAACTTTCCGTAACTTGAAGTTGGGATGCTTCGCATTATCCCGTGGTTTTGATCAATCTCAGGAAAGTTAGCAACGAGGGTTTCAGTCACCAGCATCTCTGGACGGTTATCTTTAGCTGAATTCAAAGAAAGCTGATACTCGCCATGAAAGGAATCAAAGGTAAAGTCATTCACATCTGCGGAGCTCGGTGAAGTTAGCCCCAACAGCACTAAAACAGCTGTTACTAACCAGTATTTTCTGAGCTTTCTCATGATTTCAATCTAATCTGCGTTATTTAGTCCGGCAACTTACAGGCAGGTGTCCCACCAGGTAACTTATGGCGATACTTAGCGACCAGGCGATATGTTGGTTTAGCAAGCCACCTGAGTGCTGGACTCATAGCTGTTTTTCCAAGAAACTTTAGTACTGGATTTGGTTGGACCCTAAGCGTCATAGCAAAGCCCTCGTGGCCACCGTAAGGCTTTCCGTCCACCAACAGATAAACCTGGTCTGCACAGTCCTGCTGTGTTATTGGGAGATTAGTAAAATCAACGAACTGCCATGGGGTTACCTCCATGACTATTCTGCTGTGTTTAGCGATGAAATTTGCCGTACTAGTGCAAAACCCGCAGTCCCCATCAAAGATGAGCACAATCTTTTGATTGCTCATGTCTCCAGAGTAGTTCAGTTTCCAAGTGCTGGCACGAAATGAATTTGCGGCTGCATGATCGCTTAGAACTTGTCATCTTTAGAACCTGAAAACCGGTACCTTCTCCTACTAAAACGGCTGTTCGGACTCTAAGAACCTGATACCCATTCAATAATCTTGGTAAAACTGTTAGGGCGTTTGTGGTAACTGCTGACCTCATAGCCTCCAGCTTTGCTAAAGAATAGACACGCCTGGGCCGCTAGCTAGATCAGTTTCGTTCCTAAATAGCTATCTGCTAAAATTGAGGAGCTAAGGTATTCAATCTAATAATGGGGAGTTATAAATGTTAAGTCCAGATGCAAATCTAAATGTTGTTCTTTTCTTTCTACTAGGTAGCGGTATCTTTGCTTTCCTAGGTTTCAAGTTCTATGCACTGAAAGTCAATCCGTTCAAAGACTTCGGTATTGGTCTTTCGCTTTTTGGTTTATCTTTCTTGGGATTCGCAGCAGTTGTTGCAACTCATCCTGCAGATCTAGGGCTAATGATGTCACTATCGGTTTTGCCTTTCGTTGCAGGTTTTATTGCTCTTGTTTCTTCAGCTACTTTCAACTGGCAGAAGAACACTAGAACTCTAATGATGACAATTGCGATTGCATTCCTAGTCACCTTGTTCGCTCTTAGAACTTGGGTGTATCCGTCAGAGCCTGGCTTTAGTGAGAATGGTTTAGTTTCTTTCCATGCTCAACCGCCGGTACTTATTCTTTACATCCTTGCTTTTGCTGGCGGTCTTATGACAGCAATTCAAGTAGTGACCACTCGAATCACCCTGTGGCGTCAGGCAGCTCTAACCAGGATCTTCTTCAACCTGATCGTCCTTGGTGGAGTTATCTTGCTCACCAGCGCTGATGACCAGATGCAGTATCTGAACAGCGCATTACTGACAACTGGTTTCTTAGGTCTATTTGTTCTCTATGTGAGAAGCAAAGTGGAAATTGACACCAAGAGTTAATTACTTATTAGCCCCTTTCGCCTCCTAATCGAGCCGAAAGGGGCTAATTATTTAATCGGTATTTGACAAAGACTTTGAGATTGTCGGACAAAAATTTCATCAATAGAATTCTGATATGAGATTTCTGATAGAGGTAATTGATAGCAAGTCACGTTCTGGGACATCGCCGGTAAATGACACCACTGAATACATGGCTGGTTTTTGGTTAATCAGCGCTGATTCACTTGAACAAGCTCAAGAGTTGGCAAGGCTTGGTTCTAAGGCTTGCAATCGTAAGGTTGAGGTCAGGCCGCTTATCGGTTAAGGCATAGACTGCCAATATGGCAGTCAAGCCAGTGAAGTGCAGCGCTACGAGAATGAAAATAGAAACCAAATAGGTTTGCAGGTTAGACAGACCATGAGCGGTCAAACCTTCTTTGCAATTGTTCAGGTATTCATGTCTTCGATTCCAGCGGTTATCTACCTCTGCGCCGGGGTGCTTATCCTTCAGGCCGATCCAATAAGCATTGGAACCGTTGTTGCTTTCACAACAGCACAGGCAAGACTCCTTTTCCCCATGATGAACCTGCTCCAAGTTAGCCTCGACTTACAAACCTCTCAGGCGCTATTTGCAAGAATCTTTGAATACTTTGACTTACGTCCAAGTATCAAAAACCCCGAACAACCAAAGCACGTTGAGAAGAACCAGCTTGGTTCTATTGAATTTGATAACGTGACTTTCTCCTACCCGGGAACCGGTGAAGAAACCGAACCGACATTAAGGAACATCTCATTCAAGGTTGAAGCAGGTAAATACGTAGCCCTGGTTGGCGCATCCGGATCCGGTAAGACAACAATTAGTTATCTGATTCCACGCTTTTTTGATGTCACCTTAGGTTCAGTCAAATTCGGCGGAGTAGATGTTCGTGAATTGAACCAAGAGGAACTGATAGATCAAATTGGAATTGTCAATCAAGAAACATATTTGTTCTATGACACCATCCGAGAGAACCTAGCTTACGCAAAGCCAAAAGCCAGTCAGGAAGAAATAGAAGCCGCTGCCATTTCCGCCAACATCCATGATGTCATCATGAGCTTCCCCAAAGGTTACGAAACTTTGGTTGGGGAAAGAGGCTACCGACTTAGCGGTGGTGAAAAACAGAGAATTGCAATTGCCAGAGTGTTGTTAAAGGACCCGCCTGTTGTCATCCTCGATGAAGCTACCAGCGCCATGGATACCAA
>RFYI01000007.1 GCA_009921165.1 Actinomycetota bacterium | reverse complement strand
CGGCCCGCTTCTTTTCGTATCAAGAAGCCTTGTCGAAACCGATCATCCCCATATTGAATTACCAAAACCCTTGGTAGGGCTAGATAACTATAAAGCCATCTAATTAGATAAACCAGAGGCAATCTTGGATTATTCCCGAATTACCAGTCTTTGCCCTTGGTAGACATTGCTCTATCTGCCTCGCGCCTATCTTGCTGCTCTTTGAGAGTCTGACGCTTGTCATATTCGCGCTTACCTTTAGCCAGAGCCAGTTCAACCTTGGCTTTGCCGTCTTTGAAGTAAAGCGATAGCGGAATCAAGGTGAACCCTGATTCCTTGATCTTGCCGGAGAGCTTGTAAATCTCTGATCTGTGCATTAGCAGCTTGCGTTTTCTTCTGGTGCTGTGGTTATTCCAGGTGCCCTGAAGATATTCGGGGATATGCACGTTTTCCAACCAAGCTTCACCATTTTCAACGCTGGCAAAACCATCCACCAGACTTGCTCTGCCTGCTCTAAGTGACTTAACCTCTGTCCCGGTTAGCACAATTCCAGCCTCGAACACGTCTTCGATGTGATAGTCGTGTCGGGCTTTACGATTGGTGGCAACAACCTTTTGGCCACTTTCTCTAGGCACCTTGAGCTCCTGAACAGAAATAACTGTCTTGTTTATCAAGACAGCCAATCAGTCTAACTCTTAGACGCGTAAATATCTTCTTATCGAAGATGCGGCTGCAATTGCAGCTAGCCCTGCGCCGACTAGAACTAGCCCAGGTAAGAGGGCTAAGGCGTCTGGGATGCCAACAAAACTGGTGAAAGGAAGTTGCTGGGCCAGGAAGCCTTGAACAAAGAATTGCACAAGAGCAAATATTGCTCCCCCGGCAAGCAGGCTACCTATTACTCCGGCAACTACACCTTCCAAGATAAAAGGTAACTGTATGTAGAAGTTACTAGCACCGACCAATCTCATTATCCCGATTTCTCGTCTACGCATAACGGCAGAGAGTCTAATCGTGGTGGAGATTAGCAATACAGCTGAAAACAGCATTAGACCAGCAATTGAGATAGCAGCCAAGCTTGCAATGTTTAGCATGCTAAAAATCTGATCTAAGTAACTTCTCTGATCTTTTACTTCCTCGATTCCAGATAGTCCACTGAAACTCTCAATAATTATTGGAGCTTTGTTGGGATCTTTTAGATTGATCCAGAAAGTTTCATTCAATTGAGCTGGAGTAACATACTTTGCAACTGCGTTATCTTTGAATTCCTTTTGAAATGTCTTGTATGCCTTGGCGTGATTCTCAAAGTAATACTTATCGATATATGGTTCCAAGGTGTTGGATTTGAGTCTTAGCTTCACCGTCTTCTGAACATCTTTACTAGCTTCGCCTTGCGGACAGATATCTTTGGGAGATGTCTTAGTACAGAGATAAACAGCTACTTGAGCCTTGTCGTACCAGTAGGTCTTCATTGAGCCGATTTGTTGCTGCATCAAACCTGCTGTTCCGACAAAGGTGAGCGAAATAAAAGTCACCAAGATGACCGAAATTATCATGCTCAGGTTTCGCTTGATGGCGATACCCATTTCACTAAAAACGAAACTAAATCTCATCGTTCAAGCCCGTAACCAGAACCTCGTTCATCGCGAATTACTTTGCCAAGACTAAGTTCAATCACTCGCTTACGGCCACGATCAACTATTCCTCGATCATGTGTTGCCATAACTATTGTTGTTCCAGTCAAATTAATTCTTTCAAGCAAAGCCATGATTCCTTCGCTTGTTGCAGGATCAAGATTTCCAGTTGGTTCATCTGCCAACAGGATTGCTGGTTTGTTAACGATTGCTCTAGCTAGAGCTATTCGTTGCTGTTCTCCACCGGATAACTCACTTGGCAACGAGTTAGCCTTGTCCTCTAATCCGACTAGACGTAAAACATCTGGGACAGCTTCAGAAATAAATCCCGCTGACTTACCAATAACTTCAAGGCTGAATGCGACGTTTTGCGCTGCAGTCTTATTAGGTAGCAGCCGGAAGTCTTGAAACACAACTCCAAGTTTGCGTCTGAAGTGCGGAACTCGTCGATTGGGAATACCCACTAAGTTTTCCCCGAGGACATGGATGCTTCCCGCTGTTGGAAGGTCCTCTCGAAGAATCATTCGCATCAAGGAAGATTTACCCGAACCGGAAGCACCAACTAAAAATACGAACTCGCCCTTATCAATTTCTAATGAGACATCATCCAATGCCGATCGAGGAGCACCTCGATACGCCTTAGTTACCTGGGATATAGAAATCATTAGGTTTTTAGCCTAAATTGCATAGCGGGTTAGAAGCCTTAGTTTTAGAGTGTGTCTATCTAATTAGCCGGGGTTTTTCTCCATCTAATCCCGGCTGCGATGAAGCCACCCAGATCCCCATCGAAGACGGCATCTGGGTTATTTACTTCAAAGTTGGTCCTCAGGTCTTTCACCATTTGATATGGGGCGAGCACATAGGAACGCATCTGGTCGCCCCAGGAGGCGGTGGCATCACCGGCCAATTGTTTCTTAGTTGCTTCCTCCTCGGTTCTTCTAAGTTCTAGCAATCTAGATTGCAACACTCTCATAGCAGCAGCCTTGTTCTGCAGTTGAGATTTCTCGTTCTGGCAAGAAACGACAGTTCCAGTTGGTAAGTGTGTTATTCGAACAGCCGAGTCAGTGGTGTTCACGGACTGACCACCTGGCCCTGATGATCTAAAGACATCTATTCTTATGTCAGCGTCAGGGATGTCCACGACATCGGTTTGTTCAATGAGAGGAACAACTTCGACTGCGGCGAAACTTGTTTGCCTTTTACCAGCGGCATTGAATGGACTCATTCTCACCAACCGATGAGTGCCTGCTTCGACAGAAAGTTGCCCGTATGCATATGGTGCATCAATCTCGAAGGTAGCTGACTTAATTCCCGCGCCTTCGGCAAATGAAATATCTAGTATTTGTGAAGGCCAGCCCTGCTTTTCTGCATATCGCAAATACATTCTCATCAACATTTCAGCAAAATCAGTGGCGTCATCACCACCAGCACCTGAACGAATGGTGAGAATTGCTGATCGAGCATCGTATTCACCGTTTAGCAGTGTCTGCACTTCTTGCTCTGCCACAAGTTTCTTTAGATTGACAAGTTCGGCGGTTGCCTCTGTCGCTGCAGCCTTATCTGACTCGCTATTGGCTAATCCGACTAACACTTCAAGATCATCTAAACGATTTGCTATTTCAGTTATCTTGTTAATCTGTGCCTGTTTGCGAGAAAGTGAGCTAGTTACTTTCTGAGCTAGTTCAGGGCTATCCCAGAGTGTCGGCTCTTGCGCCTCAATTTCCAATTGGCTAACTTCTTCTAAAAGTCTAGGTAGGTCTGATACCTCGGCAATAGTGGCGAAAATTCCACGTATTTGCCTGATTTCGGCAGATAGATCTAAGTCAGACATGACTTCTAGTCTAGGCGGGGCTGGAACTCTGTGAATTGAGGGAAGAGTTTTCCCAGACTGGCTAAGTACAATTCGACCATGGCGCGCATTCTGGGTAACTTCAAATTTCTAAGAGGGGTTGTGGCGATAGCTATGACTTCCGCCTTGGGTGCAATCACACTCATTGCTCCAAGCACAGCTGCCGTAATCCAGGCAAGTTACCAGTTAATTACCCATGTGCCGGTGGCTGTATTGCCTGCCCAGGCAGCAATAAGAATTGCGTCTGCAAAAAGCCCAGCAACCGACATTGCCACTTCAAGACTTGTTTCGTTAGACGCCTACGGCTGGTGGGGCATAACCACCGTTCCTGCTGGCGCTGGATCTTTGTGTTTCACTGCAACTGAAATCACTAGAAGTTCAACCTGTGTTGATCCTGTGAGCACTCGAGAAGTTTGGCTCGATGATAATGGGGTTCCCTCCCTTAGCAGAGTGTCGGCAGCTAAGAACATCAAAGTTCATCTAACCACCAGTAATAAAACTTCAAGATTTGCAGTACTAACAGTAAAAGGGAATTCCGTCAGTCAACCTTTCGTAAAAGTCGGAACAACAGATTTCGTTGCAACCTTTAGTGTGCCGGCTGATACAGGTGTTTACTCCATCAAGACACAATCGACCAAAAATAAGAAACTGGTCGATGACTTCACCGCCTCACAAGGTGACGCATCTAAGAATTCGGAGATTTACCTAAATAATGGCTCGGACACCATTTATGAAAGCGCAGCAGCTAGGTCCAATTTGGTTCTAATTCACTACCACCGTGATGACAATATTTATAAGGGTTGGGGATTGCATACTTGGTATAACAATTCTTATGGCGGGGCTCTCACAGATACGACGTGGGCCAAACCTAAAAATCCAATAAGTTCTAAACCTGATTCTTGGGGGGTAACATTCAATGTTCCAATTGCAGCTTTTACTTCAAAACTTCCTTATGTGATTCACAAGCTAAACCTAAAAGACCCAAATTCCGGAGACCAATACGTTGATCTTGCAAAATTGGGAAACGAAATTTGGATTGAATCAGGAAAAGTTGATGTAGACGGAAATCAGCTAATTTCCCGACCACAACAACCTAACCCTCAAGTAAATACCGATGAACTATCCGCCGAGCAGGCTGTTGCACTTGCGGGAGTATCTTCTCGTTCATCGCTAGCGGCAGACAGCATTTACTTTGTCATGACTGACCGTTACAAAAATGGAAACTCAGCTAATGACAAGGGTGGCCTTGACCCAAACAATCGAAGTGTGAACGGCTACTCTCCTGATGACATTAGCTGGTCTCATGGTGGTGACCTTGCAGGTCTTAGCGATGGTTGTGATCGAAACGACGGGACAGGTGAAGGCTTACCCCGAATCAAAAATATGGGTTTCGGAGCGGTATGGATTACTCCACCCTTTAAACAAAACTTTGTTCAGGGCCAGTCCGCCGCATATCACGGCTATTGGATAAATGACTTCACTACCATTGACCCGCACTGGGGAACCAATTCTGAATTCAAATCTTTTGTTGACTGCGCTCATCGACTAGGCATGAAGGTCGTAGTTGACATAGTTATGAACCACACCGGTGACGTCATTTCTTATAGAGATGGTTCATACAGTTTCCATAACAGCCCAAATGGCTCTGCTTTTATCCCGTCCTGGGGAAACAATATTAAATCTCCAGCTTGGCTAAATGATCTGAACAACTATCACAATCAGGGCAGTGTCCAGGATTGGGGTGCAAAAAACCAGTATCAGAACGGTGATTTCTATGGGTTAGATGACCTAAAGACTGAAAACGATGTTGTGATAACGGGTTTTGCAGACTTGTATTCAAAGTGGGTAAATGATTTTGGTGTTGATGCCTTCCGTGTTGACACAGCAAAACATGTTGATGACAAGTACTTCTCAAAGTGGTGGCCCAAGATGTTGGACCAAACTTCAACAACTATGACTTCAAAGGCTCAAAAGTTGTTTGCCTTTGGCGAGTACTACGATTCCGACACAAATAACTTAGCCAACTTCATGCGTAAATACGGGCTGCCAGCTGTCCTCGATTTTGCCTTCCAAACCAGAGCACTTGCTTTTGCCTCCGGTGGACAAGCCTCCAATTTGTCTAATGTCTTTATGAATGACAACAGCTTCATCACAAAGGACAAGAGTGCTTATGACCTTGTTACCTTTTTAGGAAACCACGATATGGGCCGTGTGGCTTGGTTACTAAATCAGACGGGCAGTACCAGAGCACAATCACTACTGCTTGCCCACGATGTAATGTTTTTGACCAGGGGAATTCCCAGTGTTTACTACGGAGATGAAGTTGGCATCGTGGGCAGCGGTGGCGATAAAGGTGCAAGACAAGACATGTTCCCCACTCAAGTGTCACAGTGGAAAACACAGGAACGCGTTTGGGGAACGCCAATTAATACGTCCTCCTCGCTTAGCCTTGTAACACCATTGACTACACGTATCACTCTGTTGAACGAGTTGCGTAAGCAATATCCGGCCTTGGCAACCGGTTCCGAAACAATTCGATTGAGCGACACTAACGTTCTGGCTCTGAGCCGTTTCGATAAAGCCGATAAAAGGGAATATTTAGTTGCTTTCAATAGCGGATCAACTGCCAAGACTGTAACGGTTCCAACTGCAACACCATCAACAAGTTGGCAATCGCTGTTATCTGGAACAGTCTTGAACTCCTCGATTACTGGAGACCTTACTCTTTCAGTTCCAGCTAGAGGCACCATAATTCTGCGAGCCGCAACGCAACTACCGGCTTCTGATAGCAATATTTCAGTTACTCTCAGTGCTCAAATCGACACAGCCAGTCAAAGCGTCTTACTTGCATCGGGAGTGGCTAATCAAGATCTAGGGACTGTCACATTCGCAATGAAAGTGGATTCTGGCAGTTGGAGTGCAATCGGTTCTGATGACTCCAGAGGTTTTGGCATGACTTGGGACTACCGAACTTTCGTCGGTAGTGCAGTGCCCTCTGGTTCAAAGATTTCCTTTGTAGCAATTTACACAAGTTCCAGTGGAACAATCTCGGTATCAGGCATCAAACAGGTTGTAATCCCCTAGTTGATGTTCGCCTAGGCGATAATTGGCTAATGGCATCCAATGAGACCTTTGCAAAACGAAAATTAGTGCTACCGGTCTTCCTGCCTTCTTTTCTATTCTCAACAGCTGAATTTGGAATTATCCCTAGCGTTCCAGCGACTGCCTTAATGATGGGTGCCGATCTAGCTACCGCTGGTTTTATCACCGGGTTAATGATGATCGGAAGACTTTGTGCTGATATCCCAGCAGCAAAGTTTGTGGACGTACTTGGTGAACGTAAAGCGATGATTGCGGCTAGCGTGAGTTCGGCTCTTGGAATTCTGCTAAGCCTTTTTGCCTTAAATTTATTCATGCTTGGTGCAGGTGTATTTATCGTTGGCGCAGCAGCAGCAGTATTCGGTTTAGCCAGACTCAGTTGGATGACAGAGCACGTTCCAGTCTCTGTTCGAGCTAGATCACTTTCTATTCTTGGCGGCATGTTTAGAGCCGGATCATTTATTGGTCCGGTGATCGGTGCTGTAGTCATTCGCTTTTACTCTGTGCAGGCGGTTTATTACCTACCCCTCGTACTCTGTGCACTAGCCGCAATTATTCTCTTCTTCGCCAAAGGAAAAGAAGACCTGGCCAAAAACAGTTCTTCGCTAAAGGCTACTTTCATAATCGCTAAACGTGAAAGTAAGAAACTTGCAACTTTGGGCTTAGCGTCGTCAATCCTCAGTGCACTTAGAGGTTCTAGGATGATTGGTCTGCCGCTACTGGCAATTGCATTGAACATGCCGGCTGAACAAGCGTCCCTTTACATTGGGTTTGCTGGCGCACTTGATTTCGCAATGTTTTATCTGAGTGGTCAAGTGATGGATCGGTTTGGTCGAGGTTTCGCTGCGGTGCCAACACTGCTTGGATTGGGTCTGACCCATCTCATCGTCGGATTTGCGGTTGATGCAAATACTTTTCTAATACTTGCTCTATTGATGTCACTGGCTAATGGACTAGGAAGCGGGGTAATCATGGTCTTGGGTGCCGACCTTGCTCCAAAAGATGCCAGAAGTGAGTTCTTAGCTTCCTATCGATTACTTGTGGACTTTGGTGATGCAGCAGCTCCTGGGATACTCTCTGGTCTAGTTCTAGCGGTTGGCCTGACCGGAGCCATGGCTGGCTTTGGTTTCCTAGGATTTGTTGGTGCGGGACTGATGTATAAATACATACCGAAATACGCGGTTCAACCAGCAAATAGGTCTTAAAACCTGAAAATAATCTGAATTCTGCAAACGCTTACCTATTGGTCAAAATAGACTGACAACATTATGCAGAAAACTTCCCGTAGACGATTTATCAATATCAGCGCTCTATTCATAGCGATGGTTATTCCTTTTTCTGGATTGGCTCAGGTGGGTAATGCTCAAGCCGATGCTCCTAGTTATGACCTCGTAGTTCACGTACCCGCAGCGCTTCCAAAATCTGCGAAGGTGACAGTGGCTCTAGCTAGCCAGCCAGGAACAACTGCTGCTAGTTCCAGGGCAATAGCAACAGATAACTACGGTTGGTTTGGGGTGCTTACAGTTCCTGCTAACGCAGGTGGGATTCTGGTTACTGCAACCGGTATCACTCAGTCAGGAACTGCAATAGATCCTGTTGGTCATCCAGAGATTTGGCTAGATGTCACAGGCGTGCCTTTCTTATCTCGATTGGCTGCGGCTCGCAATATTAAATTTAATCTCAAAACCACTCCTGATGCTCGCAAGGCTAGAAAAGTTCAGGTCACTGCTGGGGACCAGGTTTATTCGGCTAATTTTGACAAGAACATGAACGCTGTTATTGCAGTGCCAGCAAACCTAACTGAAGTGCACATAAAGACACAACTTAAAGTTGGTGCTAGAACTGTTGATACCAGTTTGGACCTAGTAACAGATGTCTCGAAGAACTCTGTGCTTTTCCTAAGCGATGGCTACGAGAGCGTCCGTTTTGGAGCTGCCCATAGTTCCGACAAAGCTATCATCCACTACCGCCGAGCTGATAAGAATTACACCGGCTGGACATTGCAGGCTCAAAATGATCCGCACTTCGGTGGTGCTACTAAACCTTCGACATGGGCTAAATCACAGCTACCTGACTCTACAAAACCAGATTCCTGGGGCATCACCTTCACTGTCCCGCTGACCCAGGGAACAACACTGCTGCCATTTGTGATTCACAAAGCCAACTTGGCGGATCCAACTGACATTGATCAGAACATTGATGTTGTTGCCACCGGTGGTGAGGTTTGGATTGAATCTGGTCGCATTGACTCTGACGGAAAGATTGTAGTCACCAACCCTGTTCCAGAAGCTTTATCACCATCCGTGCTCCCAACACTCGAAGAAGCTTCTGCCCTGCTCGGTCAAACAGAGCGCTCATCTTTTGCCAATGACAGCATCTACTTCGTCATGTTTGATAGATATAAGAACGGCGATACTAATAACGACACTGGAGGTTTGGTCGGTTCATCCAACGTAACAGGTTTCCTTCCAACCGATTACGCATATTCGCACGGTGGCGACTTGAAGGGTCTTGCTGACGGTTGTGAAAAGACCGATGGGTCAGGCGATGGTATCCCCCGAATCAAGCGCATGGGCTTCACAGCTGTGTGGATTTCCCCACCGTTTGTGCAGAACTTTGTTCAAAATGGCAGTAGCGCATACCACGGTTATTTCGTAACCGATTTCACCAAGATCGATCCGCACTGGGGCACCAATGCAGACTTCAAGGCGGTTAGCGACTGTGCTCACAAACTAGGTATGAAAGTAATACTTGACATAGTGGTGAATCACACCGGCGACATCAACCAATACCACGTGGCAAAGAAATTTGATGGTACGGTCAACGAAACTGCATTCATTCCAGCCGGTCAAGAAAATGCTAAGGCACCGGCTTTCCTCAATGATCTAAACAACTACCACAACATGGGGCCCATTAGCAGTTGGAACAATAAACTCGAATATCAAAATGGTGACTTCGGTGGGCTGGATGATCTCAAGACCGAGAACCAAGCTGTTGTAGATGGCTTTGCCGATGTCTACTCAATGTGGGTTAACGACTATGGAGTAGATGGCTTCCGTATTGACACCGGTAAGCATGTCGATGATCAGTTCTTCACCAGATGGTGGAGTGAAATGACTAAAAAAACAGCAGTTACCATGGCTCAAAGGAACCAGAAACTATTTGCCTTCGGTGAATACTATGACGGTTCAGTTAGTGCACTAAGTGGATACATTCATAAACAGGGACTCCCATCAGTTCTTGACTTTGCGTTCCAGCCAGCCGCTGTAGGTTTTGCTAAAGGTGGTGACGCAGCTAGCTTCGCCAATGTCTTCAAGTCAGACAACATGTATACGACTAAGACTAAAAGTGCATACGATCTAATCAACTTCCTGGGAAACCATGACATGGGTCGGGCTGGATACTTACTTGCCGGTGGTCTAACCAGGTCTCAACTTCAGAAAGCGGATCTGCTAGCGCACGATGCGATGTTCCTGACTAGAGGTATTCCTTCAATCTTCTACGGCGACGAGGTTGGCATGCTTGGGGCAGGTGACAAAGCAGCGCGCCAAGACATGTTCTCAACAATGGTTCGAACCTGGAAAGAAGAACCAAGAGTCTGGGGAGATCCAATCGGAGTCCGCAACTCGTATAACGTCGTAACACCTTTGGTTACCCGACTCACTCAATTAAACCAATTGAGAAAAGATAACCCGGCGCTCGCTAGCGGGGCTCAGTTACTGAGACTTCAGTCAGGAAACGTAATGGTTAATAGCCGGATTGATGCTACGAATAGGAGAGAATACCTAGTTGCCTTCAACAGCGGAGAAAAAGCAAAGACTGTAACAGTTCAAACATCAACACCTACTAGTGCATTTAGCTTCCTGCTAGGCAGCGGCAAGGCAACCTCTGGTTCAGATGGCAAAATAACAATTACTGTTCCAGCTCAAGGAACACTAGTACTAAAGGCAACTAAGAATTTACCTGTAGTGACAACTGCACCGAAGGTTTACCTAAGCACCGCACTATTCAGTTCGGGTCAATCCATCACGCTTACAGCTGCTGTTAAAGGTGTAGATCCAGGGTCGGTTACTTGGGTTGCCAAGGCCGCTAACGGCGCGTGGGAAACTATTGGAACAGACGACTCAGCTGACTTTGGAATGACATGGGATTACAACCAAGACAGACAAACACCGCTGGTGGCTGGAGATCAACTTGACATTGTTGCCGTATACAGAACAAGTTCCGGTGGTCTATCACTGTCTCGGTCACAACACATAGTTCTCAAGTAACTCATCTTGCTAAAGCTTGTTCACAGATAGTTCTACTAACTTGAACAAGATCAACTGGTGAGGACCAGTTGGAACAGACAATAATTTTTACTGTGCTGCCTTGCTCCAAAGTTGCTGACTTTACCCATGTCTCAGAGTCACCCAGCCTGCTAATAAGGCTGGCACTTATTGAGCTCAGATCTTTATTGCTTGAAGTTAGCAACAAGCTCTTGCAAGCAACTGCAAACTGATCTGCAAAATCAGTAACTGACCTCACAAAAAGATACTGATCTATTGCACTGACTAAAACTAATGCCACCGTGGATACAAAAACCATCAGTGCGATAAACCAGATGAGTGCGGTGCCTGCCTCTGAATCAAATCTATTCACCGATTACTCCGAAAGCACTAGCTACCAGATCATCTGAGTGAATCTCCAGCCAGATTAGGTTTCCTCTGGTGCGACAATCTTGCCTTTCGCAGCGTACTCTGACATCCAGTGCGTCATTTGCAAGCGTTGTCTGCTCCTGAAACATGGCAACAGCACTCTCAAGGTCTTCCGCATCTTGCAAAAGAAAGGCGCGCATAGAATTTCTCGCTATCGACATCAAGGTCAATTCGTCTCTTTCAAGTGTCAAAACATTTAGTCCAAGAGTCATTAGCAGACCAAATGCGATGGCAGCGAAACCAACTCCTTCAAGTAAAGCGTTGCCTTGATCGGAACTAAGGCGTTTCACAATAAACCGAAGCCATGGCAGAAAACTCAACCGGGTATGGCCAAAATATAATCTCCCGAGTCACGTCGATTGCCGTCTGATTGATACAAACAGAGCCGCTGTCAACCTTAGACAAGGTGCTTTCTGGGTAAACAGCAAGTCGGTAATCATCTGCTTGATCGGAGGTGACGTCGGCCAAGCTTGCGTACCTTGAGATATCAAGCGCAATCTGTTCTTTGACTATTACTTCTTGCAGTAAGCCAAATAGATCAAGCAGAGGCAAAACTAAAAGTGAAATTGGAAGAACTACTAATACGAACTCGGTTACAGCAGAACCCGCCTCATCAACAAACTTAGATAACGACAACCTTGGCAACCGCATTGTTAAAAATTGTCTTTAGCGCTGGACCAGCCACAGCCCAAAGCAAGACCACTAGGCCGGCTGTCATCAGAGTGACTAAGACCCAGCCCGGGACATCGCCTTGTTCTGAGAGTAATATTCTTTTCATTTTTCTTTCTCCTTTTCTATAAGAAACTTTTTTGGATTAGGGACAGACTTGGATATACAGAAAACATCACTGTTATCGGCAAAATTACAAAAACCAAGGGAATCATCATTTTGGTTTCGTTCTTGCCTGCTTTATCAAGTAGTGCGGACCTGAGTTCGGCGGTTGTGGACTGAACAAAATCCTCCAACAGATCTGCAAGAGATGTCCCATTGCCAAGAGCGACCGCTAGCTTGGTTCCTAGCTCCCTTACCTGCTCAGATTTAGATTCTGCTGCTAAATTCTGAAGTTCTAGTTGCAGCAACGCGCCAAGATCTACATTTTGCAACACCTTCCCGAATTCGTTTGAAACAAATCCCGAAGCTCTACTCACAGCTATGCGAAGTGCATTCTCAAGGGACTCACCTGCACAAATTGCAAACCAAACTAATGCGGCGAAATCCGGTATTTCCATAAGGGCATCCAGCGGGCGGTATTTATAGGTCACCTTTGTATTTTCCTTATGCTGCACTCTTGGCTTCAATTTGCCTTGAAGTTTCAATCTGTCTGTTTGGCCAAGTGATTGATACAGCATCAACATTGAAAGCGATGTTGCACCTAGAGATACCCAGATCATCTCAGGATCCTAGAATTCTCTTACGCTCGGGAATTGCACCGAGAGCTCTAATCAATCGAAACGCCAGCAGCGAGGCTGTCAAGCCAAAACCTAGAACTAGTAGTCCGGTCTGAGTCTGGAAGGCTTCACCAGTCTCGGGTTTCATTCCAAGCAGAACGAGCACTAGCCAAGGTGCCAGCACCGCAAGTTTTGCGGAGGCTAGTACCCAGTTTTGCTTGACAGCAATTTCATTCCAGTTGGCGTTTTCTAGCCTTAATTGGAGTGCCTGGGATCTCAGTGCAGAAAGATAGCCGTTTCCACCTGAAAGAGATGCCAGCCTGGTGATCTCAACAAATCGATCAGCTATTGGATTAGCCAAACGGAATTTGAGGTTGTCTAACGAAGTTTCGAGTGAGAGTCCTGCCGATTCGTCTTTCTCAAACTCAACGACGGCCCAGGTCATCGATTTAGGTGCGTAGGCTCTGGAATCTGATATCGCTTGTGACAAACTCTTTCCAGCCCAAGCAGCCGAGTGAATAGAATCCAAATATTTTGGCCAATCTTGGTTTTGCCGCAGTTGCTCAGCTCGAATCCTATTTCGAAAGCTGTCTACTAATTGCGCGAAAAGACAGGTTCCGGTGCTAAGGGCTATCTGAATTGAATTAGTCAGCAGGTAGATAATGCCTAAAAGCAAGGTGAAACCGGTTATCACCAGCAAGATGAATTGTGCAGAATTTAGAGTCCTGATTCCCGCTCTAGTCAGTAGTGAGTCAAGATTTGATTTCAAATTGCCACCTTCGTCCACATTTGCACATTATTTATCTGGCGTGATTTAAGGACTTCAACAACCCTGCGCTTTCCAAAACTGTCCATGACGCAGTGAACCACCATACCGATTGTTCTGTTTACCGTTTGGCTAACAAATCCGGCCGGAATGTTTTCACCCGCCAACAACGGCAATAATTGCAATTTTTCCAATGCTTCAAATGCTGAATTAGCGTGAATTGTACACAGCCCGGCGATTCCAGAATTCAACGCAATAAGTAAATCCAAGGCTTCCGCCTGTCTCACTTCGCCAATTACCAGTCTGGTTGGTCTCATTCTGAGTGCCTCGCGAACTAGTCTTCGAAGAGAGATCTCCCCCACTCCTTCTAAATTAGGTTGCCTTGCTTGCATCGCAACCCAGTCTTTGTAGTTGGTACGTATTTCAAATGTTTCCTCAACACTTATCAAACGATCCGTCTCTGCCCCAACATTCAATAAAGCACACAGCAAGGTTGTCTTACCAGCCTGAGTCGCACCTGACACCAAAATATTTGTTCCAGCGCTAAATTCCGCTTCAAGGAATCTTCGCAGTTCTTCTGAAAAAGAACCAAGTTTGACCAAGTCAGCCAACGAGTAAACATGGCTAGGGAACTTCCGAATGTTTATTGCCCAGTGATCTCGCGTTACCTCTGGAATAACAACATGCAGCCTCGAACCATCTTGCAATGTAGCATCAACGAAGGGTTCAGAACGGTCAAGCCTCCTGCCAGAGTCACGAAGCATTCGTTCAACTACTTGTCTGATTTCTAGAGCGCTGATCTCCAACTGCACCTGCTCAGTCTTGGCACCTCTGGCAACAAAAATCTGCTTTGGTGAGTTAATCCAGACTTCTTCGATCTCGGAATCTGCAATAAGTCCGGCTAAAGCACCTAGACCCAACAGCTGATTCTTGATTGTCCCTCTGAGGGTATTTTCGTCTTGGTTTTCTAACCCTTCGGAGTTCTCAAAAGCCTCATCAATGGCCTGGCCGATGGCATTATCAACATCATCTGCTCCTGAAGTAACTATGGCCCTTGCTCTGTCGGTAAGGTCTGTGAGTGTCTCAGAGTGCATGCTTAATACTCACAAATCAGAGGATCTGCTGCTTGGGTTATCCACATTTTCAAAGACGAGGATTTTGCCTTAGACTATAAGGGCTCGCGGGAGTGGCGAAATTGGCAGACGCACTAGATTTAGGTTCTAGCGCCCATGGCGTGTGGGTTCAAGTCCCACCTTCCGCACCAGCAACAAATCAAAGTCGGCTTTTGCCGGCTTTATTTGTTTAACTTCTGAACTGCTGCAACAGCAGCTCCAGCATCAATAATCCCAACCCCACACTTGCCTGTTTTGATTGTTGACCCATCTTGGTATTTAGTTTCAAAAATCTGCTGAGCGCAATCTGAGGAAGCCGCAAATGGTTTTGCAGTGCTACTAAGAATTTCCCATACTTGATCATCAGTCAGGCTAGGACGCACCGAATACATCAGGGCAACAACTCCAGCGGCAATTGGCGAGGCCATGCTTGTGCCTTCTTCTTTACCGTAAATTGGTTTGCCAGGAGAAGATTTTCCGTCATTTAGAGTGGACCAGATTTCTCCGCCGGCTGGTGCTCCGAGACCGGTGCGATCATCGCCACCAGGGGCTGAGATATCAACACCTATGTATAGCTGTTGTAAATTCGAAAACCCAGAATAGTTACTGTAATAAGAACGTTCACCGGTGTATCCGGTGGCACCAATTGTGATATTCCCGTAGCAGTTACCTGGATAGGAGCTGGTCGCTAGATGATTATCGTTACCAGCTGCTGTCACCAGGGTCACATTACGCAACTTCGATTCATTTATGGCAAGCTGTGTCGGCGAATTTGAATAGCAGGTCGAGAACGACGAGGAGCCAATTGAAAGGTTCACGACTTTGGCGGTGTGCTGATTGGTTGGCACGCCACTTATCTTCACTCCAATTGCCCAATTGATACCAGCAGCGATATCGCTTTCGGTTCCACCATTTACGCCAAGTACCCGAACTGGAGAAATCTTCACGTTAGGTGCGATGCCGGTGATTCCGACTGAATTTGATTCAGCCGCAATAATGCCAGCAACATGTGTTCCATGCCATGAACTCGGGGTTCCAGACTTGGTATCGTAATCACCTGGATCGCTCGGGTCGGCATCCCTACCATTTCCATCTCTCGAGTAAGCGGGATTGGAAATAAAGTCATAACCTGCGACAACATTCGCATCTAAATCAGGATGTGATGTTATACCAGTATCAACAACAGCCACGACAACATCTGTATCACCCTGAGTTATGTTCCATGCCTTTGAAACATTAATACCGAAGTTTGAGTCTAGATACCATTGAAGATTCATCATTGGATCTGAAGATTCAGTAACTAAATCTGAGATAGCGGAACCCCTCGAATTAGTCGCTGTCACTCTAATCTGATAATTTTTCCCAGCCTGTAATCCACTAAGCATGCAAGAAGTTCCCGTGCTGCTGCAGCTGGATTGAGTTTCATCAGCAGCGAGCGCGGTAACGGAGTAATTCACTGGTAATCCGCCACGCTCAACTTTTCCCTGAGCTGCCCAAATAACTAGCGGACTTGAGGAGGTGATATTTCCTGCAGATTGCAGAATGGGCTTTTGTGGTATCGCAGTTGGCACAACCGTTGCGATTGTGGACGAGGCGCTGACCGCCATATATTTTCTGTTAGTGGATCTGGTGACAGCTGAAACCTTGAACTTGGCAATAGCTCCCGCAACTAGGTCATTTGAAATTGTGATGGAAGTTGACTTACTTTTGGTGTTACCAATACATTCAACAAATTTTTTCTGGACGTAGTCATATTTGCTAATTCGATAACCCCAGAGTGTCCCCCCGTTTAACCTCCTGGGTGGAATCCAACTCAAAATTACTCGCGCACCTGAGGGATTTGAATCAAGCCATGAATCCAAAGCAGTTACTCCAGTTGGTGCTAAATATTTCCGCACCTAGGAAATGGTCTAGGTAGACAGCTAAGACAGAACTCTCGGTAGCTACTTGGTTAGCAGCTTTAGTGGCTGAAGTTTCATCCACCGCCTCGTCAAACTTTGCTGAATACATTCCTAAGCCAACATCAAGGCCCTTGCTGAGCTTGAGCGTCGAGTTACTTATCGCACGTTGATTCCCGAATGCATCCACCGGGTCAACACCTGGAACATATCTGATTACCAAACCAACAACTGGCTGGCCAACATAGGACGGATCACTGTATACGGCTGCCTTTGCTGGGCTAAGCGCAGTCAAAGAGATAGCTGCGAGTAACAGCGCCAGTGAAGTTAACAGTATTCGCAATCTCATGAGCATAAACCTAATCCCAACGACTGAAAAAAGCCTGAGGATAATCACAGGCTCTTCTGTAAGAGCACTGTGCCCAACCAGCGGTTGAACTTGAATCCAACTTTGCCAAGGTGACCTTGCTTCTTGAACCCAAAGGCCTCATGGAGTGCGATCGATGGATCGGCTCCTTTATCGCTTATTACGGCAACAATTTCTCGAACACCCGCGATTTTTGATTGTTCAATAAGTTCGGCGAGCAATTTGGTACCAATGCGCTTTCCTATCGCGGCCGGGCGAAGGTAGATGGTGTCCTCTACAGTTCTTCGGTAAGCAGCCTTTTGACGCCAGGGAGCTACATAAGCAAAGCCCAGGATATTCCCGGAACCGCTTTGGGCAACAATAAAAGGCAGCTCCAATCCTTGGAGGTAATCCATTTTCTCTCGCCAATAGCTTTCAGTAGTTGGCTCAATGTCGAATGTGACTACCGAATTTATTACGTAGTAGTTATATATTTCAGTTACTTGTTTTAGGTCATCCTCGTTAGCCTTGCGCAAAGTAATCTCATCTACTTTGAGTTCTTCTTGAGCACCTTTAGCCTTTAGTAGTTTTACTAAACGCCAGCGCGATTCTGAATCTAACGGCAAGTCATATCTCCTTAACAAGACCAATCTATATGGTCAAGTCCGAGAGATTGAAGTGCCTGGTTAGTTCTACTAAACGGCTTTGAACCGAAAAACCCTCTGCTGGCAGAAAGTGGGCTTGGATGGGCCGATTCGATCATCACCACGCGACTATGAAGAACTATAGATTCTCCAAATTTCTTAGCTGGCGACCCCCAAGCCATGAGAACAAAGTTCTGATGGCTTGCCAAAGCCTTCAACGCCTCTAAAGTGAACCCATCCCAGCCTATTTTGGAGTGTGCGCCGATTTCATTGACCCTTGTCGTGAGTGACCGATTTAGTAAGAGCACTCCTTGCTGAGACCAGTTTTTCAAATCCAGATACTTTCCAACTAACGGAATCACTCCAACATCTGAATAAAGTTCCTTGGCGATGTTGCTCAGGCTTCTAGGCACGGGTTTATCCTTGTCGATTGCGAATGCGAGGCCTACAGCATCCCCAGGAGTTGGATAGGGGTCTTGGCCTAACAAGACCACCTTTATTCGCTTTGGATCATCCTGGAAAGCGCGCATCACCTGATGAGTAGGTGGAACAAGAGCTTTCTCGGCTAAAACCTTAGCTTCAATTTCTTCGAGCAGGGACCTATATGGGCTAAGCCACAGCTGCCAGGTGGGATGCATTTGCTCAAAGAACATAAGTAAATGGTATTGCCTAAAATTGGTGCCAAAATAGTAGGGACTCCCAAAGAGATGAGAAGCCAAATGGATTACAACCAGCTGAAGACCCAAGCCAATAGCAAGCAAGCAAACCTTGTAGAGATTAGAAGAGATTTACACAAGATTCCCGAATTCGGTCTTGACCTGCCAAACACCTTGGCCAGAGTGCTGAAAGAAGTTGATGGTCTTGGTGAGATCACTCTTGGTACTGGTATGACTGCAGCTGCAGTTCTCATTAAAGGTGGACAACCTGGTCCAACAGTTCTGTTGCGGGCAGACATGGATGCTCTTGCAGTTGATGAAGACACAAATTTAGATTTTGCGTCAACAAATGGTTACATGCATGCCTGTGGACACGATTTACACATGGCTATGGGTATCGGTGCAGTTCAGTTGATTGCTGAGAACAAGGAACATCTAAAAGGTGATGTTGTGATGTTCTTCCAGCCAGGCGAAGAGGGTCACGATGGTGCTGGTGTGATGCTTTCACAAAACATGCACTTGGTTTCAGGGTCCAAACCTATAGCTGCTTTTGGTCTGCATGTTTTCTCACTTCCAGAGCCGGGCCTATTCCTGACTAAGCCGGGCACATTGATGGCTTCAGCTGGGGATGTAATCGTCACTCTCAGAGGCAGAGGCGGCCATGGTTCAATGCCTTGGACCGCCGTTGACCCAATCACAGGGCTGGTTGAAATCCTGAGTTCAATCCAGTCATACATCATCAAACACTTCGACGCACTCGACCCAATCGTCCTAAACGTAGGTTGGATCAAAGCAGGTAACGATCACACCACCAACATCGTTCCTGAGACAGCAAGCTTCGGCGCTACTGTTAGATCTTTCTCTAAGCAGGGTTATGAGGACACTCGAAGCAAGATTCCAGCTTTCATCAAGAGCATGGCGGAAGCCTTCGGATTGGAGGCTGAAGTCGAATTTAGTCCTGCAACTAAGGTTCTAATCAATGACCCAAGTGCTGTTGACCGTGTCGAACGATTGACTAAGAGCATGTATGGCGAAGAAAGATATGTCACGATGGCTCAGCCAATCCCAGGCGGAGAAGATATGGCCAGCATCCTTGAAGAGATACCTGGTGCCTTCGTATTCCTTGGTGCTGCTTTCCCTGGCATCGCAGCTCAGGATCGCCAATCAAACCACAGCAACAAAGCCAAATTTGATGATTCAGTGCTGGCCGATGGTGCTGCGCTTTTGGCCGCGCTAGCCTTTGATACTCTAGAGGAAGCCGCCCGGGAATAACCCCTAGCGCTTCTGGCCAAGGAAGCTCAGAACTAGAAAAGTTACGCTTCGTTTCAGGCCATGTTTGTCTGCATGTCAACATCTACATAGCCTTAGAAGTACACCTTACTTTTGACTAACAGAAAGCACACAAAATGAGTAATGATTCAGCAAATTGGGGCTTTGAGACCACTCAGATTCACGCCGGCCAAACCCCTGATCCGTCAACCAATTCAGTGACCACACCAATCTTTAACACCACTGCTTATGTATTCAACTCGTCTGAGCATGCCGCCAGACTCTTTGGTCTTGCCGAGTTTGGAAACATTTACACCCGCATCATGAACCCAACTCAGGATGTTGCTGAAAAGCGCATCGCTGCCTTGGAAGGTGGAACGGCTGCGTTGTTGCTATCTTCCGGTCAGGCTGCTGAAACTTTTGCAATCCTAAACATTGCTCAAGCCGGAGACCACATAGTTGCTTCGTCAACTTTGTATGGCGGTACATACAACCTTTTCAAGTACACACTTCCAAAGTTAGGCATCACAACTACTTTTGTTGAAGACCAAGATGACCTAGAAGCTTGGGCTGCGGCTGTTCAACCAAACACCAAAGCTTTCTTTGCAGAGACAATCGGTAACCCTAAGGTAAGCATCCTAAACATCGAAGGTGTTGCAGATGTTGCCCACAGGCACGGTGTTCCACTGATCGTTGACAACACAGTTGCAACTCCATTCCTAATTAAGCCACTTGATTTTGGAGCAGACATCGTTGTTCACTCAGCAACCAAGTTCCTGGGTGGTCACGGCACAGTTGTTGCTGGTGCGATCGTTGACGGCGGAAAGTTTGCTTGGTCTAAGAGCGACAAGTTCCCAGGGCTCACCGAGCCAGACCCTTCTTACCACGGCGTCAACTACACAGCAGCTCTGGGTGATGGTATTGCTTATATCATCAAGGCTCGTGTTCAACTTCTTCGTGACCTAGGGTCGGCTATTGCTCCGACTAGCGCTTGGCAACTTCTGCAGGGTATCGAAACTCTTAGCCTACGTATCGAGCGTCACGTATCTAACGCTAAGAAAGTTGCTGAGTTCCTTTCAAAGCACCCACAGGTTGAAAGCGTTAACTACGCTTCCCTGCCAACCTCACCTTGGTTTGAAGCCGCAAAGAAATATGCACCTAAGGGTCCAGGCGCAATCGTTTCATTCGAAATCAAGGGTGGAGTTGAGAAGGGTTCAAAGTTTGTTGATTCTCTAAACCTGTTCTCACACGTAGCTAACATCGGTGATGTTAGATCTCTTGTGATTCACCCAGCTAGCACCACCCACTCTCAGCTATCTCCAGAGCAGCAACTGACCACAGGTGTGACGCCAGGTCTAGTTCGTCTTTCTGTTGGGCTAGAGTCAATTGAAGACATCATCGCTGACCTAGAAACTGGTTTCGAAGCAGCTAAGTAAGGAAGCAATAGTCCTTTATGGATTTTCAAACCCCTGAGGACACCGTCCCGTCAGAGTTCATAACCGAGGAACTTAGCCGACAGCTTGTTGGTAAGCCCAAGGCAACTGGAGCATGGCGGGATGGTGACCCTCAAGGTGAAAGACTTTTTGCACCAATAGGTGACCTGCAACTTGAATCAGGTAAAGAATTACATCAGGTAAAAATTGCTTACGAGTCTTGGGGAACCTTGAACCAAGACTGCACGAACGCAGTACTTGTCCTGCACGCGCTCACCGGCGACTCCCATGCGGCGGGTCAAGCTAGTAAAGAACATCCAACCGAGGGTTGGTGGAGTGATCTAATCGGTCCTGGCCTAGCTATTGATACTAATAAATATTTTGTCGTAGCCCCAAACATTCTTGGTGGTTGCCAAGGTTCAACCGGACCATCTTCATTAGATAAAGCAGGTCGAGAATACGGTAGCCGTTTTCCATATCTGACGATTAGAGATCAAGTGGCGGCCCAGGTAGCTTTCACTGATCTGATCGGCATCAAAATTTGGCACGCAATTATCGGTGGCTCTATGGGAGGAATGCACGTCTTGGAGTGGGCTATCGACTATCCAAACAGAGTTGAACGGATAGCCGTTATTGCAGCTCCAGCGGTGACTTCAGCGGATCAAATAGCTTTGAACTCGGTCCAGATTGAAGCAATCAAATCTGACCCTCAGTTTGCTAAGGGTAACTACTACGACGCTAAAGCTGGACTTGGTCCGCACGCCGGTCTTGCATTAGCCAGACGAATGGCGCTTCTGAACTATCGCTCGCCTTCTGAACTGAATGATCGTTTTGATCGTGTCTGGCAAAGCGAAGTAAGCCCACTTGGTGATGGTGGTCGATTTGCTGTTGTGTCCTATCTTGATTTTCATGGCAATAAGTTCACCCGAAGATTTGATGCAAATTCATACATCACCTTGGTTGAGGCAATGAACTCCCACGATGTTGGTAGAAATAGAAAATCTGCTAAGGCAGCTCTTTCTAAAATCAAGGCTAAGACGATGGTTATCGGTATCGATAGCGATAGATTATTTCCACTTAGTAATCAGAAATACATTGCTGAGCATCTAAGTGTTCCTTTAGTTGGTGGAAAATTACACACCATCACTAGTAATTATGGTCACGATGGCTTCCTCATTGAACATGAGATAGTAGGGCCACTACTAGCTAAACTGCTGCGCGCTTAAGGCCTAACTTCGTCAAACGGATGTTGGCGTAAACAAGTATTGTTATGACTCCAACATTTCTAAGAATTAGAAGTGAAACTCCGAGAGGCTTTCCATCTAACAAGTCCCCATAGAAAATTGGGAATATTAACCAAGACAAAGCTGAGGTTAACAAAGTAAGCCAAGTTACTAGCCGCCACTTTTCAGTCTTGGCTAGAATTCCAAAGATCGCAGCTCCGATCACCCAAAGTTCATACTGAGGTGAACCAACCTTATTGAAAACCAAGAGGTCAAGAGTTGAGGTTAGAAAAAGCCAGGCAAATGCGGTGTTCCTATCTACCCCGGCTTTCATTGCTCTGAAGCCTAAGAAGATTGTTATGGCCAATGCCCCAAACTGCACCAAGGTCATAATGCTGGCAACTTCAGTAACACCAAATCCTGAAATCTGGAAAGTAAGGATCTGGTTATCGTAGTAAATCTTGGAGCCCGCTACACCGAATAGCACTTGAATCAACCAGAAGATACCAATAGAAGATTCAACCTGAATACCTCTGCCCGATTGCATGCCAACGAAACTAAAGATGTTTTCGTTACCCCCAAGAAGCAAGCCAATACCCAAAATAACAACAGTTCCGATTGATAGATGGAGAACAAACTTTTTGCGATTTTCAGAGACCACGAAGCCGGAGAAGAGCGCTGCCATTGGAGAAACTTTTATCCAGGTAGCAACATTGAATAGTTGCATTGAAGTGGATTCGCGCTTTTCCAAAAATGCAATGGCTGCAAAAACTGTCAAGGCAAGACTGAATACTTCAAGTCTGCCGATGGATACTGGGCCACAAAGAAATACACAGGCAATAAAAAACCATGCCCCCTTGATCCTGTCCATCCGTTTACCCCAACCGAGTAAATAGGCAATCAGGATCATGTTGAGATTGACTGTAAGCAGTAACCAGCCAGTCATGTAATCAGCAGGTGAAATCCAGTGAGCAATCCACAACGGTAATTGAGCCACAAATGGATAGACCCAAGGATCAGTTAGCCCTAATAAATAGGTACCTTGAGCCATATTGCTAACCCAAGCATCATAGGTATATCGAACATCACCTAGAGGATCGCCGCTGGCCGTTCCTAGCCAAATAAGAGTCAACTGAGCAAAAAGTCCGACAAAGAGCACGAACCAGAACTTGTTTGGCAGAGTACTAGCTCTCGCCACTAATTTTGCAATCAACCAAGTACTCCTCATGGTTCGTCTCTTTGGTAAGTCTAGGATGCGCAAAGGTTTATGAGGCTTGGTTAGGCTTGTGTCATGGCCAAGCTCTTTGAAAGCATCTCCCTCCGAGGTAAAACCTCACGAAATCGTATCTGGATTGCCCCGATGTGTCAGTATTCCTGCGAGCACCAAGACGGCATTCCTAGCGAGTGGCATTTAGTGCATCTGGGCTCAAGGGCTCTCGGTGGCGCTGGGTTAGTGATGTGTGAAGCAACTGCAGTGCATCCTGATGGTCGGATAAGCCCTTGGGATACCGGCATCTGGAATGACGATCAGGCTGCTGCTTGGACAGAGGTAACCAACTTCATTAGACAGACAGGTGCTCTCTCAGCAATTCAATTAGGACATGCCGGCCGCAAGGCAAGCATCTATCGTTCCTGGTCAGGTGAGGGTCCGGTGAGTCCAGCCGATGGTGGTTGGCAACCTGTTTCCCCAACCGATGAAGCGTTTCCAGGTTATAACCCCCCTAGAGAACTAACTACCGAGGATGTCTATGCCTCGATCGATGATTGGATTCAAGCAGCTAAGCGCGCTGTCGCTGCTGGCTTCGATGTGATTGAAGTCCATGCGGCGCACGGTTATCTTGTTCATCAGTTCCTTTCCCCGATTACCAATCAGAGAACAGATGAGTTCGGCGGTAGCGTCAGTAAGAGAGCTACGTACTTAGTCGATATAGTCGCTGGAATAAGAGCGGCAGTCGGAGAAGAGATTCCGGTGCTGGTTAGATTCTCAGCAACTGACTATCGTGCAGATGGCTTCACTCTTGATCAGTGCGCTGAAGTCGCAAAGCTTTGCGAAGATGCTGGAGCTGATTTGTTTGACATTTCTAGCGGTGGAATCATTCTTGGTGTCACGATTCCATCAGGACCTGGCTATCAGGTTCCACTGGCAAAAGAGATTGCTGAGGAAGTAACCTCTGCCGTTGCAACTGTTGGTCAGATTACCGATGCTAAACAGGCTGAAGAGATTCTGCAAACAACTGGAATAGATATAATCATGATTGGTCGAGTATCTCTCAGAGATCCGTACTGGCCATTACGTGCAGCTCATGAATTAGGCGTTGAAGTTGATTATTGGCCAAATCAATACACCAGGGGCAAATACCCTAATTAGTCTCGTCTTGTTGCGTCCTGAACTTCGCCAACGAGTTCTTCCAAAATGTCTTCCAAGAACAACAATCCAACTAGCTTGCCAGCATCATCGAAGTTAGCCATGAGATGCTGTCTATCTCTTTGCATCTGCGCAAGAGCATCTTCGAGTTCAACACTGCCACCAATCGATTTCACTGTTCTAAGTAATTTACGTTGCACTGGTTGATCGGCTTCAATCTCGTCAGCATCAATGACATCCTTGAGGTGCAGATATCCCTGAAGTTCACCTTCGCTGTCTAAAACAACATATCTACTAAAGCCATACTTTGCCACAGCCTGTTCTAGATCTCTCGGGGTAACGCTTAGATTGACTGTAATTAGATTTGCAACAGGGACTAAGACATCCCTAACTTTCTTATCGGTAAATTCAAAGGTGTTTGTGATTGCACCGGTCTCATCACTGAGCACCCCTTCTCGAGTTGAATGCTGCACGATATCCTCAACCTGTTCGATTGTGTATGCGGTATTGGCTTCATTCTTCGCTTTGACACCAAAAACACGCAACGCCCCATTAGCAATTGCATTTAGTGAAACCACCACCGGCTTCATAACTATGGCTAAGCCATAAACCAGCGGAACAAGTACTAAAGCAGAACGCTCAGGTATCGAGAAGGAAATGTTCTTAGGAACCATTTCACCTATAAGCACATGCAGGAAAGAAACGAGCACCAGGGTGATAGCAAACGCAATTATCGTTTCCAGCTCACCCTCCAAGGACAGCATGCCAAGCGGTCCTTTCAATAACTCATGTATTGCCGGCTCAGCAACTAAAAGAATCAGTAGTCCGCTGATGGTCACACCTAGCTGACAGGTAGCCAAAATGAGGCTTACGTTTTCCATTCCTTTGATGGTTAGCTTCGCTGGCTTTGAGCCTGCTTCGGCACGAGGTTCTATCTGGGCTCGTCTAGCAGAGATAACAGCAAACTCAGCAGCAACAAAGAATCCGTTGGCTATTAGCAATCCTAGGAAAGCTAATATTCCTGTCCATGCTTCAGTCAATTTGCTCACCTCCTGCTGAAATTTCATCTGGAATAAAACGAATCCGATCTACTCGGCGGCCATCCATCCGCTCAACTCTTAATAAGCCATCTTCAATTCTGACCTCATCGCCGACAACAGCAACCCGACCTAAAACTGACATGAGGTATCCGGCAACCGTTTCATAGGCTCCATCGACTGGTACTTTAATCGCAAGCTTCTCGAGAAGCTCGTCGGGTCTAAACATTCCAGGGAAAGAGAAAGACTTATCTTTGCCACCGGTAATTTCTAGTTTTGCTCTGTCATGTTCATCACCGAGTTCACCGACCAGCTCTTCAACTAAATCCTCCAAAGTTACAATTCCAGCGGTTCCGCCATATTCGTCAACAACAATGGCTAACTGAAGACCATGAGATCTAAGCACACCCATTAGTTTTTCTAAAGAAATAGTTTCGGGAACTCTAAATGGTTCAACCATTAGTGCGGTCACTGGAACTGAGTTTCTCTTCTCACGAGGAACGGAAGCTGCTGCCTTCACGTGCACAATTCCAACAACGTCATCCGTTGAACCAGTGAAGACTGGGAATCTTGAGAATCCGGTGTTGTGTGAAAGTTGGATTACATCTTGGACTGTTAGAGATGCATCCAAAGAAGTCAATTTGGTTCTAGGGGTCATCACATCAGCTGCAACAAGTTGGGATAGAGCTAAAGTTTTCGTAATCAGATCCGCTGTGCTCTGCTCAAGAGCTCCAAGACTTGCCGATCTTTTCACCAGTGATGAAAGTTCATCGGCTGTCCTTGACGAACTGAGCTCTTCCTTAGGCTCAATACCCAATGATCTGACGATGGAATTTCCAGTTTTGTTGAGCAGCCAGATTAGCCAACCGAAAACCCAAGTGAATATCAGTTGGAAACGAACAACAGCTTTGTTGACTCCGAGTGGAATTGTCAACGCCAGCTTCTTAGGAATCAACTCACCGAGTAGCGTGGAAAATAATGTAGCAACAATCAGAGCTAGAACAAGAGCTGTGCCATGAACGCTGCTGCTTGAAAGGCCGAGAGGCTCAAGTGTTGGTTCCAAGATCTTGGCCAAAGAGGGTTCGGCCAGGAACCCGGTGAGCATTGTGGTTAGTGTTATGCCTAACTGGGCACCTGAGAGATGTGTGCTGGTTCGCTTTAGAGCTCTGATGCTGGCCGCTAAACCTCGTTCGCCACGTTCTTGACGGGCTTCAAGTTCGGTTCTCTCAAGGTTTATCAATGAGAACTCGCTGGCAACGAAGATTCCTGTGCCAATGGTGAGTAACACCCCTAGGCTGAGTAAATACCACTCGTTCATAGGGCTAAGGCCTTAGAAAGGCACGGGTCGGGATGGTCTGAGTCCATAACCCTTCCAGCATAGCCGAGCCAAAGTGGGCTCATCCAGTAATAAACAGGGCTGAAAACCCAACGGGGTTAGGCAAGGTAGGCTTGTCAGGCAGTAAACAGGCGGAAGTATGAGGTGATCTGTTGTCCGACGACAACTCACAATCTAGTCAAGAATTCGGTGCTAACGAGTGGTTAGTAGACGAAATGTATGGCCAATGGCTAGTAAATCCAGAGTCAGTAGACAAAGAATGGCAGCCGATACTTGAGCGCTACCATGAACTAAAGCTTGGCACACCAGAACCAGCTTCATCAGTAATCCTCGAAAGCGCTCCTGCAGTCATTGAACAGACTGTAACTGGAGCTGTCCCACTTGTTGCAAGAACGACAAGAGTTGAGGCTAAACCACAACCTATCCCGGCACAGGCACCCGTACCTGGAACCGTAGCTGATTTAGTTGAAGAAGTTACAGAAGATCAAGTCAATATTCTGAAAGGAATGTCCAAGACTCTTGCTGCCAACATGGATGCATCTCTTAGCATTCCAACAGCGACCAGCGTTAGAGCTATCCCTGCAAAGCTTTTGATTGACAATCGTATTGTGATCAATTCCCACCTGGGTAGAACTCGTGGTGGAAAAGTTTCCTTCACACACATAATCGGTTTTGCAATCATTCGGGCACTGAAAGAATTCCCTAGCCAAAATGTTTACTACGAAGAAGTTGACGGTAAGCCTGCATCGGTATCACCTGCGAATGTCAACTTCGGTTTGGCCATCGACATTCCTAAACCTGATGGAACACGTGCCTTACTAGTTCCAAATATCAAAAAGGCCCAACGCCTTAACTTCGCTGAGTACTTGAATGCTTATGAAAATTTAGTGAAGCGAGCCAGGGATAACAAACTAACTGCCGAAGATTTTGCAGGAACAACTGCATCGCTGACTAACCCCGGTGGAATTGGAACAGTTCACTCTGTCCCAAGGCTGACCAAGGGGCAAGGTTGTATCATCGGTGCCGGTGCTCTAGATTACCCAGCAGAATTCCAAGGTATGAGCGAAGAGCATCTGGCAAAACTTGGTGTTAGCAAAGTTATTACTCTGACCTCTACTTATGACCACAGAGTCATCCAAGGTGCAGGTTCAGGTGAATTCCTAAGAAAGATTCATGAACTCTTACTAGGTGAGCGTGGTTTCTACGATGAGATTTTTGCCGATCTGAGAATCCCCTATGAGCCCATTCGTTGGGCAACTGATTTTGAACAGACTGATGTCGACTCAAGAAGTAAAGAAACTAGAGTTCAAGAACTAATTAATGCGTATCGTGTCCGCGGTCACCTAATGGCAGATATTGATCCACTGGAATATCAGCAAAGATCACACCCAGATCTTGATGTTCTGACCCATGGGCTAAGCCTTTGGGATCTGGATAGAACTTATAAAACCGGTGGCTTTGGTGGCAAGCCAAAGATGATGGTTCGCGATGTTCTAAAGATTTTACGTGACAGTTACTGTCGCACAGTTGGTGTTGAATACATGCATATTCATAACCCGGCTGAGCGCAAATGGATGCAAGAAAATCTTGAGCAGCCTTACCAGAAGCCTTCTCGTGAACAACAGCTCCGAATCCTGGAAAAGCTAAACGAAGCCGAAGCTTTCGAAACTTTCTTACAAACCAAATTCGTCGGTCAAAAACGCTTCAGTCTTGAAGGTGGCGAGTCCACTATTGCGGCCCTTGATGCGATTCTGCAGGCCTCCGCCGATGCTCAATTGGATGAAGTCGCTATCGGTATGGCTCACCGCGGTCGACTAAATGTTCTTACCAACATCGCTGGAAAGACCTATGGTCAAGTCTTCAAAGAGTTTGAAGGTAACGCCGATACGAAGACAGTCCAAGGTTCTGGAGATGTGAAGTATCACCTCGGTACCGAAGGCGTCTTTACTTCTGCTAGCGGCAAGACCACCAAAGTTTACCTAGCGGCTAACCCTTCACACCTAGAGGCAGTGAATCCAGTTCTTGAAGGTATTGTGAGAGCCAAACTTGATCGCATTGATAAATCACCTGCGGAAAGCCCAGTGCTACCAATTCTTATTCACGGTGACGCAGCCTTTGCAGGTCAAGGAGTTGTTCCAGAGACCTTGAACATGATGAGCCTTCGTGGATATCGCACCGGCGGAACAGTTCACATTGTTATCAATAACCAGGTTGGTTTTACCACGCCACCAACCATGTCTCGTTCAACTGTTTACTCAACTGATGTTGCAAAGGGTATTCAGGTTCCAATTTTCCATGTCAATGGCGATGACCCAGAAGCAGTAGCCAGAGTTGCTCAGCTTGCATTTGAATACCGTCAAACATTTAGCAAAGACGCTGTTATCGATCTAGTTTGTTATCGTCGCCGTGGACACAACGAAGGTGATGACCCTTCGATGACCCAACCGTTGATGTATAACTTGATTGAGGCCAAGCGTTCAGTTAGAACTCTGTACCTAGAGTCGCTTGTCGGCCGAGGGGATATCACTCGCGAAGAGTTTGAACAATCTAATGCTGACTTCCAAGCCAAACTAGAGAACGCCTTCACTGAAGTCCACGAAGCCATGTCTAAGCCAGTTGAACTTATTTCAAGACCAGTTGGTATTGGAACAACCGCTAGTGATAACTCAGAGATAAATCATGAAACTAAGGTTTCTAAAGAAGTGGTTGAACTTATTGGTAATGCACACAGCAACCTACCGCCAGCGTTTAGCGTTCATCCTAAACTGCAGCAACTGCTAGCCAAGCGTGTTGAAATGTCTAGAGATGGTGGCATCGATTGGGGCTTCGGTGAATTACTAGCTCTTGGGTCACTTCTTGTTGAAGGCGTAAACGTCCGCATGTCAGGGCAAGACACCAGACGAGGAACTTTCGTGCAGCGCCACGCAGTGTTCCACGATCGCGAAAACGGCCAGGAGTGGATGCCACTTCGAAACTTAGCTAGCAACCAAGCCAAGTTCTATATCTACGATTCACTATTGAGCGAATATGCAGCCATGGGATTTGAGTATGGCTACTCAGTTGAACGCAAGGATGCTCTGGTCCTCTGGGAAGCTCAGTTCGGCGATTTCGCTAACGGTGCTCAAACCATCCTTGATGAATTCATTTCTTCTGCTGAGCAGAAGTGGGGGCAACATTCCTCGCTTGTGCTGCTGTTGCCACACGGTTACGAAGGTCAAGGACCAGATCACTCTTCAGCAAGAATCGAAAGATACCTGCAGTTATGTGCTGAGAACAACATGACCGTTGCTCAACCTTCAACACCGGCAAACCACTTCCACCTGATTCGTCGTCAGGCATATGCTCGACCAAGAAGACCTCTAATTGTCTTTACCCCTAAGTCGATGCTGCGTCTCAAGGCCGCATCATCGAAAGTTGAAGATTTCACAACCGGTGCTTTCAAACCAGTGATTGATGACGAACGTGGCTTGAACAAGCAAACTGTGAAAAGAGTGCTCTTCTGTTCAGGCAAGGTTTACTGGGATCTTTTGGCTGAGGCGGAAAAGCGCAATGACCAGACAACAGCGATTGTTCGTGTCGAGCAGCTCTATCCAACTCCAGTGGATGAAATCAAAGCAACCTACGCTCAATATCCAAATGCGGAACTGTTCTGGGTCCAGGATGAGCCTGCTAACCAAGGCCCTTGGACATACATCGGTCTCTTCCTTCCTAAATACATGAATGGCCAGGTTGCTAAGTTGATTTCTCGTCCAGCTAGCGCGTCTCCTGCTACCGGTTCAGCCAAGCGCCACGCCGTTGAACAAGCAGACCTTGTCGAAAGAGCATTTAACTAACCATGGCTGAGCCACGTCGCAATATAAGAATCGTCATCATTGGTGACGATCTCGTAGGCGCGGGTGGCGACCCTAAGGGACTTGGTTGGGTTGGTCGAGTTATAGCAAAAACTCAGAGTGACTATCCGCGAGTGGATTTCTATCCACTTGCCACACCTGAGATTTCAACAGCTGGCATGAGTGAACAATGGTTGGAAGAAGCATCTAAACGCTTTGCCGCAGACACTGATAACCGCTTAATCGTCTGCCTAAATCCAAATGACATAAATTCTGGAATCACGATGTCTAGATCTAGACTCAACCTTGCTAACATCCTCGACACTGCTGCTAGCAAAGGTGTTCAATGCTTTGTAGTCTCTCCCATCCCAAGCCGTAACCCTCAGCTAAATTACGACATAGAACATCTTGCCGCCGGTTTTGAAGACGTGGCCTCTAGGCGAAGCCTTCCGTTTGTTGATTGTTTTAGACCACTCATTGACCATGCTGGTTTCAATGAGGAGCTAAAGAATTCAGTCCTTGGCCTGCCAGGCCAACTCGGTCACGGCTTGATAGCTTGGCTGGTGCTAAACCAAGGCTGGTATCGCTGGCTCGATCTTCCAGAACAAGAGATATAAAGAAACCCCGCCAGTAAGAGCGGGGTTACTTTCATTTAGTCTTCATTTCGAAGTCGGTCAGAAACCTGAGTGAAGAATCTAACCGCTGAATCAGGGTCTGAGGAGGAGCTGGAAACTGCCCTGGAAATTTTTCTCTCGATTTCATATTCAAGTTCACATTTAGGGCAACTAGCGATGTGACCAAGAACACCTTGCTTACTCTGCTCGTCTATCTCGTTCGATAGGAAATCAAAAACTCTAGTTTGAGTTTGCTCACAATTGAAGTTGGTCATTTGTTTCCCTTAACTGTCTCTTGTTTTGTGTGATTCGCGTCAAATCCATAAGTATGGGCTTGCTGTGCCAAAAGCTTACGAAGCAGCGATCTCCCTCGGAAAATTTTTGTTCCGACAGTGGAAATTGGAATTTCGAGATGATCAGCAATTTCTTGGTATGTCCATTCCGCCACCAAGCTGAGCATGACCGCCTCGGAAAACTCAGGGTCAAGTTTTTCGATTGCATCTCGGACTTGCTGAACGCTCAACTGCTCGAAATATATGTCCTCAGCCGACTCTGAAACTGGGGCTTTATCGAATCCAAAGTCGACGACGCCTTCTTCATTAAGATATACATTTTCACGATTCTTATCGTGAGCTGACTCTTTAATCCCAACATTTATGTTGGTATTTTTGATAATCATGTTGATCCAGGGCATCACACCTTTACCCTGGTCTTGGTAGGTTTGCCATGATTTGAAGGCTTTATAGATTACTTCCTGGGCAAGGTCCTCGCCTTTAGCAAAATTGCTTGTTTTTGAGATACATGCTCTACGAATCTTGTCATAGAAGGGAGAAACGACTAGTTCGAACTCTTCTACTTTTCTTGCCTGTTCAGGTGAAATATCGATGGGTAATCTCTTTTCTCTACTAAGACCTAAGTCTGCCACTCTTGCATCAGGAAGAGGTCCAGCTTGTTCATGGTTTTGCTGGCCCAAGCTACAACCGTTCTATGGGAATTCAAGCGAAATGCCGCTCTATGGGATTTATTTCACCGGTACTCATTTGGTTGCCTAGAAATGCTTGTCGCTAGACTTAGGACCAGATGTTGGACAATTCTTATTCCCCGAAAGCCAAACGCACTTGGCTCGCACCGACTATTTCTCATGCTGTCTCTGGCACCGTTTCCCTGCCTGGGTCAAAATCTCTTACCAATCGTGAATTAGTCTTATCTGCTTTAGCCCAGTCCCCTACCCACCTTAGAAAACCACTAGATTCGAGAGATTCTCAGCTGATGATCGAGTCCCTAAGAAGGTTAGGAACCCAGATCACCAGCGGCGAAGGAGGCGACCTAGTAATAGTTCCACCAACGGCTGACATTTCAGTAAACACCACTATTGACTGTGGTTTAGCGGGAACGGTGATGCGTTTTGTGCCGCCCATGGCAGCGCTCTCTCAGGGAACTATCCTCTTTGATGGCGACGAAGCCGCTCGCAGAAGACCGATGAGTGCAACTATCGATTCTCTAAGAGCGCTTGGGGTTAACGTCAGCGACTCGAAAGGGCTTCCTTTCACCATTTCCAGCTCGGGAGTAATCGAAGGTGGTTATCTAGAAATAGATGCTTCTGCTTCATCTCAGTTCGTATCTGGCTTGCTACTAGCCGCTCCGCGTTTCACAAAAGGAATAGAACTAAGGCACATTGGCGAGCATTTACCGAGCCTTCCTCACATTGAAATGACCTTGGAATGTCTAAGGGAACGTGGCGTTGAAGTCTTCCAACCTGAACCAACGCTATGGGTAGTAAAACCAGGTCCTATATCTGGTGGCGAAAAACTTATCGAACCAGATTTATCGAATGCCGGTCCCTTTCTAGCCGCAGCATTGGTTACTGGTGGAACTGTAACTGTTGCGGATTGGCCAAAGAGCACCACACAGGTTGGTAAGCACTTTGTTGAGTTGCTGACTCAAATGGGTGCAGATGTAAAACAAGATGGAACTGAACTTGTAATTACTGGAACTGGTTCAATAAAGGGCATCGATGTTGATCTCTCTATTGGAGGAGAGTTAGCGCCTGTGATTATTGCTCTGGCTGTCTTAGCCGATTCACCCTCAAGGATTACTGGTATCGCTCACCTAAGAGGTCATGAGACTGACCGTTTAGCAGCCCTAACTCAAGAGATAAATAATATCGGTGGCGAGGCTAAGGAATTGTTTGACGGGATTGCAATTGTGCCTAGCTCCGACTTGCACGGGGGTCTTTGGAAAACCTATGAAGATCACCGGATGGCAACTGCCGGTGCAATTATTGGTCTGAGGGTTACCGGTATCGAAATTGAAGACATAAATGTAGTCAGTAAAACGATGCCTAACTTTGTTGAACTTTGGAGTGCGCTCTTGGAGCAAAAAGCTTGAGTTGGTTATATGAACCAGAGCCTGGTGAACACGATCTCGATGAGAGTGATGTTCGGATTCGTCCAAATCCAAAAGGCAATAAACCTAGAACTAAGAACAGACCCAGTTATGCCGACGCCCCGATAGGCATGGTGGTTCAAGTAGATAAGGGTCGTTACACCATCATCTTGGCTGGTAAAGAAATTATTGGAACTCTGGGTAAAGAACTTCGTAAAGAAGGTGTAGCGGTTGGTGATCTAGTTGCTCTGGCTGGCGATACTTCAGACACTGTTGGAGCCCTTTCTCGAATAGTTCGAGTTGAACCTAGAACAACTCTGCTTAGAAGAAGTGCCGACGACACAGACCAAGTTGAGCGAGTAATAGTTGCAAATGCGACACAGATGTTAATCGTGGTTGCTATTAGTAATCCTGAACCTAGAACTAGGCTCATTGATAGATATTTGGCTGCAGCTTTTGATGCCGGGCTAAGACCAGCGCTATGTATTACCAAAGTAGATCTAGCTGATCCAACGGATTTTCTCGGTAACTTCGCAGGTCTATCTATTCCTGTAATTCTCAATAGAAAAGATGCTCCCAGCCTTGACCAACTCAATAGTTTCCTCGCTCATGAAAGCACTGTTGTTGTTGGACACAGTGGTGTTGGTAAATCAACTTTGGTAAATGCCTTGGCACCTGATGCTCTTCGTTCAACCGGCGGGGTCAACACAGTTACCGGTCGTGGTCGTCACACCAGTAGCTCGGTTAGAGCAATTCCACTAGATGCAAGCACTTGGATAATTGATACGCCAGGAGTTAGATCATTTGGTTTGGGTCATATCAAACTGGAAAACCTACTCAAAAGCTTTGAAGACCTTTGGGCCGTTGCTAGCAATTGTCCAAGAGACTGCTCTCACTTAGCAGACTCCCCTGACTGCCTTTTAGATGAGGCGATAACTCAGGGAACTTTGCCTGCATCCAGAGTTGATTCGCTGAGAAGACTTATGGGTTCACTTGCAAACACCGCTAGCGAATAAAGTTATCTAATGGATTACTCACAAGACCTAGCTCTTGCACTTGAGCTTGCCGAGATTGCCGACCAGATTTCTCTGGCACGTTTTTATGCTCAGGACCTGGTAATTGAAACTAAGCCTGATGCTAGTCCGGTAACCGACGCAGATAGAAGTGTCGAAGCGGCACTAAAAGCAAAGCTGAAGGAAGCTCGCCCTAACGATTCACTTATCGGTGAAGAGTATGGAACAACAGGTGAAAATCTGCATGGCGCTGGAAGCAGAACTTGGATTATCGACCCGATTGATGGAACGGCAAACTTCATGCGTGGCGTTCCAGTCTGGGCAACCCTAATTGCACTTGCGGTTGATGGCAAACCAGTAGTTGGAGTTGTCAGCGCTCCTGCTATGGGAAGAAGATGGTGGGCTGCTCCTGGAACTGGAGCACACACCCGACACATTGATGGCAGAACAGCATCACTGCAGGTTTCTAAAATAAGCGAACTCGAACATGCCTCGCTGAGCTACAACAGTCTCAAACTCTGGGATGAAAATGGTCGACTAGATCAACTAATGACTTTGACTAGAAAAGTTTGGCGAACCAGAGCCTATGGTGATTTCTGGGCATACATGCTCTTGGCTGAAGGTGCACTTGAAATCACAACTGAGCACAACCTTGCAATATATGACATAGCGGCACTTGTTCCCATCATCGAACAAGCCGGTGGAACCATCTCAGATCTAGATGGGGAACTAACAATCAATTCCTCTAGTGTCTTAGCCACCAACGGGGTATTACATAGAACTGTTGCTGAGCTATTCAGACACCCAAATATAAAGAACTAATCTTTCTTTAGTTTCAGTTCGCTTATTTTTGTTTGAACAACGATAGCCATTATCACTGAGACGATTGCGACTATTCCGGAGATTACGGTCAGGGTTCCAGCACCATCTGTTGCTCCTGTGGTACAGCTTTCAGGTGATGAATAGTGAAACATTCGACACCCAGTTAGAGCTAATCCGTTCAGCATCCAAGCAATGCAGGAAAAGAAGCTGACGGTCAGAGAGATTCCGAAGGTGACCCAACAAATTGTTCTTTGTGAACCTAATTTGGATAGTTCTTGCAGTTTTGACATTGTGTTTCCCCTTTCGTGAGCGCAACGCCTCGCTTACAAGTAAATTATAAATAGGGAGGCAATTCGATGGCGCAAACTCAATGGTTTAAGCTGCAAGTGCTCTCCGCTGCCTCAGGTATTTCGTTTCTAGGTAGTGCCATGACTACCTTTGCCGTTGTGCTTAGAGATAAGAATGCGGCCGGCGCTCCTGGAGTTTCATTACTTTTTCTCTGCATGCTTGTTCCTGCGGTATTCCTATCCCCTTGGGCTGGCTTATTAGCTGATCGATACAGCACCAGAAAGCTAATGCCGCCCTTGCTACTGGTTATGAGCCTGAGTAGTTTTAGTCTTGCTCTTGGCTTACCGTCATGGTGGTCGTATATAGCTTTGCTAATTTCAGCTAGTGCTAACACCGGAGTTAATGCTTCCTTCAATGCTTTGATACCTAGCCTTGCCGCCAAAGAAGATGTCACCAGAGCTAATGGAATGAATACAACTTATACAGCTCTCGGTTCACTTCTCGCACCTGCTATCGGTGGAGTGCTGGTAAGCACAACGGGTTATTTCTGGCCATTTATTATTGACGGTATTTCCTTTATAGTCCTGACGGTCACCATTTTGTTACTGAAAGTAGATCGTTTGGGTTCAACCAGCCAAGAAGAAGGATCACTTAAGGCCTTAGCGGGAATCAAATTTGTTTTTCAAGACAAACTGATACGGTCAATAGTTATTTTGATTACAGTGTTGATTGTCTCTCTAGGTGTTATCCAAGTAGGAGAAGTGTTCCTACTAATAGATGAGTTGCATGCCACCACACTTATTTATGGTTTGGTGGGAGCTGTATTTGCATTCGGAGCAGTTTCTGGTGGTGTGTTTACCCTTCTGGCTAAAATTCCACTGCGCTATCACATGAGGATAGTTACGGTCGCCATCCTGATGGTGATAGTAGTTGTAATCACTATTGCAAGAGCACATCACTGGTGGGTTGTAATGACCTTCGGTTATTTGGGTGGTATTTGCATGGCGTTACTAAATTCTTACGGGACAGGAATCATTCAAAATAGAACTGAGGAATCGGTTCGAGCAAGAGTCATGGCAACTTTCGGTGCCATCATCACTGTCGGAACAGTAACCAGCACAGCTTTAGCGGGTATCGCTATCGAAGCATTCGGGGTTAGAAATACCTTTGTTGGAGCTGGAGTTATCGGAGCAGTTATTCTTGCTGTCCTAGGCCCCGCCGTGCTCAAACACGGCAAGGACTATGGCAGGGAAGAAACTAAAGCCTAGATACCTGCAGCTTGCCCATCAACACGAACATCGCTACCCCAGGCTTGTGTGCCATTAGGCAGCAATTGCAATAATTGAACAGCTGAACCGTGACCATACTCAGGTAAGACCAGAACATCATGGCCTAGAGCTTTTAGTTCAGCAATTACTTCTTCACCGAATCTAGATTCAATCTGCAGTTTGCCTTGACCAGTTTCAAGATCTGAAGAATCGCCGATGAGGTGTTGCCATCTTGGTGCTTCTGCTGATTCTTGAACAGTGAAGCCAAGGTCAATTAGTTGAACGATTAGCTGGAAGTTTGATTGAACTTGGATGTTAGCTCCAGGTGTTCCACCAACAAAAGCAAGTGAGCCATCTAGGTTAGTAACAGTCCAAGCATTCAAGGTGTGAGCTGGACGCTTCCCTGGTTCAATCAGGTTCGGGTGAGTTTGATCAAGGTTGAAACCAGTTGCTCTGTTATTGAGTAAGACACCAGTTCCCTTAGGGACAAATGCTGAACCAAAACCATGGAACACACTCTGAATCCAAGAAACAGCGTTACCTTCATGGTCCGCAACGATGAAGTAAGTTGTGTCACTGCCTTCGTGAACGTTACCTTCTGGCCCATTCCAAGCCTTAGTCGGATCAATTTGCTTACGCCTTGACGCTATGTGCTCCGCTGCGAGGATGCGATCAACATCAACCGTGGTGAACTCAGGGTCAGCCAAAATTTCATTTCTATCTAAGAAACCAATTTTTTTAGCTTCAACCATGAGGTGAATTCTTTGTGCCTCCGTTAAATCCTTTAGGTCTTGGTCCTCAACGAGAAGCAACTCTTCCATCAGAATCATGCCCTGGGTCGGTGGCGGCTGGCCATGCACCTGGTACCCTCGGTAAGCAACAGTAAGTGGCTTTTCAACTCGAGTGTGATGCTTAGCTAAGTCTTCGTGGTTGAACCAACCATCGGTTCCAGAGACAATTTGGTCTGCAATCTCACCTTTATAAAAAGCATCCCTGCCCTCACTCGCAATTAGCTTCAAAGTCTTAGCTAAATCCTTTTGAATTACCAGATCCCCAATATTCAATCGAGTGTCGATTCCCATGTCGGCAAAGAATGTTGCAGCTGGAAACTGTTTTAGGAAGAACTCAATGCGCATTACGAAATCTCTTGTTGCCGCAAAACCTTCTTCTGCATGTCTGATAGCTGGAGCAAGGATTTGATCCATCGGTAACTTGCCATAACGGTCGTGGGCTGCAAACCAGGTTGATACCGTTCCTGGCACCGTTGCAGATCTTGGGCCATGATGGTCAATAGCATTTGTGAATGCGCTTGCTACGGCGCTGTGTCCCGCCTCACCACTGCCATTGAAAGCTAAGTTCTCTTTAGTCTCGGCGTGGTGAGTAATTAGGAAGGCATCGCCGCCTAGTTGAGAAGCCCCAGGCTCGACAACGGAAATTACTGCACTGAGTGCAATACCGGCATCTATGAATGAACCACCTGCTCTTAGAATTTCCAATGCAGCTGAAACAGCCAGTGGTTGGCTTGCCGCAGCTCCACCATTTCGAGAATAGACAATTCCGCGATGTGTTCTCATGGGCTAATTCTGCCTAACTATTTGAAGTTTTTACCAAAGGCCTCAGTAAGCGTTACCGAATGCAGTCCCCGTGCCCTAATAATTGATTGAATCTGGTCTAGACAATGCTTTGACTTCATGCGGTTGGCATGGTCAATTATGATTCTTCCATTTACAATCCACTTACCTGCGAACTGGAGAATTCTTGATTCAGCGACATTGCTGGTGTCACCAAAACTTCCGTACCACATTGTTGGAACTGTATAGCCAAGTTCAGCAGCTACCGATCTAACTGTTTCATTCGTACTTCCATACGTGGGTCTAAAGTATGGTCTGGCATCGTAGCCGAATTCTTCAAGCAGGAACTTATGACAACCAGAAAGTTCTTTCCTGATTTCAGATTGGCTAATTGTGGTCAGATCCCTGTGCTTGACAGTGTGATTACCTAGCTGAATTTTGCCTGCATCGAGTAACCTTGAAATCTTTTTGGAGTGCTCTCGCCACGAGGGATAACTGCTTGTCACGAAGAACGTCAAACGTTGTTCGCCCTTTTCAGCAATGTCTAAGTAAGAGGCAATAGCTGAAGAGCTAGCTCCATCATCGATGGTCCAAGCAATACGTCTAGTCTTGCTAGCCGGCAACATTGAAATAGTAGTTGACTTAGCAGCTGCTAGCTCAACTTGAGGTATTAGTAGGGCTGCCGAAGCAGCGACTAAAAACTTCTGGCGGGTTATCTCCACCTCTTAACACTAGAACCAGGAATGAGGGCTTTTAGTGCTCTACGGTAACGGCATAATAAAGATATGGACTATCAAGGTACAAACATTCTCGTCATTGGAGCGTCAGGGGTTTTAGGCGGTGCCTTAGCCCAGGCATTATCCTCGAACGGAGCAATCGTCTTCGGAACAGCTAGGACTCAAGACTCAGCAGTTAAAATTCCAGCCTCCGTAGCCAACAAACTCCTTTTAGATCTTGAGATGCAATCAAGCATCGATGCTCTTACAAACCATCTCCAGGATGAAACTTTCCATGGAATCATAAATGCTTCAGGAGTCGTGGGTTTTGGTAAGGCCAATGAAACTTCAGCTCTAGATGCTTATCGTTTGATGCAAATTAACCACCTGGGTCCGGCAACCCTAATTGCAAGTCTTTATGAAACGCTGAGACGGGCAGAAGGCAGCTTTGTTGCCAGCATTACCGGAGTAGTCGCGGAAAGAACTTTCCAGGGTATGTCTGCATACTGTTCGAGTAAGAGTGCGCACTCCGCATTTCTAAGCACGATTGCTCAAGAATGGCGCAGAGACAAAATCCAAATAACTGAAGCCAGACCAGGCCATACTGAAACCGGCTTGTCCTCAAGAGCCATCTTCGGTACTGCACCTAACTTTCCAGAAGGCATGACAGCCGAACATGTTGTTCAGGTAATACTTGATGGTATTAGAGAAGGTAAGGCTCTGATCTCTAGTGCAGAGTTCTAATCCATTCAGTAAACACACAGGTTATAGCCAAGTGGCATCCAGCATTAAGTCCTAGTTTGTAATTAGAAAAAGGAGAACAAAATGGGAATCTCAAGCTCAACATTAGCCACCCTAGTTATAGCAGGAACAGCCATTGGTGGAACAGCCGTGGCAGTAGTTGCCAATAACAGTCAATCCGAACTTCAATCAACACGTATTTCGAAAATTGTTCCTGGTCCCTCAGTCAGCCCAACTAATGAACCTAGCGCTATTCCAACAGACTCAAATTTGCCAGTAGGGAAGATTGAGAATGTCACTCCAACAACAGTTCCAAGCACTCCGGCACCGGCACCGAAGCCTCTGAACACCCCAACTACTCCGCCTAACTTTGGTGGCTCAGGTAGCGGCGATGATGAATCCGACCATGAAAGCGAATACAACGATGAGGGCGATGATTCTGGATACCAGGGAAACCACTATGAAGATGATCAAGATCAAGATGAGTCCGGGGACGACTAATAATTAGTTAAGTTTCTCTAACAGAGCTTGCATGTCTACAATTTGAGTATTTTGTGAGGCAACTATCGATTTAGCTAGCGCTTTGACTTCGGTATTTTTTGAATTTAGTACTGTTTGAGCCATAGTGACTGCTCCCTTATGGTGAGCAATCATCCCCTTAAGGTAAAGCAAATCAAACTCTAAACCTCGTGCTCCTGTGAGTTGGACCAGTTCATTATCGGAAAGCATGCCATTCATGCCCATGTCATGACTCATGTTCATACCTGATCCCGAGGCTTTTAACCAAGCCTGCATCTGAAGTATTTCTGGCTCTTGTTCAGACTTGATCTGAGCAGCGAGTTCTTTGACTGCTAAATTATTCGCTCTGGTCTCAGCAAGTGTCCCCATGTCGACGGCTTGCTGATGATGAGGAATCATCATTTGAGCAAACATGACATCTGCACTGGAGAACCCGGATTCTTGAACCATCATTCCGTGATCCATGTGATTTGCATCAGTAACGCTGACCAGGCCACAACCTGATAGCGATAGCCCTAGAAGCACCACTGGAAGAACTAAAAACTTTTTGAACATTGTTACCCTTACTTCTGTTGTGGTGGGGTATTACTACCCCACCACTAAAACATTTACTTAGCAGTTGCAGCTTGAACCTTCAGTCTTGGCTGAACAGTTACAACCTTCACCACAGTTACAGGTTTTCTCTTCTGACATGATTACACCTCCTATTTGCTTTGTCGGTTTTGAGTTATTTCGAAAATCTTGAGCATTTCCTCTACTGCCTTTTCGCTTTTAGCTTTGCTACCTGATTCCATCATGTGTGACACATGCGTAGTTAGGTGGTTTTCAACCAGAAGCTTATTGAGAGATCCCAAAGACTTCTGGATGGCTAAAGACTGCGTGATGATGTCCATGCAATACTCTTCAGACTCGATCATCTTCTCTAGGCCTCTCATCTGGCCTTCAAGTATCTTGGCTCTGTGTAAAGCACGTTTTTTGATATCTGCACGCATGAATCAATAATACCCCTAGGGGGTATCAAGTCAAGGAAGGTTTTTAGCTCCAGGCACCTAGAATTGCACCGGCAATGGTCAAGCAAACAACATCCTGACCAACTTCAATCAACCAAACCTTTAGAGACTTATAGATCTTGAAATCTGGCTGAGCAAACATTCTGTGAGACAGAGATGCAAAAGCCCCAAGGCCAACAGAGAACAAGAACCCTAAGAACAAACCTGTTCCCCAAGTTACTGGGTGAAGCAATCTGGCTGCAGCCACGATGATTCCTAATGTTGAAACCTGAATCAATGCAGCAAGATAAGTGCCACCAAACATCAAAAGAGTTTCGCCACCAGTCATCTTGACGCGCTCTTCAGGAACTTCACGTCCTAGAGCTTTCATCCAGACTGGGTAAAAGGTCTTAGGACCAAACCAAACGGCACCGATGATGAAGCAAACGATTGAGCTAACTATTACTGCTAGCAGGTTGAATTGACTAAATACTTGTTCCACTAGTGACCCCTAAACGTTAAATCTAAACTCCACTACGTCACCATCACGCATGACATAGTCCTTGCCTTCCATGCGGACTTTACCGGCAGCTTTTGCATCGTTCATCGAACCTGCTGAAACTAGCTCTTCGAATGAAACGATTTCTGCTTTGATGAAACCTCTTTGGAAGTCTGTGTGAATAACACCTGCTGCTTGGGGTGCAGTCCAACCCTGTCTAATGGTCCAGGCTCTAGCTTCTTTAGGACCTGCGGTTAGGTAGGTCTGCAACCCCAGAGTCTTGAAACCAATTCGTGCTAGCTGATCTAAACCAGATTCTTCTTGGCCTAGAGAGGCTAGAAGTTCATTTGCCTCTTCTGGTGAAAGATCGATTAGTTCACTTTCAACCTTGGCATCAAGGAATACTGCCTCAGCAGGAGCTACTAGATCAGCTAGTAACTTACGTTTAGCCGCATCGCTAAGTACTGACTCATCAACGTTGAAGACATAAAGAATTGGCTTTGCTGTTAGTAGCCCCAGCTCTTTTATCTCGGTGATGTCGATAGATGAGACAGATAAAGGCTTACCTGTGTTTAGCCAAGCTAATGCCTCATCTACAGTTGCAAGAACAGAAGGTTCGACTTTCTTACCCTTTACTTCCTTTTCAATTCTGTTACGTGCTTTATCCAGCGTTTCTAGATCAGCCAGAATCAGCTCTGTATTGATGGTTTCAATATCCCCGGCAGCATCAACCTTGCCATCAACGTGAATAACATCAGGATCTGCAAAGCCTCTTACCACCTGAGCAATGGCATCTGCTTCACGGATGTTAGCTAGGAACTTATTTCCTAGTCCTTCACCCAAAGATGCACCTTTAACGATTCCTGCAATATCAACAAATGACACTGGAGCAGGTAGTAGTTTTTCTGAACTAAATATCTCGGCTAGTTTGTTCAATCTCGGATCTGGCAGGTTCACAACACCAATGTTTGGCTCAATTGTCGCAAACGGGTAGTTAGCTGCCAATACGTTGTTCTTAGTCAATGCGTTGAAAAGAGTTGATTTGCCGACGTTAGGTAGTCCGACGATACCGATAGTTAAAGCCACTAGGTAAGTTTAGTTGTCTTCTGCATACGCTTAGATTGAACCATGCCACTGAACTTCACCGCCATCGACTTTGAGACTGCCAATGGGTCACCTGCCAGTCCTTGCGCTGTTGGTTTAGTAAAGGTAGCCGAGGGCAAGATAGTTGATACCTTCTCAACCCTGATTCAGCCTCCCTATCCCAATGACTGGTTTGCAGCAGGCAACATAAGAGTGCATGGCATAAAGCCTGAGGATGTCTTATCTGCTCCTAGCTGGGATAAAGCCTTAGCAGAGATGCTGGAGTTCATCGCTGGTGATGACCTGATTGCTCACAATGCTGGATTTGATATTGGAGTCCTAAGAGCAAGCATTGAACTAATTGATGGTCAAATACCTGCACTTAGGTATGGCTGCAGCCTGATTATGGCTAGGAAGACCTATAACTTAGAAAGCTA
>RFYI01000060.1 GCA_009921165.1 Actinomycetota bacterium | reverse complement strand
GCTTCAAAGCGAAAAAATGAATAAGTTTAAATTCGAATGGCAATTCATGGATGGTAAATCTTCTGATAGGGTTGGCAGTGTGGAAATATGCAGACCAACATTGACAATGCAATTTGAAGCTACTACTATTGATGAGGTTTTGAGGCAAGTAGGCTATTTTCTCAAGGGATGTTCTTATGAATTTGAAGGACAGGTGGGCATTGTAGATGAATAAAGCACAAGCTCAACAAGCTCTCATGCGCATAGTACTGGAGCCTGGTATTGCTGATCAATATACAGAAGAAGAAATAGAAAGGTTAGAAGAGTTAGCAGCAAGAAAATAATTTATGAGTAAACCTAAAGGCATTCTCATAGATCCTCCTTCAGGTTGGCAGTTTGGATTTCCTGATTATTATATTGCAGAAGAGCATGGCACCATGGAAGACTTCCTACGTCTCAAAAAATATCCAGAGAAAGATATTGAATTTGCAATGCAATACATGCGGATTATAGGTGAAGAAGAATGAGTGTAAGTCTTATTGTATTGGTGGGGTTGATATACCTATATGTGGCTGTGGATCAATTCCTTAAAGGCAATCCAGGCATGAGCATTTGTTATTTGAGTTACGCTGTAGCTCAAGTTGGATGGTACTGGATTTGAATGAAACGATAGAACAAATTGATTGGAATGCATTGTATTCTGTAGGTAAAGATAGCAAAGAGTTTACCTTTGATATGTTTGATCCTTTGCTTCTAGCAGAAAATCCTGTTAGTCAGAATTGGACAGCTACTGTTACTTTCCGAGGACGTTATGGTGATAGAGCTAATGCAAAGAAGAATATCATCTTTCGTGGTGGTGTTCCTGCTCCTCATGAACTGGAAGCTAGTCATTCCTGGTACATGGTACAACCTGAACATAGCGTTAAAGGTCAAGATAAAGAGAATGATAAACTGTGGCGCAAGTATAATAAGTTAGAGCTCAAGCTTGATGAAGTGTTCCTCGCAGGATTTTTCAACGTGGCTTCTTTTGAGATTCAGAGCTTCCTCATTGAAGCAGGATGGTACTCTCGCAAGTTTAGCATGCGTGCAGGATGCAGCATGTGCCCATGCTCTCCAGGATATAATCTTAAAAGTGCAAATGGATTCATTAAGAATACCGCTATTAATGTGGTCTTTAAAAAGAAATGATCCTCAAAGTGATGGAACAATATGATGGGCGTTTGCCTGTCTTCAGTGTAGTGAAAGAAGTTACTGCATGTGATAATTGCGGGTTCCAGAAAGATGAGATAATCAAATCTTTTGATACATATGAAGAAGCAGATGCTTATTGCAGTAGCTTAATTGCAGAAGGCAAAGCCAAAGGATAACATGTCAGCATACATTTATAAGTTAATCAAACCAACAAAGAGCATCTGGATGAAGATTCAGGTTGATGGTGATACTACAGTTGTTAGCAACGTTTACCATATGAAATTCTGGTACAAGCCTTATGCCGGCATGGAAGATGATAAGAAGCTTCAGAAGAAGCTCAGCAGAGAAGAAGCTAAAACAAAAGAGCTCTTCAAAGATGTTGATGTGGAATATGCAATTACTACTTATGAGGGTGATATTAGCAAGCCCTTCATCCATGGCGATTTCTTTGGGTGCTGGCAAGTAGTGGCATGGAAGAAGCTCAAGAATATTGAAGGTGATATTACTAATTATCCTGCAGGTACCAATCGCATTCTGTTCAATGATGAAAGCTTCAGCAATGTGTGGTGCAAGGCTGTGCTGGCTGACAAAGAAGATATTTATGATCATTTAACTAGCCCTGGAATGAAGGTACTAGCATGAAAAATATGAACACAATGAAACACCTAGCACAACGAATCGTTAACTTCTATGTTAATAGAGCGCTCTTTGCAAAAGAAGATGCATTGAAAGAGTTCGTTCAAGTATGCAATCAATCAGAGGGAGTGAAAGGCTACAAGCTACTGGATGAACATGCCAAGTTTATTGCACGCTTCTATGATTGGTATGTGGGTGTAGCAGATAGGCCTCTCTCTGACATGATGAAGCTCATGGATGATTTCTTTGAGCAAGAATGCGGTGAAGCAGGATACACTTGGGAAGATCATATTGAATACGCCAAGCGCTAAAGACGCCAAGCATGAAGCGTTCATTACAAACTATCACGTGAAGTGTCAAGATGTTCTCAACAGAATGGGACCTGAAGCTCGCAAGATGATTCAATGCAACAAAGACTTGAATGACATGTATGATATCTTTCTTGATTTTATTCTGGATACTCGTATAATGGTAGAATGAAAAAGCACATCCCCGATCCATATTGGCATAAAGTTATTAGCTTTGCAAAGAGTGGTCTGCGCATATTGGCCGGCACTGCACTCATTTTCTTCTGGATGCCCATTGCTGGCATCTTGTTCATTGCAGCAGAGTTGCTGGGTATCTTGGAGGAGATGGTATGAGCATGCTAGCAATGCAAATGAGTGAACACATCAAATCAAACATTCTATCTTCTACAGCTTCACTCTGGCATGCCATGGGCATTGAAGTAACACAAGATAAAATCTGGAATGATCTGGCCCGCAGTGGCAATGGTGGCATTGAAGCCACATTCTATGTTACTGGATTGGATAATGTGGTGCGAAAAGAATTTAATGCGCATGTGGAAACGCTCAAATCAAGCAATCCATGCATTCAAGAATTCAAAGTCAAGTTCAAGAGACCAGAGAAAGAAGTTCGTTTCTTTATTAAGATTGCAAATGAAACACATTAAGAACTTTGTATTTGACTTTGTTGGTTTCTTTATCATAGTGCTTGGCTCCTTTTTTATGCTTGTAGCAGAGATTGTGACTGTAGCAAAGCAAACATTAGAGAACATATTCTATGATGTCATTTGGCCTGCAATGGTAGAAGCATTCACTGATGTGTGTCTCATATGCATGATTGTATCACAAGGTGTTTGTGAGGCATTATCCAATTGCTTCCTTGGTGTGTCCAAATTCTCGCTTTGGATTGCACAATATTTTCACAACAAATCTGAGTCTCTTATCACTGTTACTTGGCGCGATTAACTAAATAATTGCATGACATATGCGCGCTTAAGAGACATCATTGGTATGATGAATGGTGCACAATTGAATGCACCTGTTAAAGTGGTTGTGGCTGGCAAAGAGATTTTCATTGACAGAGTGGATGCAGAAGATAACAATGCAAATGCTCCTTATCTCAATTCAAACAAAGACGTTTAATTTTTGAACAAGGTCACAAGGACCATTTTTCAGTCAAATAAGAATTAACTGCAATCAATTCTGCATCAGTCAGAATTCTTTCATAAGCAAAAAATTCTCCAATGACACCATTGAAGTAGGCAATTTCAGAAACAAATCTGCGTCCAATGGCAACTTTGGCAGCATTGGTAGTAGATGAATTGCCTTTGGTTTGAAAATCAGGATCTGATCCTGCAGCAGCACCATTGAACAATATGTCCACTTCGCCTGCTGCATAGTTAATTTTGGCTGTTATGATGCCAGGAGCAGTGTTATTCTTGAATGTGGCAGTGCTGATATCAGCAGGTGCTCCTTTGTCGTTCAAATCAGAATCAAGTCTCCTGCCTCCAGCTGCAAAATACCATCCTTCATCATCAGCAGGGGCACCTGGTATCACAGATGGATTGCTCATGAATTTGATTCTGGAACCATTGCCTCCTCCTGGGCTAGGTCTGGTGGTGGTGAAAATAGCTTCAGGAAGTACAATGCCTGTGTTAGGATTGCCAAACTGTGCCACACAAACCAATGTGATGCCCGCCACATTGTTGGCAAAAGTGAGGGAGTTCGCATTACCGTTCAAATGATTGCCACTGTTGGAATCAAATTTTAGGTAATTCATGCCTTGGTAGGATGACAGAGCTGGACGAATGAGGCTGTTGGATTGTTCAAAGTGTCTGTTGTTTGTGCTCAAGTCCAGCCATGTGGCCACTGGTGTGTTGAGAGCACAAGGGTTGCCAGATGCATCCAACACACTGACTCTGCGACTTGAATCAAGCCATATGCCTGGATTTGCAGCAGGGGGCACAAGTGGGTTGCTTCCAGCGCTGCCTGGATCTGCTCCAATGCCCATGGCCGCATCTCTGGATGCACCATGGTGTTCCAATTGTTTGCGAGCTTCTTGTATGATGCGCATTTGTTGCTGTTGATCAAAAGCCATGCTATCATTAATCATTCGCTTCTGTTGTTGATTGGGAAGCGCCGGACGCCAAGTGTTGGTATCTGGAGGATAAACTACATTTCTCCCCGGATCAGTGAGCGCATTTAAATAGTCATCAAACCAGTCCATAACAGTATTTATCCTGGTAAATTCTTAACAACAGTTATATTAGTACCACCTGCTATGCTTTGACCTGCACCAGCAGTCCAGGTGGCATCGCTGGCTCGAGCATATATTGTACGGCCATTGAGAGTACTTAATGAACCTGCTTCATACACAGTCAATGGAGCAAAGGAACTGATGGTGAGCAAG
>RFYI01000059.1 GCA_009921165.1 Actinomycetota bacterium | reverse complement strand
TGGCATTCCAGCAATAGGGCTGGAAGGATCTTCAGCAGCTGCTGGGTTCACAGTGTCGTTAGCTCCAATGACTAGCACCACCGATGTGGTTGCAAAGTCATCGTTGATCTCATCCATCTCATCAACGATGTCGTAAGGAACCTTAGCTTCAGCAAGAAGTACGTTCATGTGACCTGGCAATCTACCTGCTACTGGGTGAATACCAAACCTGACTGTTACACCTTTATCTCTGAGTCTTGCTGCTAGATCTGCAACCGGATACTGAGCTTGAGCGACAGCCATACCGTAACCAGGAGTAATTACAACAGACGTTGCGTTTCTTAGAAGTTCAGCAACCGAGGCTGCATCAGTCTCACGATATTCACCGAGGTCTTCATCACTACTGGTTGGTGCTTCTATTCCAAAACCTCCAGCAATAACTGAGATGAAAGAACGGTTCATTGCTTTACACATGATGTATGAAAGGTAAGCACCAGAAGAACCAACAAGGGCACCGGTAACAATCAACAGGTCATTGTTGAGTAGGAATCCGGCTGCGGCTGCTGCCCAACCTGAGTAGCTGTTCAACATGGAAACAACTACTGGCATATCTCCGCCACCGATGGAAGCAACCAGGTGCCAGCCAAGAGCTAGCGCTAGAACGGTAACAGCAATCAAATGGCTGATATCTGGTGTTATGACGTACCAAACAGTAAGAGCAAAGAATGCAACAAGTGCACCTACGTTTAGGAAGTTCTTACCAGGCAGCATCAGTGGCTTAGATGAAATCTTGGCAGAGAGCTTTAGGTAAGCGACGATCGAACCAGTGAAGGTAACCGCACCGATGAAGACACCGATGAAGACTTCTGCGTGGTGAACGCCTTGAAGGTTCTCTGGTGTTCCAGTGTCGAATAGTGCACCGTTCCAACCAATGAGAACTGCAGCAACACCAACGAAGCTGTGCAGGATAGCAATTAGCTCTGGCATGCCAGTCATCTCGACAACGCGTGCTCGCCATAGACCGATTGATGCACCGATTACTAATCCGATAACAATGAAGATCAAACCAAGTTGTGATTCAGGTTTATTCCAACCATTAGTAATGGTCAGAAGAGTTGTTGCAACTAGTGCTAAAGCCATACCGGAGACACCATAGATGATTCCACCCTTAGCGCTCTCGTGCTTACTCAATCCTGCGAGGGAGAGAATAAACAGCAGTGATGAAACTATGTATGCAGCGGTAGCGATCATTGGGGCAATATTTAGAAGGGACTCCATTTATTTGCCTCCCTTCGAGAACATGTTGAGCATTCGTCTGGTTACCGCAAAACCACCAAAGATGTTGATGCTAGCTAGGGTCGTTGCGATTCCAGCAAGGATTTGAACAGCCAGGTTAGGAACTGTTAGCTGAAGCAAAGCTCCAACCACGATGATTCCTGAAATAGCGTTGGTAACGCTCATCAGTGGAGTGTGTAGTGCGTGGTGCACCTTACCGATTACATAGAACCCAATCACAACAGAGAGGGTAAGTACTAGGAAGTGCTGGGGTAGCGGTGCTGGTGCAAAAGCACAGATTAAGAACAGCACTGCAATACCAAAGGCAAAAAGTGCACCACGTCTTTTCGGTGACATACTCTTTTGTTCTTTAGCAACAGGAGCTTCAACCTTAGCTGCGGTAGGGGCTGCAGAGACTTGAACCGGTGGTGGTGGCCAAGTAATCGAGCCATCTTTGACTACGGTTACAGATCGCTGAACGATATCTTCAAAATCAAGAGAAAGAACACCGTTCTTCTCTGGGGTTACAAGCTTCAAAAGGTTCACGAGGTTAGTTCCAAATAGCTGAGAAGCCTGCGCAGGTAGACGACCTGGCAAGTCCGTATAACCAATGATTGTCACACCATTACTAGTAACTACCTTTTGACCGGCAACCGAGCCTTCAACGTTTCCACCTTGAGCAGCCGCCATGTCTACGATTACGCTGCCAGATTTCATGCTGGCAACATCTTTAGCAGTTATTAGCTTTGGGGCAGGGCGTCCTGGAATAAGAGCGGTTGTAATAATGATGTCAACATCAGCTGCCTGCTCAGAGTAAATTTCAGCAGCTCTCTTGTCATAGTCTTCGCTGGTTGCCTTGGCATAACCATCTGAAGATTCCATCTTCTCGGCAACTTCAACAGCAAGGTAGGTTCCACCAATTGATTTAACCTGGTCAGCTACCTCTGGTCTTGGATCTGTTGCTCTAACAATTGAACCAAGCGATGATGCTGCACCGATGGCCGCAAGTCCGGCAACACCGGCACCGGCAACTAGAACCTTCGCTGGCGGAACTTTTCCAGCAGCTGTTACCTGACCGGTAAAGAAACGACCGAACTCATGAGCTGCTTCAATCACAGCTCGGTAACCTGCAATGTTAGCCATTGAGCTAAGCACATCCATGGACTGTGCTCTTGAAATTCTAGGAACTGCATCTAATGCGAGAGCTGTAATTCCTCTGGTTGCCAGAGACTCAAGTAGTTCTGGTCGAAGAGATGGTGTCATCAGGCTAACAATGATTGCGTTATCGCTTAGTTTTGCAATTTCTTCATCGCTGGGCGCTGCTACCTTCAAAACAACTTGACTGGCTAGCGCTTCTTCGTTCGAACCAATGGTGGCTCCAGCAGCCAAGTATGCCGAATCAGGGAAAGTCGAGAGGATTCCTGCACCTGATTCAACTACTACTTGGTAGCCAAGATCGATAATCGACTTTACAGTTGTCGGGGTAGCGGAGACTCGAGTTTCACCAGCTAGTTCTTTGATTACGCCTATTTTCATCATGAGATAATCTTGCCCTATTTATTAGGTGCTCAAAGTAGGCTTTGGACATGAAAGCATTCAGACGCTTTATGTTTAGGGCTTTATTAGCCGGAATTTTGTCTTTTCTTATAGTTCCGTTTCTGATTCCCTTCAACTCCTCAGGGACACTAACCGCGTCTCAGGCAGCCCCAGGAGCCGAGTTTGTGCAACTCAATGACCTGAGCGTAAGGGTTGAAAGAACTGCCTATTCAGGGAACTGTCGCTGTCAAGCGCCACTTATTGTCCTAATGCATGGTTTTGGTGCTAGCACCTTTAGCTGGCGCAACGTTCGGAAGCCTTTTAGCAAGTTAGGTGAGGTTATCTCCTATGACAGGCCAGGCTTTGGTTATACCGAAAGAAAGACCTCGTGGGAGGGGACTAACCCTTATGGCTTCCAAGGGAACTTTTCGATTCTTGACGATCTGATTGCTAAATACGGAACAGGCAGAAAGATCGTCTTGGTCGGGCACTCCGCCGGAGGCCAGTTAGCCGCCGAATACGCTCGTTTGAATCCAACAAAGGTTTCTGCTCTAGTTCTTGTTGATGCAGCTATCTGGACTACCGGTGGTGGACCTAACGGTTTTGACTGGTTCTTTGCCTTGCCACAGCAACCTCTGGTGATGATTTACTTCGTAAGAGTTACTACGACAAAAAGAAACTAACTCAAGATGTTTATGACGGTTATCACCAGCCACTCAAGATCAAAGGTTGGGAGCAAGCCTTCTGGTTCTTCTCAACTGCGCCTAGAAGCAATCAATTAAAAGAGAACCTTGCAAGCCTGAAACTACCAACACTCATAATCACGGGTGAATTCGATGCCGTTGTTCCAGCCAGAGACGCACCCATCCTGCATAAGAAGATTGCTAACTCAGTTTTAGAAATCATTCCTAAGGCAACACACCTGCCTCAGGAAGAACAGCCAGAACTGTTTATGTCCGCAGTTTTGAAGCACTGGAAAGAATTGGCGAAGAATTAGAATCAAATTGGAATGTGTATGAATTTATTATTTTGGGGGAGATAAATTGGACACTTTGATTTTTGTGGGGCAAGCGTTTTCAATTACATTACCGATTCTGCTATCTGGACTATTTTTTATAGCCAGCATGAAATTTGGCTGGTTCAAAGCACTAGATAAACCGATTGACTTTGGCTTCAAGTTTGGTAAAGCAGATCTTTTTGGTCCAAATAAGAATTGGCGTGGGGCATTGATATACATAATCGGTGGCACATTGGTTACCTACCTATTGCACCTGATGCAAACAAGTCGAAACTGGATAGCTCCAGTTTTCGGTAACAATCCTTTGATACTAGGTTTAGCATTTTGTTCAACCTATGTGCTGGGTGAGTTAGTGAACAGTTTTATCAAAAGAAGAATTGGTATTGCGCCTGGAAGCGGAGGGAACTTTTTTCAGAAGTTCATCGATAACACTGATGGAGCTTTGGCTACTGGCCTAGTTTTTGTGTTTATGTATAAGGTTCCGATTGAACTGTTGCTGGGCGCTTTAGCTATCTCACTAGTTATTCACGCAGCAACAGATAGCCTGATGCGAAGACTAAGGCTAAAGAGTAAGTAGCAGCAGAGCTGTTGCAACAGGGACAGTTAGGTTATCTGTGCCCAGTGGTGAGAACCGCTCCACCAATGTGACCACAAGTGCGACCATGAGAATGTGACCTATAGGTAGATGGGTGTTCTCAATGAGTAAAACAAAAGCAATTACAAAGAACACAATTGAGCCTTGAACGACT
>RFYI01000058.1 GCA_009921165.1 Actinomycetota bacterium | reverse complement strand
CTTGAGCTCAAGTCAGTTGCTGATGTTGCTCTGGTTGGTTACCCATCTGCCGGTAAGTCTTCTTTGATTGCAGCAATCTCTTCAGCTAAGCCAAAGATTGCCGATTACCCTTTCACCACTTTGCATCCAAACCTTGGTGTTGTTCAATCAGGTGATGTTCGTTTCACTGTTGCTGACGTGCCAGGGCTTATTGAAGGCGCAAGCGAAGGTAAGGGCTTAGGTCTTCAGTTCCTAAGACACGTTGAACGCTGTGCTGCGCTACTACATGTGTTGGATTGTGCAACTATTGAGCCAGGTAGAGATCCAATTAGCGATCTAGATCTAATCCTTAACGAACTTGCTCTTTATGAAGTCCCAGAGGGTGAGCTACCGCTAACCGAGCGACCACAGCTAATTGCCCTCAACAAGATCGACGTTCCTGATGGCCGTGAACTAGCTGAGTTTGTAAAGCCAGAACTAGAAGCTCGTGGTTATCGAGTATTCCTCATCTCTGCTGTTGCTCGTGAAGGTCTTAGAGAACTTCTCTTTGCTCTTGGAGAGCTAGTAAAGATTCACCGTGAAGAGAAGGCTGCTAAGCCTGTTCAGCCTCGAATCCACCTGATGAACTCTAAACGTGAGGACTCTAAGTTCACCGTCAAGAAAGAGTCATACAGCGGTGAAGAGATATTCAGAGTTATTGGAGCCAAGCCTGAGCGTTGGGTTGCTCAAACCATGTTTGGTAATGAAGAAGCTGTTGGTTACCTAGGTGACCGCTTAGCAAAGCTTGGTCTTGAAGATGAACTTCTCAAGGCAGGAGCGGTTGCAGGCTCAACTGTTGTTATCGGTGCCGGCGATGGTGTCATCTTCGATTGGGAGCCAACCATCTCATCTGCTGGTGAACTAATTGCTGCCCCTCGTGGAACAGACCCGAGACTTGATCTTCGTGAGCGAAGAACCAACATTGACCGTCGTCGTGAATACCAAGAGATGATGGATGCTCGTGCTGCTATGCGTCAAGAGATGGCGGCGGAGGGTAACCCAGTCCAGTCTTATGAAATTGGTTCTGATGAAGACCCAGATGCGAAACCTGCAGGTGAAGAGGTTCAGGAATGAAACTCTCAGATCACAGGGATATCCCAAAAGCTAAAAGAATAGTAGTCAAGGTTGGTTCTTCCTCTATTACTGGAGAGAACGAAAAGAACCTAGATCTTCTTGTTGCAGCAATCAGCAAAGTAAAGAACAACAACCAAGATGTCATCTTGGTTACCTCCGGTGCTATCGCAACGGGTATGCCATTACTTGATTTCACATCCAAACCAACAGATCTAGCTACCAGCCAGGCTCTTGCTTCAGTTGGGCAGTCAAGACTGATGCTTAGATACCAGAACAGCTTTGATAGATTCAATGCTCTTGTTGGTCAAGTCCTTCTCACTGCAGGAGATTTAGAGCAAGAAGAGACCAGCACTAACGCTAAAGAGGCAATCAACAGATTGTTAGAGCTTGGTGTTATCCCTGTTGTGAATGAAAACGACACTGTTGCTACCCAAGAAATTCGCTTTGGTGATAACGATCGTCTGGCAGCTCTTGTTGCAGTTCTATTAGAAGCAGATGCTTTAGTTCTGCTATCTGATGTTGATGCTCTCTATGACAGACCACCAACAGAAGATGGTGCTCAAAAGATTGAATGGGTTGAACCTGAAGATGATCTTTCTTCTATCAAGATCGGTGGCAGTGGTTCTAATGTTGGTACCGGTGGAGCAGAGACCAAACTAGGGGCTGCCAGGGTTGCAACTGAATCTGGTGTAACAGTACTGCTTACTTCTATTGGTAACTGTGACAGAGTCTTACAGGGCGAAAGAGTCGGCACCTGGTTCAGGGCTAAGGGCAGTAACTAATGTCTGCATTAGAGCTAATCAAGAAAGCAAAAGATGCTTCTAGATTTCTAGGACTTCTAACCACGAAGCAGAAGAATGAAGTTCTCAAATCCGTATCTGTTCTTCTTACTCAAAGAACCAAAGAGATTCTTGATGCAAATAACAAAGACCTTCAAGATGCAAAAGACGCTGGCATGGCTCTTGGTCTTCAAGACAGACTAACTCTGACCCCAGAACGAATTGATTCACTAAAGTTCTCACTTGCTGAATTGATAAACCTTGCTGACCCAATTGGTGAAACAGTAAGAGATATTCAAAGACCAAATGGTTTACACATCAAAGAGGTTCGTGTCCCTTTTGGTGTTATCGGTGCCATCTATGAGGCAAGACCTAATGTGACTATCGACATTGCTGGTATGGCACTAAAAACCGGTAACGCAATTATTCTTCGTGGTGGCTCTGCAGCTGAGAACACCAACAAAGTATTAGTCCAGATTCTAAAAGACGCTCTAGAGACCAATGGTTTCAACTCAGATGCTGTTCAAACTGTTGATGAGTATGGCCGTGATGGTGCTAACGAGATGATGAAGGCAACTGGTTTGATTGATGTTCTAATCCCAAGAGGATCAGCAGCACTTATCAAGACTGTGGTTCAAGAATCTAAAGTTCCTGTTATTGAAACAGGGGATGGCATTGTGCATATATTCCTGGATGCAACAGCCAAGCAAGACATGGCAGTTCAGATTGTCACTAATGCCAAGATTCAGAGACCTTCGGTCTGTAATTCTTTAGAGACCCTTTTGGTCCATAAAGATGCTTTAGGCATTTTGTTGCCGGTTCTTGAAGATTTGGATGACTATGGAGTCACCATTCATGGTGATGAAACAGTTGTTTCTATGTTCCCTAAAGCAGTGGCAGCAACTGATGAAGACTGGGCTACTGAGTACTTATCTTTGGATCTATCAGTGAAGGTAGTAGCTAGCTTTGATGAGGCTTTGGAGCATATTGCTAAGTACTCGACGGCACACACTGAGAGCATCATTACTGAGGATTCAGTAAATGCTGAAAGGTTCTTGGCCGAGGTCGATTCAGCTGTTGTTATGGTCAATGCTTCAACCAGGTTCACAGATGGTGGAGAGTTTGGTTTTGGGGCAGAAGTGGGTATTTCCACACAAAAACTACATGCCAGAGGGCCCATGGGCCTTACCGAACTCACTAGCACCAAGTGGCTAGTAAGAGGCAGTGGCCAGAGCAGGGCAGAGTAAGCCTCGCTAGGGTAGATTTGCTTTAGAACTAATAGGAGAAAAATTGAAGCATTTAGAAGCAATGGCTGAATCAACCATTAGCTACCCATTCCCAACCTTCGTCTTTGGCGCTATCGCTATGGGTATCTTTTTGACCCTAGCTCTAGTTACCTGGTCTTACCGTGATGTGGCTAACCGTCACGATCACAAGGGCAAAGACTCCAACGGTAGCGCACACTAAGAAGGCTAAGTCTTTGAGCAATAAGCGCCGAATTGGAGTCATGGGTGGAACCTTTGACCCAATTCACAACGGTCACTTAGTTGCTGCCAGTGAAGTCGCTGCTGCTTTCAAATTGGAAGAAGTTATCTTCGTTCCAACCGGGTCTCCTTATCAAAAGCAGAACGTAACTCCTGCTGAACACCGTTATCTGATGACTGTTATTGCAACAGCATCCAACCCTCGCTTCAAGGTCTCCAGAATAGATATTGACCGCGGGGGCGATACATACACCTTTGACACTTTGACTGAGATGCAGAAGCTCTATCCAGATGCAGACCTTGTCTTTATTTCAGGTGCTGACGCTATCGCACAGATTCTGACTTGGAAAGAAGTGGACCGGTTATGGTCACTCGCTCACTTTGTTGCAGTGAGTCGTCCAGGTCATAAACTAACCATTCCTCAAGCTCCTCAAGGTGCTATCTCTTCTCTTGAGATTCCTGCTCTGGCAATTTCATCGACAGATATTAGAAGAAGAGTAGATGACAGCCAACCAGTTTGGTATCTAGTGCCTGATGGGATTGTTCAATACATTGCTAAGAACGATTTATACGGTAAGCATGACTGATTCAACTCCAAGCTATCAACCGCTAACTCGTAAAGCCTTAAGGGAGCAGGCTGAGGCGATAGCTGCCCGTCAAGCAGCTGAGCAGGGTCTATCCAATCAACCTCAGATAGTAGAACCTCTGAAAGAGCAAGGTGTTGCAGATATTGAGTCTGCTATCAAAACAGTTGAGCTAGATGAGGATGGCAACCCGTTATTCAAGACTTCGAATGCACTGACTGGGGAATTCACCGGCGCAAACCTAATAATAGAAACACCGGTTGACATTACTCAAGGTGGGGCACTAATAACTGACGCTGGTGAGTTAGTGAGTACTGGAAGTATAGACATCAGTAGCTTGATTACCCCTACCGGTGAAATTCCTATCATCGCCTTCGCAGACAGTTCCGATGCTGATCTGGATAAGGATGCTCAGGCAAACTACATTCCAGGCATTCCTCCGATGAGAGCCTCCGGTGTTATCGCAAAAACTTCTGGACAACCAGGTATTCCAGGTGGCGCTCACCGAGGAATCAACCCATACATGTCTATAGGGCTGCTAACTCTCGCAGCACTACTGATCGCCGGCGGTATCGCCTTATCTGTCTATTTCGGCCTATTTAACTAAAACAAGAAAGTAATTCATTGACTGCAACTAAACGCGCCATCGACATGACCATGGTTGCAGCTACTGCTGCATCAGAGAAGCTAGGAGAGAACCTAGTTGCTCTTGATGTG
>RFYI01000057.1 GCA_009921165.1 Actinomycetota bacterium | reverse complement strand
TTACTATTGATGGAGATACTGTTACAGATGTTGGTACAGGCTTTGACCATGTAAGAACACGAGTCAAGCTCTGTGTTGCACCTGTGTAAACATTTCCACCTGAGAATACTACAGTTGCAGTACATCCGTGTAGAGGATTTGCATTTGTGATGTCGATTGAGAATGCACCATTTGCATCAGATGTTGCCTTAGTCAATGTTCCAGCCGCAGCTGGAGCCATGTCACCAAGTACGCAACCTGAGTAAGCAAGTGTGTAGTACACAACTGCGCTAGGAACAGCAATAGCTGCTGATGTCAAGGCCATGTGCATTAGACCTATGGATGTTGCTTACTCAGCTAAAGCTCTTGCTGATTCAAGCGTTCTTCTATGCACAGTCATAGGTTTCCCTCACGGCACAGTGACCACAGCAACCAAGGTCGCTGAAACCATTGAAGCCGTCAAGCACGGAGCAATCGAGGTTGACATGGTCATGAACCTTGGTCTCTTTGCATCAGGTGAATACGAACAAGTTCAAGACGACATTGCACAGGTAGTTAAAGCAGCTAAGAGCACCAACCCTAAAGCCGAGATAAAGGTAATCCTAGAAACCTGCCTATGGACCCAAGAGCAGGTAATCAAGGCTTGTGAACTAACTGAAGCCGCAGGAGCTGACTTTGTAAAGACTTCAACCGGGTTTGCAGCCTCTGGAGCAACCACAGAAGTCATTAGAACCATGAGAGCGACAGTAGGAGATCGTCTAGGGGTTAAAGCCTCTGGGGGAGTTAGAACCCTAGATGCACTTATTGATATGGCAGAAGCAGGAGCTTCTCGAGTAGGTGCCTCAGGAACACCAGCAATTCTCTTAGAGTTTGCTGAAAAGGCTAAGTAAATCCCATAAGAGAACACTAGAAAACTAGGATATAGACATGAGTAATTCACATAACCCAGTGATGAACCGCATGCTTCCAGCGAAGATTCAACAGAATCAAGCGGAAGTCGATGCCCAGTTCGATTCAATCGTTTCTTCACAGAAGATGACAGTTGGTGGCACTTCAATCAAGATTGCCGGCCTCTTCGCTCTTCTACTAGCCGGTGCCTTCCTAGCTTGGAACATTCCAGCTATTCAGGTAGCCGCAATCCCAAGTGCTTTTGTAGCCCTAGGTCTAGCACTATGGATCACCTTCTCGAAGAAGATCCGTCCTGCAGCTGTTATTGCCTATGCGGTAGTTGAAGGTATCTTCATCGGTGCTATCTCGTTCTTGTTTGAGTACATGTACCCAGGCATCGTAATGAACGCTGTTATTGGAACCCTAACTACAGCAGGAGCTATGTTCACTGCTTACTCAATGGGTTGGGTCAAAGTAAATTCAAGATTTACCAAAGTAATGACCTTCGCTCTCATTGGTTACGCAGGCTTTGGTCTAGTAAACCTAATTGTTGGTCTATTCACTAACTCATCAGGTATCTATGGAACTGAGTTCGGATGGCTAGCTGGTCTAGTTGGTGTTGGGCTTGCAGCCTTCACACTAAACCTAGACTTCGAAGACATCTCACAGGGAGCCGCTCAAGGCCTTCCTAGAGAAGTTGAATGGAAGGCAGCCTTTGGTCTTCTAGTAACCATGGTCTGGCTATACCTGGAGATTCTAAGACTGCTCGCTATTTTCAATAGAGACTAAGCAAGTTCTAAAGAGGAGGCATCTGAGAAATCAGGTGCCTCTTTTCTTTTAGCCTGCCATTGATCCCATAGCTCATCTAAACGCCAAGCATTCTCCGCCATGATGGAAACACCTTTGATTCCAGTTCTTCTAACCTTGCCGCCGATAAGCATCAACTTAGTGTTGAACAACAAATGCGAACACTTCTGTTGAGCTTCATCGAAGAAGGTTGAATCAGAAACACCAGAACCATCATCTAAAGAGATAAAGACAACACGTTTACCAGATCTAATTGGGGGAGTCTGTGTTGCAATACGAACACCAGCTACCAACACGTTGGTTTTGTTTCTAATCGTGTTTAGTTCAGATGCTAGAACAACACCTAGTTCATCAAGCATCGGTCGATACTTCTCTAAGACGTGTTGGGTTAGATCCATACCTAGTAAAGACATCTCAGTATTTACCTTGTCATCAACGCTGGGTTCAGGATTACCTTGAGGTAAAACTTCATCCCAAGAACCAAAGAACAATGAATCAGCATTCTCTTCTTCTGGTCTTACCTTGATTGCATTTAGTTCTTGGACTCGAGCAAGGATGTCTCCTCTGGTGATAGCTTCACTGGATGATTTAGTTAGTTCATCAAAAGCACCAATAAGAGCTAATCTTTCAAAGCTTCTTCTAGTGGGCTTAGCTCTTAGATAGAAATCACTTAGGTTCTCATAAGGCCGATTAGAAATGAACCTAGTTACCTCAGTCTCACTAATTCCTTGTAAATCAACAAAGGACATTCGAATAGCAGTTTCAGTTGGGCTAAGTCTTTCAACATGAAACTCTTTACTCGACTTGTTGATATCTATCGGCAGTAACTTGACTCCTAGTCTTCTAGCTTCAGTAACTAACAGTCTTCTTGGATACATACCTGGATCATGAGTTAGTAAACCAGCTAAGAACTCAGCAGGGAAGTGTGTCTTTAGCCATGCTGATTGGTAGGTAGGCATAGCAAAGGCAGCGCCATGAGCCTTACAGAAGCCAAAGGAACCAAACCCTGCCAAGACATCCCAAACCTTATCTATGACTTGTTTTGAGTAACCACGCTTAGCTGCTGCTTCTCTAAAGAAGTTTTCAATGTCTCTAGCTGTACCTGGCTTTTCTAAAGATCTTCTAAGTTCATCTGCTCTAGCTAATCCGCAACCAGTCATGGTGTGGAGAATACGAAGAACGTGTTCATGGAAAATAACAACCCCATAGGTTTCACTAAGGATTGGCTTTAGGTCAGGGTGAAGATACTCTGCCTTCTCAAAGCCATGTCTTCTATCTAGGTAAGGGGCAATCATGTTGCCCTTCATAGGTCCTGGTCTAAACAAAGAGATCTGAATAGTTAGGTCATTGAATACTGTTGGCTGATGCTTACCGGTTAGTTCTCTTTGCCCTGGAGATTCAATCTGAAAGACACCAAGGGTATTAGTTGTTCTAATTGCTTTGAAAGTTGCAGCATCATCCTTAGGGATGTTATCTAGATCTAAAGAAACACCTCTAACTCTCTTTATCTCACTAACCGCATAAGCCATAGTGGACTGCATACGAACACCTAAGACATCTAGCTTTAGTAATCCCATCGGATCCATATCGTCTTTATCAAACTGACTCATCGGTAATCCCATGCCGCTAGGTTCAACCGGTGTTAGCAAGGGGAGGGTTAGATCTCCCAAGATAACCCCACAAGGATGCATGGAGATGTGTCTTGGAATACGGTCTAACCGTTCAGTCATATCAACTAACAGGTTCATCTTCCGGTCTTGCTCAACTGCATGAGCAAACTCAGCTAACTCAGGTTTAACATTCAAGGCATTACGGAAACTAGAAGCACTAAAGCGCCACATGTTCTTAGCAATATCATCTACCTGGTCAGGATCTATTCCTAGAGCTAGAGCACTATCTCTCATAGCTCCACGTCCACGGTAGGTGGACTGCATAGACAAAAGAGTTACTCTCTTAGAGCCATAGCGTTTGAAGATAGCTCTATAGATGTCATGTCTTCTAGCTGATTCAACATCGATGTCAATATCAGGTAAAGAAGATCTTTCAACAGATAAGAATCTTTCAAACAGAAGATCATGCTCAATAGGGTCAACACCAGAGATGCCTAACAGGTAGTTCACTAAAGACCCAGCACCGCTACCACGAGCAGCAATCCTGATGTTCATATCCCTAATCATCTGAGCAACATCCGCAACAGTTAGGAAGTATGTTGCAAACCCTAACTTGTTGATAGTTATCAACTCTTGACTCAACCGGTGTTGAATCTTTGTTCTCTCTTTGCCTGAAACAGAACCGTATCTCCAGTTCACACCTGATTGAACCTTCTGAAATAACACTTCAAAAGGATTACCTTCAATACCCAGAGCTTCTTTCTCAGGAGTCTTAGCTTTACCCCAACCACAATCAGTAACAGGATCTAGCCTGCATAGATCAGCAAGCAGAGAAGTATCAGCAATAAGCTTTCTTGCTCTCTTACGGTCTTCTGTTATCTCTAATGCAACCTGTTGCATTAGAGCCTTAGGTTTTAGCCATGCTTGAGCATTAGGTTGTAACTCAAACTTGCCTAGAGGTTCTAGGAACCTGGCGGCATCAAGAATGTCTGCAGTAATTGCATCATCTGGATTGATGTATCTAACCGAGTTAGTAAGAACTGCTGGAACATTCAAAGAATCAGCTAGTTCCAGCATTCTTCTTGCTTGAACTGAAGAGAACATCTTTCCTGGCTCAGTTAGTAGAGAAACGATTTCAAGACCCAGAACACCTGGCTTACTAAATAGCTCTAGCCACTTACCTAAAGCCTTAACAGCAGCAGTCTTAGATCTACTAAGAGTTGCCCTGCCAACATCACTATCAGGACCCAGAAGGACAGTAATGACACCAGAACCAGCCAAAGCAGCCAGTTTGGTTCTCTTGATACCAAACTGCTTCTTCTTACCCCCAGCATGAGCCTCAGTAACAACAGCACAGAGAGTTGCCCAACCTAAACCCTTGTTCTGACCATGGGCTAGAACAACTACTCGAGCAAGTAAAGAGCCATCTTCATCCAGAACTGGCAGATCCACCAACCCACAGCCTTTCAAGCTGACTTTTGTCTCGCAGCGTGTCCATTGGCTGCCAGAAGCCATCATGCATGAACACGCCTAACTGACCATCTCGCGAGATGGT
>RFYI01000056.1 GCA_009921165.1 Actinomycetota bacterium | reverse complement strand
ACTGCAGCGCATCTATCTTCCAGTTCTAAGTAAGACTCAGAAGCGACCGGTTATTACCTTGGTTGCAGCGTTCTTAGTATTGGTATTTACCTTCGGTCTAGTGCCATTTCTGAAGACCAACTTCATTGGATCTTCTGGTTCAACCACATTCAGCATTGCTCAGACTGTCCCGCTAGGTGCATCACTTGAAGATAAGTCAAAGGCTGCCTCAGGCGTTGAGAAGCTATTACTAGATTCTGGTGACACAGTTGCTGTGACCACAACCATCGGTTCAACTGGAGATTCTCGAGTTGCCTTTGGTCAGGCTGCTGGAGGTATCCAGATTCAGGTATCAACCAAGGCATCTGTTAATGGAGATACTTTCCAAGCGAAGATGACAAAGCAATTCGAAGCTCACCCAGAACTTGGCAAGGTTGCTTTCGAATCAGGTCAGTCATTTGGTTCTAGTGCCGTGCTGGTCTTAGCGAGATAGCTGTTGCAACACTTGTTTCAGCTGCAATGACTCCACAGAGTGTTGGCACTATCAACATTGATAACAAGGTAACCAGCATCTACATCAAGTCAGGTGCTGTTCCAACAACTGTCAATGAAGTGAAAGCCATTCAGATTCCAACTGCTATGGGTCCAGTTCGATTAGAGAGACTTGCCAATGTTGCTCTAGTTTCTGTTCCAACCAAGATCACTACCAAAGATGGTGACCGCGCAGCAACTGTTTCGCTAACTCCTAACAAGGATGCGAGCCTAACTTCCATCACCATGCAGGTAGCTAAGCAGGTTGACCTAATCAAGAACGAAATGCCAGCAGGTTCAACCTTGCTACCAATCGGTGGAGTCTCTGCCGATCAGGCTGATTCATTCAACCAGTTATTCCTAGCCCTTCTTGCAGCTATCGCAATTGTGTATCTGATTATGGTTGCTACCTTCCGTAGCTTGATTCAGCCACTAGTGCTTCTAGTGTCTATTCCGTTTGCTGCTACCGGAGCGTTTGTTGCTCTGTTGGTAACAAACACTGCCCTTGGCCTACCTGCACTTATCGGTATGTTGCTACTGGTTGGAATCGTGGTTACTAACGCAATTGTTTTGATTGATCTCATCAACCAATACCGCGCCCAAGGTATGCCACTTGAAGACTCAATCATGAATGGTGCGCGTCAACGTCTACGTCCAATCTTGATGACAGCATTGGCAACTATTGGAGCGCTGTCTCCTCTGGTGCTCGGTATAACCGGTTCCGGTGGGTTCATCTCCCAGCCTCTCGGTGTTGTTGTTATCGGTGGTTTGTTCTCATCAACCATCCTGACTCTGGTTATCGTTCCTGTCCTCTATCGCTTGATTGAGGGCCGTAAAGAGCGTAAAGCTGCCAAGAAAGCAACTAAACCTAAAAAGCTAAAGGCTAAGACCGCCTAGGTCTTGGCTAAACTGAACAAGGTCATCGATGTCGGTGGCCTTGTTTAGTTTGAGGGAATGATGAATCTACCTGAGTACCTGGTCTGGATCGACTGCGAGATGACAGGGCTCAACCCAGACACCGAGTGTCTAGTTGAAATAGCTGCTGTTATTACAGACACCGAACTAAATGTCATGGATGAAGGTATTGACCTAGTCATTAAGCCAAGAGCAGGAACAGTTGAAGCCATGGGTGACTACGTGCGCAAGATGCACACAGACTCAGGTCTTATCAATGAGTTTGAAGATGGTTTAGAGCTTGAGGATGCTGAAGCCCAGGTACTTGAATACATCAAGAAATACATTCCGAGCCCGAAGACCTCTCCCCTAGCTGGCAATACCATTGGAACCGATAGGTTGTTCATCTCTAAATACATGCCTGCGCTCGATGCTCACTTGCATTACCGAAACATCGATGTTTCCACAATCAAGGAACTGGCCAAGCGCTGGTACCCAAGGGCTTATTTCCAAGCCCCTAAGAAAGATGGCGGACACCGAGCCCTGGCTGACATCCTTGAATCAATTGAGGAGCTCAAATACTACCGTCAGAGCGTATTCGTGGAGAGCCCAGGACCTAGTACCGAGGAAGCACAGGCTCTAGCGCAGGGCATCAAGTCTGATAAACTTTAGAAGTTGATTTCGGGGAAACCCGATCTCGAACATGGTGGGTATAGCTCAGCTGGTAGAGCGCCTGGTTGTGGTCCAGGATGTCGCGGGTTCAAGTCCCGTTACTCACCCCAAGTAAAAACCCGAGGTTTTAGCCTCGGGTTTCTTGTTTAAAGACTTGCTGCTCTTTCAAGAACTAGTTCACGAACGCGGGCTGCATCTGCTTGGCCTTTCATGGCTTGCATAACAGCGCCAATAACTGCTCCGGCTGCTTGAACTTTACCTTCACGTATCTTCTCAAGAACATCTGGTTGCTTAGTTAGGGCCTCATCAATGGCAGCAATGAGCGCGCCATCATCAGAGACAACTTCAAGGTTTCTTGAGGCAACAATCTCCTGAGGGGAACCCTCTCCTGCCAATACAGCTGAGAGAACTTCACGAGCAATGCGGTCGTTGATTTTGCCTGATTCAACAAGGGTTGCAAGTTCCGCTACCTGCTTAGGTGTGATTTGCATTTCTGAAACATCTTTATCTTCAGAGTTAGCAATACGGGCAATCTCACCTGAATACCACTTACGAGCAGCTTGAGGTTTTGCTCCCTGCGCTACTGCTTCTTCAATGAAGTCCATCAGACCTGCGTTAACAACATCTCTGAACTCCATCTCGGCAAAGCCCCACTCAGCAGCTAGACGCTTGCGTCTATCTGCTGGGTTCTCAGGTAGCTTTGCTCGAAGTGCTTCGATAAGTTCTTTCGATGGCTGAACTGGAACTAGGTCTGGTTCAGGGAAGTAACGGTAGTCATCAGCATCAGACTTAGGTCTTCCAGCGCTGGTGGCACCTTTGTCTTCATGCCAGTGACGTGTCTCTTGGATTATGGTTCCACCACCGGCGAGGATGTGTGCTTGACGTCGGATTTCGTATCTCACTGCACGTTCAATTGATCTGAGTGAGTTGACGTTCTTAGTCTCTGTTCTGGTGCCTAGTTTTTCTTGACCGTGTGGGCGAAGTGAAACGTTGGCATCGCAACGAACATTTCCTCTTTCCATACGAGCTTCAGAGACACCGAGAGCTTTAACAATCTCTCTAATTAGTCGAACATAAGCTGCTGCTAGTTCAGGAGCTTCTGCTCCCGCACCAAAGACTGGTCTGGTAACGATTTCAACCAGTGGAACGCCGGCACGGTTGTAATCAACTAGTGAATACTCAGCGCCTTGGATACGGCCGGTAGCTCCACCAATGTGTGTGAGTTTTCCGGCATCTTCTTCCATGTGTGCTCGTTCGATCAACACTGTGAACTTGTTACCTGAAGGAACTTCAACATCCAATTGACCATCAAAGGCAATTGGATCTTTGAACTGTGAGGTTTGGTAGTTCTTAGCAAGATCTGGATAGAAGTAGTTCTTTCTTGAGAACCCTCCGTTGGCTTCAATCTGACAGCCAAGAGCAAGACCGATAGAAATCGAAGATTCAACGGCCTTACCGTTTACAACTGGAAGTGATCCAGGTAAACCAATACAAATAGGACATACGTTGGTGTTAGGTTCATCACCGAAGTCATTGCGACAACCACAGAACATCTTGGTGTTGGTATTTAGTTCAACGTGAACTTCAAGACCAATCACTACTTCAAAGAGTTCAATTGCCTTTTCGTAATCCATCAAGTTAGCTTTAGCCATTAGTTGACCTCCAACTCAGGTGCAAAATCCATCATGCGTTTACCCCAGATGCCTTCAAGGATTCCTTCAAGAGCAGCACCAACTTCATAGAGCGCTGCATCTTTGTGAGCAGGTGCTAGGAACTGAATACCAACTGGAAGGTTATCTTCATCCGCTAAACCAATAGGAACCGAGATACCTGGAATACCGGCAAGGTTAGCCGGAATAGTTGCAATATCGTTTAGATACATAGCCAAAGGATCTGAGACCTTCTCACCAAACTTGAAAGCTGTTGTTGGAGCGGTTGGTGAGACTAGAACATCAGCTTTAGCAAAAGCTGCATCGAAGTCTCTTTGAATTAGTGTTCTAACTTTCAGTGCAGCGCCATAGAACTTGTCAAATGATCCAGCAGAAAGTGCGTAGGTTCCAAGAATGATTCTTCGCTTTACTTCAGGTCCAAAACCTGCTTCACGGGTAGCCGCCATAACTCGTTCGATGGTCGGGTTACCCTCTGGAGTTACTCTCATACCAAAACGAACAGAGTCAAACTTAGCTAGGTTGCTTGAAGCTTCAGCTGGAAGGATTAGATAATAGGCATCGATTGCATATTCGAATGATGGGCAATCCACTTCAACAATCTCAGCTCCTGCATCAGTTAGAAGTTTGAGTGCTTCAGCGAAACGGTTACGAACACCTTGTTGGAAGCCAGCACCAGAGAGTTGCTTGATAAGACCAACTTTCTTACCTTTCAAAGATCCATTTTTAGCAGCTTCGACCATTGAACCAAGAGAGCTGGTTAGGGAGGTGCTGTCGTGTGGATCGTGCCCGGCAATAGCATCCTGCAAGTAGGCAGCGTCCAAAACATTTCTAGCAACCGGACCAATTTGATCCAATGAAGAAGCTAAGGCAATAAGCCCATATCTTGAAACAGCTCCATAGGTTGGCTTTATTCCAACAGTTCCCGTTACAGCTCCTGGGAATCTAATTGATCCACCAGTATCCGAACCAATAGCCATCGGTGCTTGAAAAGAAGAAACGACAGAAGAAGATCCACCACCCGAACCACCGGGGATACGAGAGAGATCCCAAGGGTTCTTGCTAGGCCCATATGCTGAAAATTCTGTTGAAGAACCCATAGCGAATTCATCAAGGTTAGTTTTCCC
>RFYI01000055.1 GCA_009921165.1 Actinomycetota bacterium | reverse complement strand
CTTTTGCTAGCGTTTTGGCTAAGAACAGGTTAACTTTTGGATATATATCTAGCCGAAATGCCCGTTTACGTAGTCATTGGTTCGCTGGTCGATAGGACCATTGAAGATCTGCTCCGTAGCACCAAACTCCACTACCCCACCAGGTGTGTTGTCATCGGCTAAGAAAAAGGCTGTTTGGTCAGAAACACGCTGTGCTTGCTGCATGTTGTGGGTCACAATAACGATGGTCATGCTAGAGCTAAGTTCCTTGATAGTTTCCTCGATACGTCGGGTTGAGCCAGGATCTAGGGCTGAACACGGCTCATCCATAAGTAAAACTTCTGGATCCATGGCTAAAGACCTTGCAATACAGAGTCTCTGCTGCTGCCCACCGGATAGCGAAATAGCCTGATCATTTAGGCGATCCTTGACTTCATTCCAGATTGAGGCTCTTCTTAGGGACGTCTCAACAAGCTCTTCTGCGTTGCCGATTTTGCGACCACTCAGGCGTAAACCACTGAGAATGTTGTCTTTGATTGACATAGTTGGGAAAGGGTTCGGCTTTTGGAAAACCATCCCAATTTTGATACGCACGGTAACCGCGTCAAAATCTTGACTGTAAATATCCTCACCATCAAGGAAAACCGAACCTGAAAGTCCTGCACCAGGGATCAGTTCATGCATGCGGTTCAAAGTGCGAATGAAGGTCGACTTGCCGCAACCTGAAGGCCCAATCAACGCTGTTACCTTATTGGCAGGGAAGGTGAGGTTTACGTTACTCAAGACCTGGCGTTGGCCGAACCAAACGCTGATATCTTCCGAACTTAATGTAGACGCTTTAGTCAAGCTGTTCATTTGCTTGCTTTCTGTTTAGTTGGTTTTGATTTCAAAGATTTGGCTCTGCCCAAGAAACGGGCTAAACCGAAGAGAACTCCAACAAGAATTAGAAGAACCAAACCGGCTCCCCAAGCTCGTTGGTGAGCTGAGCTAAATGACGAGGACAGGTAGCCGTAGACATATGCTGGCAATGTCTCCATTGGTCCGTTGAATGGATCCCAAGAGGTTCCGTTGTTTACGTTTACGGTCAGCAGTAGCGGAGCAGTTTCACCAATGACTCGAGCTAAGCCGAGAAGCAAAGCTGTAATCAAACCTGATTTAGCAGCTGGAAGAATCACTTGGAAGAATGCTTTGTAGTTTGGAGCACCAAGAGCTAAAGCAGCCAAACGCAAATCTGAAGGAACGAGCTTGAGTGCTTCTTCCGCGACTCTAGCTACCGTTGGAAGCATCAGTGGGAAGAGAGCAAGTGAACCAAAAATTCCGGACTTTGAGAAGCCAAAAGTTACGATTATTGATAGAACGAACAAACCAGAAACTACAGAAGGCAGTCCGCTGAGAGCCTGGGTTACGGTTCTCACCATACCGCGAAGCTTAGATTGGCTCTGAGTTAGATAAACAGCCATTGCGATGCCGAGTGGAACTGCCAAAATCGTAGTGATACCAACTATCAGGATCGTACCTAAAATCGCATTTCCAACACCACCGTAGTCAAGTGAGGTCGTATTTGAGATGTAGACATTGTTTTGAGTCAAGAATTGGATGCTCATTGCTTTTGAACCTTCAGTAATAACAGAAATAAATACTGAAAGGAGCAAGATCAAAACAAAAGCAGAGAAGAAAATTGTGATGACAATAAGCAGAGCGTCGCCAAATCCCCTTTTGCCATAAGCACTCAAGCCAACTAATCCAGCTGCGACTATTTGCAATGGTAAGAACACCGCCAACACAGCTAGGTTGGCATCAAATCCTGTAAATAGAACCAATAAGGCTGTAAGAACTGCAGGCAAGACAGAAGCTAAAAGGATGAGTAACGTGCGGGTGTTGTTAGCCCGTTTCCAAGGCTGGACTAGCGGTCTAGGAGCAAAACTCATTAGATCTTCCTCCAAGGCTGTGACCTATTTACGATTGTGTTGGCAAGGAAGTTCACTATCAAAGTGATCACAAAGAGCACCAAACCAGCGGCCATCAGTCCCGAGATTTCATCAGGAGAAGCTTCACCAAAACGGGCCAGAATCCAAGATGCAACTCCACCACCGTGGCTTTCTAGCAAGTTTCCCCAGTTGATATCGAATGAGATTTGTAGCACATAAAAGATTGCAACTGTTTCACCGAGAGCACGACCCAAGCCAAGCAGAACACCACCGACAACACCGCCAGAAGATGTTGGCAAAATAACTTTGCGGAATACTGAGAGCCTGCTGCCACCAAGAGCGATAGCTCCGTTGATCAAATCTCTATCCAACTGGCTAAAAATCTCTCGGGTAACCGAGGTCACAATTGGGACGATCATAACTGCCACAATCCAACCGGCAATAAAAGGAGATCCTCTAAACGCGTTGTCTACGTTTTCGACTTGGAAAATCGGTATCCAGGCAAGATAGTGATGAAGGGTGGTTTCCCAGTTGATTGCAACTGGAGTGAAAACATAGAAACCCCAAAGACCAATGATTACTGAAGGTAAAGCTGCAAGCAGGTCAATAAGTGTCGTAGCGACCTTGGCTAGACGTGTTCCGAGCATGAACACAATCATGTATGCCAGTGAAATGGCCATTGGTGTTGCAATTAGTACTCCGACCAAGGCGATAAGCATTGATCCGTAGATCATCGGGCCGATTTGCATGATTAGAGGTTGACCATCCTCGGCTATCCATTTGGTTCCAAAGATAAAGTCAACACCCTGAGTTTGAAGAGCTGGCCAAGCTTTTAGGAAAAGAAAAACCAAAACGAGCGCAACAAGGACAAACGAGAAATAGGCCGCAATTGAGGTAGTTCTAAAGAACCACTTGTCCCCTGTGCCAAGAGGGCCAGCGGATAGTTTGCGTCTAGCAACCACAGGCTTATCGACGGAGGATTTGCTCATGACAATAGTGTGCCTATTCAGGCTTGCGTAAAGTTAGAGTGTCGGTTAACGGAAGGTAAACAACTTAGGCTGCCCCGAACCTGATACCTGACCAGATTTGCCACATTCGAACCAACATAACCGCTACCGTTAGCCCACTGATACCAATTACAAGGGTTGACCATCTTGTTCTTTCGATCACTGCCCAGCCAACAGCCGCAGGGGGCACGATCAGGGCAGTCAAAATGTAGCCAAAAAACTCCACGGTATCTCCCTTAGCCGAGGAGCCTGTTGAAACTAGAACTATTGTCACAGCCAACTGGACTAACAAAAGCCCTTCAACTACTGCGATAACACCTACTGAAAGCCACGAAGGTGGACGTCTAAAAATGCCCAAACCAACTACAAAAAGTCCGGCAAAAAGCGCGTAAAACGCTTGTGTTTGGTAAGCCCACTCAAACACTTGGCACCTCATCGCTAAAAATCACTAAAGATTTCAGTGAATTTTCTCCAGCTGATTCAACTACCCCAACCAGCACAGCACCACAGGTAACCGCAGTCGGACTGTCAACATGCCCTTTGATTCTTTTACCTTGACGAAGAGCAAGTCCATCAGACTCAGCAATCTCAAGAACTGGGAGACAACCACTCGCGGCATCAATGGCTGGGATTAGCGGTAGATAATTTGGTTGAGCATTACTTAGCTCCAAGGCATCTACAACCTTGAATCCCCCGACGCGAGTTCTTCTAAGTTCAGTCAGATGTCCACCAACACCAAGTGCTGCGCCTAGATCTCTGGCAAGTGCTCTTATATAAGTTCCAGAGGAGCAATCAATCACAACATCTAAATCAATAGCGTTGTGAGAATGCCTTATCGCACCAATTACTTGAAACTGTGCAATGTTAACAGCTCTCGCTTTTAGTTGGACTTCTTCGCCAGCTCTCACCTTAGCGTATGCTCGTTCACCATCAACTTTGATGGCTGAGACTTGAGATGGCACTTGCTGGATGTCCCCTCTGAGTGTTGCAATCTCTTTCAAGATGTCAGAGTCGGAAACTTTAGCTAACTCTTCGCTCGTCGCTTGAGATAGAACATCGCCTTCACGATCATCTGTGACTGTAGCTGAACCCAAGCGAATGGTTGCTTCATAAGTCTTATCGGCACCAACGATAAAAGTTAATAGCTTGGTCGCAGATTCAAGTCCAAGTACCAGTAGCCCAGTTGCCATCGGATCTAAAGTTCCGGCGTGCCCTACTTTTCTAGTTCCAGCAAGTTTACGAACTTTAGCTACGACATCGTGACTTGTCATACCTGCAGGCTTGTCAACCAGCAACAACCCTGGGGTCAACAAAATCTACTCGCCCTCGTCAATTACTTTAGGTTCCTTGTAAGGATTCTCACCGGCAGCAAATTCGGCTTCCTTTGCAAGCTTTGCAAGTTCTGCATCTCTTTGTCTGGCTTGAGCTAACAGATCATTCATATGAGCTGCTGTCTCGGGTACTTCATCAGAGATGAATTCAATGGTTGGAGTTAACCTTATGGAAAGTTGATGGCCAACTTCACCACGGATCTTGCCTCTGTGACGTTCAATGATTTCAGCGCTCTTAGTCTTCTGTGCTGCATCACCAAATACCGTATAGAAAATCTTGGCATGAGATAAATCAGGTGTAACTCTGACGTCGGTGAGAGTCACAAATCCAAGATCGGGATCTTTCACGACCTTCTCAAGAGCAACTGCAACTAAAACCTTGATTCGCTCAGCCAGCCTTCTTGCTCTAGCTGCATCAACCATTAGACCCTCGGCTTCTCGCGCATTTCGTAGGTTTCGATGATGTCACCAATCAGGATGTCATTGAAACCAGCAAGGCCGATACCACACTCGAAGTCAGTCTTAACTTCAGTTGCATCGTCCTTGAAACGCTTTAGTGAGTCGATCTTTAGGTTCTCAGCAAGCATCTTGCCATCACGTGAAATACGAGCAAGGCTGTTTCTCTTGATTGAACCTGAACGAACGATGGAACCTGCGATTGTGCCAACCTTAGATGACTTGAAGATCTCGCGAACTTCAGCAGAACCAAGTTGAGCCTCTTCAAATTCAGGCTTGAGCATTCCCTTGAGTGATTTCTCAATGTCTTCAAGCGCTGCATAGATAACTGAGTAGAAACGAACGTCAACACCTTCACGGTC
>RFYI01000054.1 GCA_009921165.1 Actinomycetota bacterium | reverse complement strand
GTCAAAGCGTAAACGACCAACAGCTGCAGCAGAGAACAAAGGAGCAAGAACTGAAGGAACAGTTACATCAGCATCTTCCAACCAAACCTTAGCCTTGGCAGCAACACTCTCCCCTAGACGCTCAGATAACTCAGCAACAACACCTGAAATCTCAATCTTGTCTAACTTGTCCAAAGTAATAAGAGCAGAAGAACGATCTGCTTCCTTCACTCCAAAAGAATCAAGTAAAGAAAGCAGCAGTTCTCGATGATTCACACGAATCACAGCATCTGTTAAACCCAGAGCATCCAAAGTAGCAAGAGATGCAGTTAGTAACTCAATCTCAGCAAGAACAGAGTCATCACCGATGATGTCGATGTCACACTGAACAAACTGACGGTAACGACCTTTCTGAGGTCGCTCCGCTCTCCAGACTGGACCTATCTGAATAGCCTTAAGAACAGTAGGCAAAGAAGCTCTATTAGTTGCATAGAACCTAGTCAAAGGAACAGTCAGATCAAAACGAAGCCCTAGGTCAGCCAAACCATCAACATCAGAAGGATTAGTCAGAGCAGTTTCAAGCTCTGCTCCTCTTTTCATGACCCGGTAAGCAAGCTTCTCGTTGTCCCCACCCTGACCTGAAGTCAGACGATCTAGGTTCTCTAAAGCAGGAGTCTCAACCTCCTGGAACCCAAAAGAGCTATAAACACCTTTAATAACCCCTAAAACACTCTCCCGCTTAGCCTTCTCGGCAGGCAGAAAGTCCCTCATACCTCTAGGTGGGTTAATGTCTTTAGCCATGGGTCAAGTTTTACACAGGCGTGCATCGAAAGTCGGTTGTTGCTCTTAGACTTTTCATTAATGTCACTCGATCTCAGCCTCTTCCCCCCGCAGGAAACAACTTTCGAACCTGCGACGCCGATCCTGAAGTGGGTTGGTGGAAAACGAGCACTCCTTCCTGAAATCCAGAAACTGCTTCATAAACCTGAGCCAGGAAATCGGTTTTTCGAGCCGTTCTTGGGTGGTGGAGCAGTAATTTTTAGCCAAACAATCGACAATCAACTCATTGCTGGAGATGTCAACACCGAACTGATCAACCTTTATGAAGTAGTAAAGGCAAAACCTAAAGAGCTTGTCCGAAAACTTAAGGAATTCAGGAATGATGAAGAGTTTTACTACAAGATTCGGAATATGGACCGGACCCAGGGATGGAGCAGCACATCGGCCGTAACTAGAGCCGCTAGGGTGCTGTACCTCAACAAGACTTGTTTCAACGGTCTATACCGGGTGAACCAGTCTGGTCAATTCAATACGCCATTTGGGTCATATGTACGACCAAACATTGTGAACGAAATAGAGATATACAGGTTGCACAATTTCTTAATGTCAAAAACCTCAACCGGCAAAGATCGAGTGGCGATACTTAACGCTTCCTACAAGGAACTAGCGCGCATGGGTAAAAGTGGAGATAGCTTCTATTTTGATCCTCCTTATGTTCCAATCTCACCTACTGCAAGTTTCACCTCTTATCAAAGCCAAGGTTTCAGCCTTGCTGATCAGGAAGCGCTCAGAGACGAGGCTGCGCGTCTGGTCGAGAAAGGTGCTCGAGTTTTACTGAGTAACTCCGACAATGAAATCGTTCGCGAGTTGTACAAGGATAAAAAGTTTTTTAAGATTCACACAGTTGGGATAAGTCGCGGGATCGCAGCAAAAGCAAGCTCACGAAAACGGATTACAGAAGTTTTAATTGAGGGTAAGTAAAACAAATGGGGGAAGTGTCTAAGAACTGGGACAAACTCAACGAGAAGTTATCGCTGGAATCAAAAATTCTTGATAACCAGGTAGTTGAGGTCAAGGCTTCAGACTTCCATGAAATCGGCGTCCAACCTCGGCTCAATGCGAAGTTCGACAAATCACAGGATTTACCTGACCTGTTCAAGAAAAATAATTGGGGAATTCTGCCAAATTCAAGAAGCTCCTATCTGGTAGGTGCGTTCAACATCTTCTGTGATGTAGCTAAACCAAGCGAAGATGAACTCAGGGCAGCAGTTGAGTTTTGGCCAAAGAATGACCTTCAATCTCTAGATTCGAGCGCCGTATACTCGGAAGCTGCCGCATTAAATCTTTTGTTCAGCACCGGATTGCTAGAGGAAATCTTAGGAGAGCCAGCCTTCCCTACTGTCAGCGGAAGAATGGGCTCTGGGGAGTTCAAATTCACAATCAATTCCACGCTAAGGGATGTCGAGCAAATCGAGCTTGAGAATCTTAGATCGACAATGGAAATTGATGCTGGCTACGAAAGCGAATCAGGGCTTCATCTTTTCGAAGCCAAGAACACATTCAACGACAACTTCAACGTCAGGCAACTGTACTTTCCCTTCAGGAACTGGAAGACGCGAATTTCAAAACCTGTAAAACCATTCCTCTTGTACAAGCAGGGAGATGTCTACAACATAGGTGAATATCGCTTCACCCAAGAGGATAACTTCTCCTCCATAGAACTCGTAAACCATCACCTTTTTACCATTGGGTCCTTTACCTTCACACCGAAATCAGTCAAGCAGTCCGTGGATAAAGGCCCCGTTGCGCTTACATCTGAAGACGTGCCATTTCCGCAAGCCGACGACGTTTCAAAATACGAAGAAATTTTGGAACTCTTGCAGCAAGGAGTCGCGACTAAGAACTCTCTCGCCGAACACTTTGAGTTCGACGAACGTCAATCTGATTATTATGCAAATGCACTACGATTCCTTGGTTTAGCGATAAAAACGGCACCTGGACAGATTAGCCTGAGCGACTTGGGCATTAGTTACTCTCAAGCATCAGGGCGGGGTCGTCGAGAAATACTAATACGTCAGATGTCTCAACTTGAGAGTTTTAGATTCCTTCTCTCTGAGCCAGGTTTTGATTCAAAACCAGACGCCAGGTCCTCCTTGTACAAAGTAATGGAGCGAGACTTCGAGCATATTTTTCAAGCAGAAGCTAGTGAGTCTGTAATCCGGAGACGAGCTTCCACAATTATCGGCTGGGTTAGCTGGGTTCGATCAATTGGTGGCTAGGCCTTCTTTTTTTCCGATGTCGCCTGATCGATATCTCACTTTGCTTATTAAGGCACTTTCATGTTCTATTTCGTTTCCCTTAATTTCCTGAGATAGCTGTTAGCGCTACTGTTCATTTCGGATAGCCCTAGGAAGTTACAGCTCCCAGATTCTGGTGAACGATGTGCACAGAGACATAAGCCGCTTCTAGCCCAGAATTAAGTATCTTCAAATCTTTGGCCGCAATTTCATTTTCACCCGACTTTGAAATTAGTAACACAACTGCTCCAACGTATCCAAATGCACTATAAAGAATTGCCTGGCCGAGCGCTTTGGAAAGTGCATCTGAATAAGATTTCTTCGATAGGTACTTAACTTCCACAGCAATCCCTCTATCGCCATATAGATCTAGTGACATATCAGGATAAAAATCTTGTGCTCCGTTGAGTGTTACTGGCCGAGGTCGATCGGTCATTCCATCACTATTTATATTGAGTTGCTTTTCGTTCAAGCTCTCAGCGAAGGCTGAGAATTGGGGTACTAGCACGCGTTTGGTGTACGCTGGCTCTTTTTCATCGCTGAGCTTATTTGACCAAAGCAACTCAGATGAGCAAAAGATATTTGTGAGAGCCCAAAGCTTGGCTTGCTTCGAGTCTGGCGATTTATCCATCTAACTTAGATTTAGGCTCTTCGATAAGTTGGCCCAGCACTCCAGATAGTCCAGAATCACCTGAGTTCTTCGCCTCGACAAGAGCTTCGTATATCACCTTCGTTCCCGCCAAACCAGCAAGTCCGGAGGGGAATGAAGATTTGGTGAGCGTAATCCCCTCAGCACGCATTCCTAAAAGGGTTGCTACAAAATCACTTTGCTCGATCTTCTTTTCTGTTATCGCCAGGTTTATCATTGAACCCGCGAGCTGACTTAGCGCTACACTTCCAGTTGAGTCGTATAGCACGTATGTAGATTTCTTCTTGTCATTCCAAGCTTCAGGAAAGACTTCCTTGACAGCGTTCCAGAATCTGGAGATTAATAGATTGAGCGCTTCCGCTCGACTAAGTATGTATGCTGAAGCTTCTTTGTCACCTGCAGCGGCTTTCCCACATTTTTCAGTACTGAAGTCTTTGGCAATAACCTCTTCAAGCCCTCTAAGTGTGTGAACGAGCATCGACGTGAGCCCTGTGAGCGTGAGTGGGGGGACAACTCCATTAGCCTTTTTCAAGCCTTTTTTAGAACCGCCCATAAATACCAGCCCCTCGAAAGGCCCGTCGACCACGGAGAGTCGTTTGGCAAACCACTTTGCCCTGCTCTTGCTCGACAAAAGAATCGTGTCACCTTTTTGATTAGCCAAAATGTTTACCAAGTGGCTAGTGTCCATCTTCTGCTGGTTTCCGTTAATGTCTGAAAAAACTTTAAGCTCTTGCTGCTTTGTCAAATTAACAAAAAGAGCGAAGGATGTAACTGGGAAGATTCGCTCCGGATCCCTTTGGGATATTTTCTCAATCGCACTTAGCCTATGGTTTCCATCCACGCGACTGATGTCTGGGTTGTATTCTTCTGCAGGATAGGTTAGTTGTTCTAAGTTAATGATTAGGTCTGCTACGATGCTTATTTCTTCCGACAAATCGATTTCTTCAAAATTGATTTTCTGGCCTGATACCTCAAAAGAAACTGCATCGCTGTTTCTAGCGTTCAAAATTACTTCAGTAAAAGCTCGCGGATCTTCATCAGGGTCAGCATCGACTGAACCTACAGCATATTGGTAAGCCTCTTTGGCATGAGGTTTTTTCAATTCGCGTTGGGTGCCATCGGGATTGTCCACCATGTCGAAGACATCAGCTCCGCTAATATCTGCAAGAAAGTCAAGACTTGCAAACCCTCTCACCTGAACTAGATTTAAATTTGGCCCAATTAGGACGTTTGGAATTCTAACTTCGTTTCCCCATAGATTTATAAGTTCGTTTGCGCTCATGCGAACATTCTAAGTTACTGGACCCGCATTTCAACAGTTTTAGTTCCTATATGGATACTAAACCCGTTCCCGCATAGCAGAAGGCAGGAACCCTAACTGTTATTTAGCCCTCTTCAACCCCAATAACCCCAGCATCACTAGCAGCTAGGACTTCTGCTTTTCTGATGTCGTCT
>RFYI01000053.1 GCA_009921165.1 Actinomycetota bacterium | reverse complement strand
GCAGCCAAGATAATCGGCAGATAGATACCAATAAGTTGATCGGCAATACCTTTGCCATTACTGCTAACACCGTTGAATGAAGCAAAGAAAGCACTCAAAGCAAAGATGACTAGAGAAACTAAAGAAACAATTACACCAACAGTTGCAAACCTAAATACCGGTAAGGCACCAGGAGTCTTCTTAGCCACCAGAACATCAGTCATTCTGTATGCAAGACCTGAGAACACTGCTAAACAAGTCAAAGCAGCTAGGAAGATGAATGTACTTGGTCTTGTCAGAGAGTCATAACCATAAAGTAGCGCACCACGAGAGCTGTAGTTAGGAGACTCATAGAGCCCAATCCAGTTAGCGACCATGAAACCAAACCAAGCTGCGCTAAGACCGATAAGAACGAATGATGTTGCCACTTTGAGTGATTTATTCATACTTTGAGCCTAGTTGTCTAAGAGTTAGCCAATCTCCATGAGTGGTCCCCCAAATTGGGGACAACATGAGACTCCCAGCACAGCCGATCTTTTTCTAGAGTGTTTTTAGAAAGATTTGGTCGGTTGGGGCCTTGAATCCCAACTGTGAAAGGGGTTAGAAAGTGCCAAAATCCAAGAATGTAACCAAGCTTCAGGGTCTCTCCTCAATACTCTTAGCAGGTCTAGGAGTCGTGCTAACTTCAATTAGCTTGCCTTGGTGTGCTCAAACCATTGAATGGATCTTTAGTCCCAACTGGAATCAACCGGGCAATGCTATGCCCCTCCTCATGGTTTTTATCATTCCCATAGCAATCGTTTGTTGGTCTGGCCTACTATTCGGCTTGATGGCTTTAGGGCTTGCAATTTTCAAATCTCTTAGAACTCCAATTGCAGAGTCATCAACAACTACGGAAAGAAACAAAGTCCTCAATCAAAGAGTTCTGGTCTTTCTGATAATCAGCGCTGCCCTTCTTTACAATCTGGGTTCTGTCACTGACTTGCCTATAGCTGTGCTGATTGTCGTGTTAGAACTAGCTACGCTCTCGGTTGCCGGAACATTTGCATACAAAACAGGTGATAGACGGCTTCTTGTAAGTTGGGGTGCTGCCATCATGCTTCTGTTAGTGGTTACCTGTATCGGGGCTTACCAGATCTTCATGTTCTATAACTAACTTCAGCCCCAATAAACTTGGGGTTATGTCAGCAAGTGAAGTAACAGCTTATATAAAGGCTCAAGATCCAACTAAGGCTAAGACCTTAGAAGCTATGCGGAAGCTCCTTCTTGAAATAGAGCCGAAGCTCGAGCAAACAGTGGCTTGGAAATCAGCCATGTTCAAATACCAGGACAAGTTCGTTGTTGGACTCTGTGCTCACAAAGCACACATGTCTTTCTCTCTTCCTAGCTCTGAACTATTAGGAACCTTCACTGAAGACCTCAAAGACTTTGTTGTTTCAAAGAACTCCTTCCAATTTGGAGTTGACCAGGTATTGCCTAAGAAACTGGTCTCCAAACTAGTTAAAGCACGTCTAGCTGAAATACGAGGGAGCAAATGATCGTAGTTATTGGTGAAGCCCTAATTGACCTTATTGAATCAAGAGAAATCAAAGGTCAATTCCAGGCAGTAGTTGGCGGAGCCAACGCTAACGTAGCTCTTGCCTTAGCAAGACGTAACACCAACCACATGTTCTTAGCCAGAATCTCAAGTGATCGCTTTGGCGGTCTAATCAAAGAACGACTACTAAGCAATAACGTCAACCTGGATAAGAGCATAAACACTGATGAACCAACAACACTTGCAGTTATCAGTGTTAATGCTCAAGGTTCCCCAACATACAACTTCTATACCAATGGAACAGCTGACTGGGGTTGGAGCACACAAGAACTACCATCAAGAGAAGCCCTTAGAGAACTAAAAGCCACCACCATAGAGTTTGGTTGTCTAACCATGGCTATGGAACCAGGCAACAAAGTCATTGAAGCTTGGGCTAAAGAGCTCTCCACTGAACTAACCATTAGCCATGACATCAACATCAGAGCAGCTCTTGGCTTTGACAGAGCAAAAGAAAGAGAAAGAGTTGAAAGAGTCAACTCTTTCTCACACATCATCAAAGCCAGCGATGAAGACATCGAATGGCTCTATGACCTTGAACCGGATTCAGATCTAACCGAGATCATTAACAGATGGATTAACAACACCAACAAGATAGTTCTTCTAACCAGAGGTTCTCAAGGAACCAGGATTTATAGAAACAACGAAACAGTAGATGTCCCAGCAAGAAAGATTACTGTTGTTGACACTGTTGGAGCAGGAGATACCTTCATAGCTCACCTCCTAGGTCAACTAGAAGAAAACAACTACCTAGGGGAAAATCCATTAGAGAAACTAGCCTCACTACCGACAGAACAACTAGCCATATACGTAAAAACCGCAGGCATAGCAGCAAGCATTACCTGTGAGAGAGCTGGTTGTGAGCCTCCAACTTTGGAGGAAGTTACTCTACTGAGTTAGCCTAAGTAGCCGGAAATCTTTCGTCAAAAAGCTTCTTAACTAGATCATAAATTTCTTCATAGTCCTGGTGGGGTAAAAGTTGTCGACCGCTGGCTAAATCGACATCAGACAGGAATTTTCTGTACTCGTCGCGAATATAGATTTTGGAGGTAGATCCTGAACCTAGAAATGCTCCGTGAGTAATTTCAATAACCGCCTTGGCAAGGTTTTTCACAGAAACAAGTGTTGGGCGAGTTGATAATTGACTATAAACATCTGACTCCAAATCAAAGAACACCTCGAATGCGTGGTCCGAAACGTCTTGAAGGTTTCTATTGACGAACCGGGCCGCCCACCAAAGTCTCGAAACAGCTTGATCCCTGAATCGCTTTCGAGCAGAAGTTGCAAATAGGTGATTCTGCAAATGATTTTCTAATTTTAATACGTCAGAACACGGCCAACGATTTCTGAGATAGTCAGGGTAAATCTGGAGTGTAACTGATACCCAAAATCGCTCGTCGATCGACTCAACAGGTGTCAAATCAGACAAAGCCCTGTAAAGAGCTTTCGCATTATCTTTGTCAAACTTACCTTTTTCTCGACCTGACCCAACACGTAAAACAGGGAAGACCAAAGTATCGAATCTAGTGGCCGCAAAACAGTCAGGATTTGAGGTTACAAATTTATTAAAGTCTCCTGACCAGAGGTCCGCAACAGAAATGCTTTCAGCTGTCCGGAGCTTTTCCAAAGCTTTGCTAGTGACTGCGTGCAATTTAGGCACCCTCTACCTCCAGCCCAATTATTTTCCCAAACCCTTTGTCGAATAAGAGCTCTGCCGCAACATCTCTTGGGTCGCCGTCTTCGATGTCGATGTTTCGCCTTTGAGCCTCTGCAATCAGAGTTCTAATCCAAGCATATTCTTGGTTTGAACCCTCCTGAATAAAATCAACAGCGGCTTCGATGCAATCTCTGTATATATTGGTGAATAAAACTGCTTTTTTTGTTTTGTCTTGCTTATAGGCCTGCCAGTAGTTCATCATCTTGGAGGAAAGTTGAATTGTTAACACCGGCGCGTCTATTAGGAAGTCTGACCAATGGTCTTCCATTTCCGGGACCGGTTGGACCCTCAGGAGATCAGGCTTTACTTCAAAGTCAGGATCAATTTGCTTAGCCACTGTGTGACCATATGCCAAAATATCGCTTTTACTTATCAAGAAACCAGTTTTGATTTCTTTGAACTCGTTTATGACATCGGATGGAAAGTATTTGTCTATTGTCTCTTTTGCGAGTATTACACCTGTGAACTCTACATTTCCAGCTAAGTCCAACTCAGAAAGTTCAAGCTCTTTATGCCCAAGGGAAATCTCCAGCAGCTCTCGCTGGTATGAGGAAGGTGCGAATATCTCAACATAAATTCCAACCTTTCCATCCACTAAGAGTTCCTCTATCGAGTCGTTCTCCAGTTTTACTTTAGGCGTCAACTTCTGGGAAATGACTCCGTCCACCAATTCGATTTCCAGATCGAAAGCGACATCAAACGCGCTTGAATCTGCGAAAGTTCTGAAGTCCGGCTGTAATACTGGGAATGGGTACGCTTTAGCTTTAATCGGCATTATCAATCACCACTTCCTCCTCTACGGTAGCCTCTACAGCGCCTGAATATCCAGGTATGGCTAACGTAATTCTGAACCTATCTCGATTTGATTCGATACGCTCTGCTTCTGTCACTTGAGCAAAATTTTTCCTATCGGCACCTTGCAAAAATGATGTTGGTTCTGAACCATGATCCCCAGACTTAAATACGGTCAGGCGTGCCGGCAAGCTGCCTCGGTAGTCGAAATAAATTTCGAATTTCCCTGGTTCCGCTTTTGGAATGAAGACAAGATTTTCTGGATTTCGCACAACTTTGGCGAAGTCTGATCCACCTGAGTTTCGCTTTCGAGTTTTTCTTTGGGTACGCCCTCTCCTAGACCCGTTTCCTCCGGTCCCGGTCAGCCTAAAAGTCCTCCGAATTGGCTTAATTCCTGTCGTAATTTTAACGCGTTGAGGAAATTCAACTCTGTTATTTCCTTCGGCTTCGGTTGAAGAGTCACCGGAGAGTAGATCGTTTAAATCAGAAGTTAACTCTTCTTCATTTACTTCTAGCTTGGCGTAGGTCCTGATTATATCCCGCACCTCTTGGGCAAATCTTGAGTATTTCGCCATCGCTACTTTCCTCTTTTGGGGATCAGAGATTCGATCCTCTTCGAAGGCATCGTGAGCCGGATTTTCGAGGGATCGAAGCACCAAAGACCCTTTGTGCCCGGTTACGCAAACAAACACATCAAAATTGGCTACACCGGGGAACTTTTCGAATTTTGGTGGCTTCCTGGTTATCAACATGCCAGTCTTCCGAGCTATGCCCACACGTTTTCCATCTGCGTTTTCCCCGACTCTGATTGCCCAATAGAAATCTTCAAACTCAGTTGACGTTGCGATCCCATCAAAGTCCGGAGCAATCATTGTTCTGAGAGACTGTACTTTATCGAGAGTTGAATCGTCCCAGTTTGGGTTGGGCTCTGAATTCATAACTCCTAGTTCAATGGCGATATCTTTGCAGTTCTCTTTCGAAATAATCACGCCGTCAGGGAGTGTGATGTGCAACTTGTTATTAGCAAGTGCGTAGTAAAAATTTGTAAGCAAGACAAGTTTTAGAGCTTCTAGAAACTCATCCGGAGTCTCGTTTTCCACCCCATATGGTGCAGCTAAAAATATTGAAGTTCCAAGTGATGTTGATCAGATGGG
>RFYI01000052.1 GCA_009921165.1 Actinomycetota bacterium | reverse complement strand
ATTGGAGTCATGGGTGGAACCTTTGACCCAATTCACAACGGTCACTTAGTTGCTGCCAGCGAAGTAGCTGCTGCCTTCAAATTAGAAGAAGTCGTCTTCGTTCCTACCGGTTCTCCATACCAAAAGCAGAATGTAACCCCTGCTGAACACCGTTACCTGATGACTGTTATTGCAACAGCATCTAATCCTCGCTTTAAGGTCTCCAGAATTGATATTGACCGTGGTGGCGATACATACACCTTTGATACTTTGACTGAGATGCAGAAGCTCTATCCAGATGCAGAGCTCTTCTTTATTTCAGGTGCTGACGCCATCGCTCAGATCTTGACTTGGAAAGAAGTTGACCGGTTATGGTCACTTGCTCACTTTGTTGCAGTAAGTCGTCCAGGTCACAAGCTCACTATTCCTCAAGCACCTGAGGGTGCCATCTCAACTCTTGAGATTCCAGCTCTTGCAATCTCCTCAACTGATATCAGAAGAAGAGTCGATGATAGTCAACCGGTTTGGTATCTGGTACCTGATGGTGTTGTTCAATACATAGCTAAAAACGAACTGTATGGTCAACATGACTAATTTTGACCCTAACCAACCACTAACCCGAAAAGCTATGCGAGAGCAAGCAGAAGCTATTGCTGCTCGTCAAGCTGCTGAGCAAGGTCTAACTGTTGACCCTGTAGTTAGAGAGCCTGCAAAAGAACAAGTAGAAGATTCAGCAAAAGAAGAAGTTCAAGATGTCAAAGACATTGAAGCTGCGATTACTGAGGTTGAAGTTGATGATGATGGTAATCCGCAATTCAAGACTTCTAACTCTCTAACTGGTGAATTCACCGGTGCAAACCTGATCATTGAACCACCGCTTGATATCACTCAGGGTGGAGCTTTGATTACTGATTCAGGTGAAGTAGTGAGCACCGGAAGTATTGATATAAGTAGCTTGATTACTCCAACCGGTGATATTCCAATCATTGCCATGATTGATGGCTCAGATGAAGATCTCGATAGAGATGCTCAGGTTAACTACATTCCAGGTATTCCTCCAATGCGTGCATCAGGTGTCATAGCTAAGACACAAGGACAACCTGGTATCCCAGGTGGCGCTCACAAGGGAATCAACCCATACTTATCTATAGGGTTACTTACCCTCGCAGGACTACTAATCGCCGGTGGCATAGCGTTATCCGTCATATTCGGCATTTTCAACTAAACCAAAGAAAGCAATTCATTGACTGCAACTAAACGCGCCATCGACATGACCATGGTTGCAGCTACTGCTGCATCAGAGAAGCTAGGAGAGAACCTAGTTGCTCTTGATGTGGGTTGCTGCTATCTCAGATTCAATCGAAGAGAAGATGCTTGAAGCAGGTCACAAGTTACTAAGAAGAGAAGGTAAGACAACAGGACGTTGGATCTTGCTTGATTTCGGAGATATCATCTGTCACGTTATGCATGAAGAAGACAGAGTCTTTTATGACATTGAAAGACTCTGGAAGGACTGCCCAGTGATCTCACTGGAGGCAATTAAAGTCCCTCAGGAGATGTAGTAATCTAGAGGAGTTCGGGCCTATGGCGCAGCTGGTAGCGCACCTGCATGGCATGCAGGGGGTCAGGGGTTCAAATCCCCTTAGGTCCACAAAATAAGCCCCGAAGTCTAAAGCTTCGGGGCTTTATCTTTATCGGGCTCTAAAAAAGCCCAAGGCATAGACCAGCGGGACGATAGCTAACCCAATCAGGAATGTGCCCAGATCGTCACCTTGGTTGCGAAGCAGAATCCCAGAGATCAGTAAAGTGCTAAAAATGATGCCCGAAGTGGCCCTTCTAACACTTGAATCTAAGACCCGAAGGCGTTTCTCTGTCTCGGGCTGTCTGGATGTCAAGTTCCCTTGTTCAATCTTTGAAGCCAAATCATCGAGTTTCTGGGGGAGTCTTATCAGCGTTGAAAGGATGTCAAGGGCTTGAGCACCAAAACTTCTAAGCAGTCCGCCACCTTGGGAAAGTAAGGTTCTCGCGAAAGGATCCACGGCATCCCAGAGGTTGAAATCCTTATTCAACGAACTAGTGACACCTGAGATGAGCGACAAAGATCTAAACAATAAGAGGTAATTCTCTGGAAGTTGAAAAGGAAGTGATCTAATGAGTTGGCTGTATTGGAGGGCCAATTCTCTAATTTCTCTCGGGTCAGTTTGAATCAGGTCAGCAACACCTAATCCTCCGAAGCGTTCGAAGAGTGTCTCTAGCGCTTTCTCCAGTTCAAATGTGTCCACGTTTGGTAGCAAGAAGTTGAGTCGCTGAGTTGCCTCTAGCGAAGCCCTCGGATCTCGAGAGGCAAGGGCGAATAATAGTTTTTGTAGATTTAGTCTTTGCTCAGTGGTAATTTCACCCATCATGCCAAAATCAATGAAGGTGAGGCTGAATGCTATATCCGTACCAGCTAGTGCAGGGGTAACAAATATGTTGCCTGGATGTGGGTCGGCATGAAAGAAGCCGGTAATGAAGAACTGTTCAAAGGTCACTCTGGCCAATTCCGTCGCAACGGCGTTTGGATCTATGCCTGCTTCTTGGAGTGATTTGAGGTCAGTGATTTTGATGGCCGTTACATCGCTGAGTGCCATAACTCTTCTTGAAGTTCGCTCCCAAACAATCTCAGGAACAAGAACTCTTTTGTCTCCTGCAAAGTTGAATTTGAATCGCTCAAGATTCTTTGCTTCATTCAGGTAGTTGATTTCTTGCAGGCTGGTGGCAGCAAACTCTTCAACTAGGGCTGGTGCGTCTGCTCTTCTAGAAATCAACTTGACCTTAGACAAAAGAATTGCAACTTTACGCAGTGCCTTGATGTCTACACTTACTATTTCTTCGATGCCAGGTCGCAGCACCTTGACCACGACATCACTAAAACCCAGGCTTTGAGCTAGCACTGGAGATAGCCTTGCTCTATGTGCCTGACCAAGGGATGCAGCAGCTAGAGGAGTTTCTTCAAAGTATTCAAAGGCCTGGTTGACCGGCAGGCCCAGTTCTCTCTCAATCTGCTCAAGAATCTCTGAAAACAATTCAGGCTTTACCTCATCCTGGAGTCCTTCCAGTTGGCTTGTAATCTCAACGGGCAAAACATCTAGACGCGAGGACAAGAACTGACCAACCTTGATCATCAGTCCGCCGAGATCGGCGGCTAGGTCATGAAATTTACGAGCTAAACGTGCAAATCTTTTTATGCGACCTCTTGAAGCAAACCGACCTAGTCCGATTTGCGGGAGTATGAGTTCAAACCACCAACTCTGGATAAGAGCAGCGGTAGCGAACCGCATAATCCGACGATATCTAGATTTGAGTGCTCTTTCGTTCCGTGTTTTTGAATCAAGACCTGATTCTTTGGTCATGAACTAGTCCTCAGCAAGAATTGCGTATATCTTGCGACGCGTTTCATCCACTAAATCGGCTGCACGCTTTTGTTGGTCAGCAGTTCCGTGTTGAGCAACCTGGGTCAAAGCCTGAGCCAATTTGGCTCCAGCCTTCAAATTTGTGGTGTTCAATTCAAGCCAGTTGTTGCCCGATGAATTACTGGTCTTCTTCTCTTCAACCTTTGCAAGTTCATCAGTTAGGGCAGTTTTCCCTGTTTTACTCAGCGAATACACGCGCAGTTCTTTCTCGATCTTGGTTGAAAGCAAACCTTCATCAGTTAGCTCTTCCAGTAGCGGGTATACAGAGCTAGCGCTCGGAACCCAAGAACCACCGCTAGCAAGTTGAATTGCTTGAATGACCTCCTTACCGCTTTTGGCATCACCCTTCAGAACACTCATAACTGCAATACGGAGATTCTTGTCAGTTGGAGAGTTTGGACCCATTCTGTTTGCTCCTGATATTGCTGATGAAACCATACCTCTAATGCCATCGATCATTTCGCTGACATCAAATTTCATTGGTGAGTTAGCCACTTTTTCCTTTCTAGGTTTACTTGTTTTGAAGAGCCATTAGCTCTTCTATTTCTGCGCTTTGGGTGCGAATAATCTCATTCGCGAAATCAGTTAGTTCAGGGTCGTTGACTCCAATTGCCTCGCCCGCCATTGATACTGCTCCGTCGTGGTGTTGAATCATGAATTGTATGAATAGCTTGTCGAAGTCCCCGTCTTTAGAAACTTGAAGAGTTGCTAGTTGCATAGGAGAGATCATGCCGGTCATCATCATCGAGTAATCAACGCTCTTGCCAGCCAGCCACGGAGTCATCTTGTCAATCTCTGGACCCTGTTCGGATGAAATCTTTTCTGCAATGGCAAGTACTTCTGGATTAGATGTATTGGTTATGGCGTAGTTCGACATGTCAATAGCTTGCTGGTGGTGAGGAATCATAGCTTCTGCAAAGCTCTGCTTATCTGTGATAGCCATCGTGTGCATAGACCCGTGATCCATGTTTGGAGCCATCATTTTGCCATTTGTACCGGTTGGTGAGGCATTTGTCGCACAGCCTGTAAGGCTCAGCGCTAGTAGTGAGATGCCAGCTACAGAACTGAAGATTTTAGAAAGACGCATGTCTCAATGCTAAGCCCGAAGTCTGTAAAAGGTCTGTGCAGGATTAAGTTATTAGCGAATGCCGACTTGTTTGGGGTAGCACAAGTTGGCTAAACAGCAATGAGATAATTGAGGCAACGAAAGGGAGCCCATGTCCAAAGTTATCGCTCTAAAAATTGAGGGTATGACCTGTGGTCACTGCGAAATGTCTGTTACCAAGGAGCTAGCTAAACTTCCAGGAGCACAGGATGTAAAGGTCTCATCTCAGACTGGAACAGCTTCCCTAAGCGTTGATGAGAGCGTTGACCAAGCCGAGATCCAAGCAGCAGTTGAAGAGGCTGGCTACAAATTAAGTTAGAGCTTGATATTCAGGGGATGACCTGCACAGCTTGTGCTCGTCGTGTTGAAAAGAACCTGAATAAAGTCAAAGGTGTCAACGCTTACGTTGACTTTGCCAGAGAAACAGCGCACATCACCTCCAGCTCTGATGTATCTAGAGATCTACTAGTTCAAGCAGTGAGAGACGCCGGCTACGAAGTAGGCAATGACAGGGGAACTCTAACCCTGATGATCTGGCGTTTAGTTATAGGTGCATTGATTTCAACTCCTGTAGCCATCATCAGCATGTTCCATGAGCTGATGCCCAAAAACTGGAACCAGATAGCAGCAGTAGTGACCTTCCCAGTTGCAGCTTGGGTGGCTTGGCCGTTTCATGAGGCAGCTATCAAGAACCTAAGACTAAAAACTGCAACCATGGACACACTCGTGTCTCTTGGTGTTCTTGTTGCCTACGTTTACAGTGCAATGCAAGTATTCACTGGTAGCCACGAGGTTTACTTTGAAGTAGCAGCTGTTGTGCCAACAATTGTTCTATTTGGAAGATGGCTAGAGGTTCGAACTAGAAGATCAGCCACAGACTCAGTAAAAGCACTACTTAGTGCAATACCTGAAACAGCAGAAGTTAGAAAAGG
>RFYI01000051.1 GCA_009921165.1 Actinomycetota bacterium | reverse complement strand
TGTGGTTTTGAAAGCATCAGTGATGTTCCAGTTGATGAGGCCACTTTTTCCCAGATGGTCGAATCTACGGATGACGGAATCGCTGAGTTCCTAGATCTTGCTCGGGTAAAAGAAAACACACTTGGCAACACCCGCATGCTGCGTCTGCTCTAAATCACGGCACGCTGGCAAAATGAACTCATGCCACAAAATTACCCAACCCCAAGTGTTGTCCGTGCCCGTCGTATCGTCGGCCTTCTAGTCTTGGGTGGCCTTGTTTGGGGGGTTTTTGCTGGCGTCACAGCTGTCTTCAATTTTGTGAATGGTTTCTTTACTCCTAGCCAATCCTTGACTATGGTTGCTGGCTCTGATTGCCAGCCGCAGCAAGTAAACGTTGAGGCACACGTTGGAACCTCCAGCGGTGACCCGCAAGCCGCCTTCAATCCAGGTGATGCCCCATACTTCTGGTTCACAGTTACCAACACGGGTCCGGTTGATTGTAAATTCAACGTCGGATCTAGCGTCACCTCATACTCGATTACAAGTGGAAGCGATAACGTCTGGACATCAAAGGACTGTAAGTCGGTCAAACGCGTTGATTTTGTGACTACCCTGAAGCCGAACAAGCCAAAGAGCAACCCTCCGGCAGATTGGCAGCGAGTGAGATCAAGCGACTCGGGCTGTTCGATAGCAGACGGGCAACCAACGGTTCCCGCCGATGGGGCTAGTTATGTCCTTCACGCTGAGGTAAATGGCGTTATTAGTGCTAACACAAGCCAATTTGTGTTGAACTAGTTCTATGCAAGATAACACTGTGGCCATATTGGGTGCCGGTTCTATGGGAACCGCAATCCTCTCCGGCATGCTCTCACACGGCATCAAGAAAGAAAACATCAAAGCAACTGCTCGTAAGACTGATTCAGCTGAGCAATTAGCTAAAAAGTATGGGGTAACGGCTTACGCAACTGATTACCAACCAAACGCTAACTCGCTAGCAGTTGAAGGTGCGCAGATAATTCTTGTCGCTGTGAAGCCTGTAAATGTCATCGAGGTTCTAAAGCAGATAAGACCGGTGATTACTGAGAACGCTCTAGTTATCTCTGTTGCTGCGGGTATTACCACTGCAACTATTGAAAGCTATCTGCCTGGCTCTGTTGCAGTAGTTAGAGCGATGCCTAATACCCCAGCACTAATCAGACTTGGCCTTACCGGTATCGCTGCAGGAAGCAGATCTTCTGCGGAACAGCTAAACCTGGTAGTTGAACTATTCAACGCTGTTGGTAAATCTGTTGTGCTTGATGAAGACAAGATTGATGCGCTCTCAACCATTTCAGGATCAGGTCCTGCCTACGTCTTCTACTTCATGGAAGAGTTCATAAAGACTGCTAAGGACATGGGGTTTAGTCAAGAAGATGCCTATCTACTTGTTACCCAAACCTTCCTAGGAGCTAGTGAGCTAATCACTCAGACTCAGGGTGACCCTGCCGAACTAAGAAGGGCTGTTACCAGCCCTAATGGAACAACCATGAAAGCTGTTGCTGTTCTTGAAGAAGGCGAACTACACAATCTTTTCCTCAAAGCAACTACTGCAGCTCTAGCCAGAGCTAAAGAAATATCTCAGGAGCAAAAATGACCGATGTCTTTCAAGCACTAGCAGCACCGCAGTCAAGAAGAATCATTGAAGAACTAGCCGGTGAACCTAAGACCAAAGCCGCTCTAATCAAGAGCACCAAGCTAACCGATGCCTCAGTTGTGAAGCACATGAACATTCTTCTTGCAGCCAAGTTAGTCAAGGTTGAGAAGAAAGGTAGAACTGAAACCTATTCACTCAATCGTGTTGGCTTTACCGAAGCAGCAAAATGGTTTGGCAAGGTGGGTTCTGCAAACCTAGGAGCAAGAGCAGATGATTTGGCTGAGACTCTTGCAGAGTTTGGGAATAACCTAAAGAGCTGGCTGGAGAAGAAACTAGATATTGAACTAGATCTAGATTCTGAGAAGGCCGGTAAAGAAATCGGCAAGAAGTTATCTGAAGCTAAACAGAGCGCTAAGAAAGCCGCTAAGCAGGTAAAGGTGAAGGGTAAGACTAAGAAGTCTTAGCGTCTATTTCTGCAATTAGTTTCTCAACGTGATCGCGGATCTTGTCGCGAATCGGCCTAACTGCTTCAATACCCTGACCAGCTGGATCATCTAGAACCCAGTCCAGGTATGTCTTACCTGGGAAGAATGGGCAAGCATCACCACAACCCATGGTTATTACATAGTCACTGGCTAGAACTGCTTCATCAGAGAGAACCTTAGGTTCTTGGTTAGAGATATCAATTCCCTCTTCAGCCATGGCTTCAATAGCGACAGCGTTGATCTCTGATTTAGGTTGAGTTCCTGCAGAGCGAATCTCAATACGGTCACCAGCTAGGTGACGTAGGTAACCGGCTGCCATTTGTGATCTTCCAGCATTGTGAACACAGACAAAGAGAACGCTTGATTTCATGTATTCAGGTTATTACAAAAGTGCCCCAGGCTAAGCCTGAGGCACTTTATTGGAGCTTTAGCTACTTCTTCTTTTTAGTCTTCTTGATACCGCCATCGAGAACCACAACATAGATAAGAGCTAGAAGAGCTCCAGCAAACTCGGCGAGAACAATCGTGAGGAGATCTTGGGTAAATCCATCACGAAGCATTAGTGCGAAGGTAACAGCAGGGTTAGCCTGAGCACCCGTAAGGGTGTATGTGCTGGCAGCTAGAACCCAAATACCAACTGCAAAAGGGATAATCGCTTCTCGCTTCGTCGAAGCTAGTCGAGAGATGATGATAATCAAAACAGTTGTTGCCAAAATCTCACCAATAATAGCCCCCGACTGAGAGACACCAGCAGGAGAAGACGCCGCCGTAATAGTACTTCCGGATAAGGCGTAACCCAGATTTAGTCCCAGGAAAGCGCCTAATAACTGTGCGACTAGGTAAACCGCGAGAGTTTTTAGATTTATAGCTTTGCGCGCAAAGAAGAACAGTGAAACAGCCGGGTTTAGGTGGCCACCGGAAACGCTTGCAGTAATGAGTATCATGACCGTTAGGGTTCCAGCCAGAGCTAGATTGTGAAAAGTTGGATTGAAGCTCGCAGCCACGATAGCTGTGACGAAGATCATCACACCCATGGCTTCAGCGATGCCACTTCTTAGAACTTTATTGACTTTCATTAGTTTCCTTTCGAGGGGTATCCAGCAAGAGCCACGATTGCTTCGTTTCTTCTCAGAAAGCCTGGTTTCCAAGGAGGATCGAATCGGGCATAGTAAGGGTCGCCGACGGCATTCAGGCCAGCACTTTTGACGTCAACCTTTAGCCGATCGCCTAAAGATTTGAAATGTTCGTAGCCTGCTAAGCCTCTGAACTTAGTAGCTGCCGCGAAATGTCCCGGCACTTCAACTGTGCTCACTTGAACATCCAAAGGCATTGGCAGATCGTTTATTGAAACATCTTTTGGAAGCACAAAGCTCACGGTGTGATTTGTTGCTTTTCTATCCGGAGCGTGCAGGACCGGAGCGGTCATGGCGAACTTCTCTTGGCCTCTATTGTTACCACTTATGTAATTCACTAGAGGCCTGAAGGCTCTGCTAGCAGCAGATGTGAATTCACCCTTTGTCTCAACCTGCACTAAAACATAGGTTGGATAATGCCTGACCTCGAAGCCAGGGTATTTGGCTATGAGGGTAAAGGGCTGCTCTTCTGTCATCGTAAGTGAGTTTATGCTCAAAGGCGGAAATAGTTGGGCAAGACAGACATTCAAGAAGTCGGCTAGAATAAAGCGAACCGTCAAAAACCCCTGAATTACGGGGGTTTACCTAAATAAAGAGGTCTTTGTGGGATCAGTTGTTAAAAAGCGTCGTAAGCGTATGTCGAAGAAGAAGCACCGTAAGTTGCTTCGTAAGACTCGCCACCAACGTCGCAATAAGAAGTAGTTCCTAGGAACACAATAAAACCCGTCACTTGATGACGGGTTTGTTGTTTAACCGCGTTTACCTATTTTGATTTCTTGTTTTGCAGTCTTCTTTTGAGGGCGAAGTTCTTTACGCTTGAAGTCGTAAATCTTCCAACCAGCTGACTTGGCATAAATCTTTAGTAGCTTGTCAGGGTTTACTGCAACCGCGTGACCTACAGAGGTAAGCATAGGAAGGTCATTGTGACTATCACTGTATGCGAAAGATTTTCTTAGGCTATAGCCACGATCCTGAGCTAGTTTCCTGATCGCTTTTGCTTTTTGTTTTCCGTGCAGAGGTTTACCAACTATGCCACCGGTAAAAACTCCATTGACGTGCTCTAGACGAGTTCCAAGAGCTCCGGTGAGACCCAGCTGCTTAGCAATCTCTTGACCCATCTCTTGAGGAGCAGCTGTAATCAACCAAACTTCTCGACCGGCTTCAATGTGTTGTTTAGCAATCTTGGCTGTCTCCGGCCAAATACGTTGTTTGATTTCACCCGTATATACTTTCTCAACAAGCTTGATCATCTCGTCGTAACTACGACCTTTGACAAGACCAAGCGCTCGGTCTTTGATGGCTGAGAGCATATGCTCAGTTTCACCTTTACTAAGGAAGACAACCTGGTGCCAAGCAAAAGCGATGAAGTCTTTACGAGGGAAGAACTTGAGGCGATATGCCACTTTGCCAAACTGAAAGCTCGTCGAGCCACGCACCAGCGTGTTGTCAACGTCAAAGAAAGCCGCAGCAGGCTTTTTAGGGGATTTGGCCACGAGATAAGTTTAGGTTGATTACTGGAATAATCTGGACGTATGAGCACAACCGTTGACCTAACTCTGATTGGTAAATCTGGTTGTCACCTATGTGATGAAGCTAGGGTGACAGTCAATGCAGTGGTCGGGGCCTTTAGGGCTGAATACACCGGTGTCGCCAGACACATTCAGGTGAACCTCGTTGAGCATGACATTTTGGTTGATGAAGAGCTTTGGAACAAATACTCAGAAGAGGTTCCTGTGCTTTTGATTAACGGCAAGATACACAACTACTGGCGCATAGACCCAGTCAGGCTTAGAGGCGCATTAGAGGAGTTCGTTAGGTAATGAACATCATCAAAGGACAAGCACAGGTAAGAGCTGCTGCTAGAGACTATGAGAAGTACTCCAGTGATCTCCAAGGAGACCAGGATGTTAGAGATTACAAGCAGTTACCCCTAGAAGTTGACCCACCTCATCACACAGAGATGAGGACTCTTCTAAACCCTTGGTTTAGTAGAGAGAGCGTTGCCCAGTTTGAACCAGAGTTCAGAAAGATAGCTAAAGCACTCATAAGTTCCTTTGAGGGTGAAGTTGAGGTAACTCACGATCTAGCTCTGCAAATGATTGTTCAGTGTTTAGGTGTGGTCTTTGGAAGACCGCAGGATGTTGCGGAATGGTTCTCCTGGGGACCGGACACCTGGATCACAGATGAAGATGGTATCCGACACGGCGATCATTTAGATAGATACCTCAAGAAGACCTTTGATGAATTAGATGAGAACCCAACGGATGATCTATTTGGAATTCTCAATAGAGCGGAAATGGCTGGCAGAACTCTAACTCG